>JARGFR010000011.1 GCA_029210985.1 Spirochaetaceae bacterium | reverse complement strand
CGACGGCCCAGACCAAATCCTCTTCCGTCGGGCCGGTTCCCGAATCCATTTTTTTCGCGATGCGTCGGGCTCCGGCGTCTCCCACGGTATTTAAAACCGACATCCGGCTGACATAAGTGCCCAGGTCGCCTTCGACGGTTCGCTTGGCCAGGGGCTCAGGAGAGGTGAGCAGACGTCCGTATTCCTCCGAATCCTCGCAGACGGTGTGGACGTCGGTGGTGGCACCTCCCACGTCCAGGGTACAGAGATCTCCCAGCCGACTTCGCAGGAGTTTGGCCCCTTCCATCACCGCGCCGGGAGTGGGGATGATGGTTCCATCCACCATTTCCCGGATGTGCTCCATGCCCGGGGCATGGGAGATATGCTCTTCGAACACGTTCTGGATGATTCGGCGTGCGGGTTCCACGTCCAGCTCGTCGATACCGGGATAGACATTGTCCACGATGTAAAGACGGCGGCCGGCGGATTCAAACAGTCGGATAACCTCTTCTCTGTTTTGAATATTCCCCGCGTAAATCACCGGGCAGGATAGGGGGGCGGCAACCAGGAGCCGGGCATTGTGCAGGGCCGTATCCCGTTCTCCGTAATCGGTACCGCCGGCAAGGAGAATGATGTTCGGATCGACATCGACGAGAACATCGACGTCGCTCTTCCGCATCCGGCCGGCAGTCATCATACGGACATTGGCGCCGGCGCCCAGGGCCGCTTCCCTGGCCGCCCGGGCCGTCATGTCTTTCACCAGGCCGTGGACACTCATCCTCAGCCCGCCGGCGGCGCTGGATGAGGCCAAAAAATTGTCGTACTCCATCTTCTTGCCCAGTGTCGATTCCAAATCGGCGATGGCGTTCTCTAGGCCGATTCTGACATCCCCCTCGAGTACGCTGGTGGCGGCCGAGCCCTGTCCGAGGAACTCCGGTGAGGTGTCCTCGAGACGGCGAAAAGCGCTCACCGAGGTGATTGTGCTGCCGATTTCAGCCACCAGGGCATCAAGGTGAACCGTCATGGAACAATCAAGCCTCCGCCCCAGATAATTCCCGACGCTTCTTCACAAGGAATGTCGCGACATGATGTCCTTTTGTCCCCCGGCCGAATCCGGCGTCCACTCCCTGCTGGGCAGCCAGATCCGGCGTCACCTGGGTTCCTCCGGCCACCAGAATCAGCCTGTCCCTGACACCCTTTTCGACACAAATCTCGTGGAGTCTCTTCATACTTCGATAATGGATATCGTCATGGCTGATGATGGTGGAGGCCAGCACCGCATCGGCATTCAGCTCGATCGCCGCGTCCACAAGTTTTTCCAGGGATACGGAAGTTCCCAGATATCGGCAGTCGATGCCGTAGCCCTCGATACCGCCGTGCTTGATGTCGATGATTTCCCTCAGACCGACCGAATGCTCGTCTTCACCCACCGTACCCGCCACGATGCGCATGGGATGAGCCTTGATGTCGTCCCGAATCTCATCATCGGTGAGAATTTCGGGTTCCGGGGGAATCACCAGTTCGTCTAAGTTGATGGTGTGAGGGAAGCGGCCCTTGAACTCGACTCGGGTTCCTTCCGAGGGATGCATGGCCTCGATATGGATGACCTCCGGTTCTTCGAGACCCATCTTCCTGGCCACTTCAAGAGCCGCGAACCGGGCTCTCCGGGCATCTGTGGGTAAAAACACCGTGACTTGGATAACGCCGTCGCCCTGCCATTCCATTTCCGGCTGAATCAGGGATCCGCCCCGCAAATGCCGGGTCTCGGCCATTCGCCGACGGACATTGTCCTCTTCATCCAGCTCGTCCACATAGACGATTTTCTCGGGATGAGAAAAGGTATCGCCTCCGATGAGACTGCCCGGATCCGCAACCGCCTCGGCACCCCATGGTTCGAGGTTGTTCCAGCCGAAATGAGCCGTCACCGGGGCCATGTAATCCTCATCCCGTTCTATGACGGTTCCCGCCCCCACGCCGCCGTCTATCTGCCGGGCGATACCGTCCCCGTGCCGTTCGGGGTATTCACCCGAATCCACAAAGAAACCCTGCTCCACCGCGTTAAAATATCCGCCGACTTCGAGGATTTCTTCCATGAAGAGAACGGCACGTTCTTTGAGTTCCCTCACACGTTCGGCCAGTTCTCCCTCACTTCGGCGAATATTCACCATGGAGAGTAGACCGTCCATGCCGCTGAATGCCTGTTTGGCGGTATCGGTACCCTCGATATTGTAGATGTGCCAAGGCACATTCCGCCCCTCATCCGGGGTGATGGTGGATTGGATGTCCGCGCCGGTCAACCGGCTGATGAGGAGATTCAGCGTATGGGTGACCGTGGCTTCTCTGGTGCTGGAACTCATGTACTTCGTGTTCTGCTGGGCACGCATTTTATAGCCCCGAAAGAGTTCCCGCAGGGCCACCGCGTAGGGCAAATCCAGCCGCATGCACGGGGCCGGCGGCGCGGTGGGCGGCACCGTGGAAAGGCAGATGTTCCCTTTGGGCATGCCGCATTGAACACTAAAAATGGAGTTCAGGCCGTGCTGAACCATCAATTCCGGCATCACTTTCCAGGCTTCCCGGGCCGTGGCGTTGGCGTTGTGCGCACCGTCGATCTGGGCAATGCCCGCCCAGGCCATCACCTTTTTGGCGGCGGCCGCATCCACGAAGCTGCGCACCATGTTCACGTTGCGGTAAAGGACGTTGTACTGGGGATCCTGGTGGGCGCCGTTCACACCCTCTTCGGCGAAAAGAACCGCGATTTCCGGACCGGCAACCCCGCTGACATAGCTGTGGAAGTTGATGGGGCGGCCCACTTCGTCTTCGATGAGATCCAGCGCTTTCCGCTGAGCTCTGAGCTGCTTTCGGGTGATGGGCACGCCGCCGATTCCCTGAGGCGTGCCCTCAATCAGTCCGTCCATATGACTCTGGCCGGCGGTTCGAATCACCATCAGGTGGTCGGCGCCGTGCCAGGCCGCCATGCGCATCCGGCGGATATCGTCCTCAAAACGCCCCGAGGCGATTTCGGTGGTGATGGTTTCCGCCGGCTGGGGATCGATGTCGCCGAAATGGTGGCCGGCCGGCAGGGGAATGCTCTGTTTCAGATTTTCCGAGGTGTCCCGGTATTCGAAGGGACCCAGTTCCTGCGGACCCGGTGCCGTCCGGCGCCATATCCAGCCCCGGCGTCTGGGCCGATAGTGTTCCAGGTCCTGGAGAATTCCCTCGATGTCGATCTTTTCATTGGCCTGCAGTTCCATCATTTTCTCCCGGCGGTCAATTCCAGACCCGCGTCCCGGATCGACAATCCCTTGTCCCCAGCCCTCTTGAGCACCACATGCCCGGCTCCCTTGCCCAGCAGTCCCCCTTCCAGGCACGCCTCCACGATGGCCGCGCTCTCAGCGCCGGAGAAACCCATACGCATCAGCACCGAACGCTCGATGGACGGGGTGGTATGCTTCGCCGCCAAATCCACCAGCGGCGCGGTGATTTTTCCGGCCAATTCCCAGAATCTCGCTTCCAGCTGCTCTTCGCTCAAATCCGCCAGATGGGCACGCCTTGCCTCAAAATCATCACCTCGTTCCATGGTTCCGCTCCTCTATGGTCTGTCGGACAAACGCCCGGTCCTTGTTGGTTTCTTCCGCCAAGAAGTTAATATCGTTCTCACTGAGTTCCGCGGCATTCCGCTCTCCCACCGCATGGCGGATCAGGGACTGTTTCAGATCGTCCAGATTCAAATCTCTGGGTCGAATCAGATCCGGTGAGTCCGGCAGGATGATGGATTTACCCGGAATCTCATCAGTAGGGTCCCCGAAACCTATTTCAATACCCCGCTGCCGGGCAAAACTCAGCTGAGGCTGAACGTGCTTACCGGCTCCGGTGTATTCGGTTTCCTGAACCACCAGGATCTGATCCCGATCCATTTCACCGGCGGCGCCCAATGCGGCAGCCAGGGAGGTATTGCCGGCGGGTCCCCGTTCCAGCCCCTCCAGCCTGGCCAACGCTTCAGTCACCCAGAACACCTCACCCTGGGAGACGGTGAGATACCGATCCATGTAGCGAAGCGGACGAGCGGCGGAGCGGGGGACATCCGAACGGTCCGGCCACACGGCGAAGGGCACACCGAATCCGGTATGGCCGGTGGTGAAGCTCTTGCGGTTGAATTGGCTGTCCGAGGCCATGTGAAGCCCGGCAAGATTGACGCTGGCGGCGATGATTTCTGTTTCTTCGCATCCGGCGGCCCGCAAGCCCCGGGCGGTCCCGGTCAGATTTCCGCCCCCGGCGTTGGTCACCACCACGGCATCGGGATATCGGTCGGTTCGCTCCCTCACCTGATGGGCGATTTCGGCGCCCAGAGTCTCCACACCGGCGATTCCGAAGGGTGTGTAGAGAGACGCGTTGAATCCGCCGGTCTCTTCCAGAAGCTCTAGGAAGACAAAGAAGAGTTCCGGTCCGACCGTCAGCTGGACGACTTCGGCGCCATAGGCTTCGCACTTCCGAGCCTTTTCCACGATTTCAGGCTGGCCGATTCCCGCCGAATCATAGCATTCCTGGACGATGATGCAGTCCATCCCCCGGATGGCCGCTTGACTGGCCACCGCCGCGCCGTAGTTCCCGCTGGTGGCGGCGATGACGGTGGTATATCCGTTTTGTCCCGCGTGATAAACTGACACGGAAGCCCTCCTGGCTTTGAAGCTTCCCGACGGATTGGATGCCTCATCCTTGAGGAAAATTCTGGCCCCCTTACCCTTCGGGGCCAGGCGGCGAACCAGGGCGGTGAGATTGTGCAGTTCCAGAAGCGGTGTGTTCCCCACACCTGTTTCGGCTTGAATGGCACGGATTTCATCCAGGGAATAGCCGGTTCGGGCCATCATGGCCTCATAATCGAAGGCGATTCCACCGGTTTCGAATTGATCGTAGTCGATGCCTAATGCCTTCTTCATGATGTCCGATTTACGGGCCATTACATCATCGTACCGGCTCATCGTCTCAGCTCCCGGGCAAGGCGGCGCATTCTCCGGGCCAGTACGTCCAGCTCGGGCACCTGAATGCCGAATCCGTGATTCCAGGAAGGGGCCTCATCCAACAATTCCCCGGCAACCCGACGTCCGGTGTCGGTTTCCACCGTCACCATGTCGCCGACGGCGCCGTTTTCGTCGATGAGGGAACCCTTCACCCACATCACCATGGGTGTCCGGCGTGTCTCTTCGGGGATGCGCTCCGAACGTTCCTCCGCCTCGAGGACCGTCTTCCGGATGCGGATCCTCTCTCCCCGGACGGCCATCAGGAGGTCACCTCTATTCGATCCCGCATATCCCCCATGACGGCCCGGGGTATGGGGAGATCGAGCATGGTTTTCAATCCCGGTGAGGCATTGATAACCTGGGGAATCATGTTGACGCACATGGCGATTGTACCGATACCGCCGGGAATCTCGGGTCGAATCGTCATGGTGATATTCGGCGTGCCGGTGATGGTGATGAAATCACCGGTTTCCGTGCCTTCCGATTCGGGCTCGATCTGCTGGGGATGGACCATCCGGATTTTCGCCTCACCATCAACCCGGCCGATTCCCCGCTGGTCGCAACCGGCCACCTGACCCGGACCGATTTCGATGAAGGGCGTTTTCCTTGCCACACGGGAAACGATGGCGTTCTGGGTCTGCTCCACTGGACCGTCCAATTCCCAGCCGATGCCGTCTGCGATCATCCTCACCGACTCAGAGAAGCCGACATGTCCGGCCACTCCGCCTTCTTTGACTCCCTCGGTGAAGGCCTCGGGTGACAGACCCACGCCCTGCTCTTCCATCACCGCCGGCCCGAAGGGGGAGAGACTGTTGATCCTTTTAGCTTCGATGGCGGTCACGCTGCGGCAGGCTCCGGTGAGCAGAGTCACCAGAACATCCATGATGAGACCGGGATTGATTCCCGTCCCCAGGACGCTGACTCCGTGCTTACGGGCCGCCGTATCAATCGCATCGGCCAGGTCCGGCGCCTGGGCTCTCGGATAGGCCATCTCTTCGGCTGTGGAAATGACGTTCAGGCCGTTTTCCACCAGTTTGAGAATTTTCGGCAGGGCTTTGGCGGTGAAGGAATCGGTGGCCAGAAGGGCAACCTCGGCACATCCGGGTGTGAGGAGTTCGTCAATATTCCCATTCACCGTCACATCCCCGTGTCCCCCGGCGGATCGGCCGAGGATGTCGAACATGCTTCTGCCCGCTCTTTCGGGATGAATATCGCAGACACCGATGATTTCGACGCCCTTCTTATCCAAGAGCATCTCCGCCATGCCGCTGCCCATGGCGCCGAATCCCCAGATGAGAACCCTGACATGATTTTTCATAGCGCCTCCCTGATGTTGATCTGTTTATTACTATCGTAGTAGTGATATGGATTATAGTGTTGGATTCCGGGAAGTCAAGGCCGGGTTCCGCCGCCGTGCGCAAAATGAGGTGGCGGCGTCCGAACGGCGTCTGAGGGGTGCCTGAGTTGATCGGCAGGCTCGGGAATGGGATTGATCCGACAGCGGCCGGTTTCCGCAAAACGGCAAAAAAGGCCGACGGCTGTTTTGCCGGTCGAATACCTCTCGATGACCGGTCGAACACCGGGTCCCGGATCAGAGAATGGTGGAGGAGTCACGGATATTTCTGGTACGCTCGGCATGGACGGTGCCGGAGGCTGTTTCCGTAGGCGGAATACCGACTATCGGGAGTAGAATTTCTCCCGGAGAGCCGACAGATTCGCTCCGAAGAGCTTATCCATTTTGTCTCCGATGGCCAGGCGGATCTCAGCCAAGTAGAAATCGTGGATGATATAACCCTCGATGGAATTCACCAGACCGCGGTTCTTCGTCCAGATGGCCTGGCAGGGGAGGATGTTTCCCAAGGTGCCCGAAAGTGCGGCGTCGGCATCGAAGGCGGCATCGATACTGCGGCCCAGTTCCGCCACCGCGGGCATGTATTCGGTGGCATGGTGATAGAGCGTGCCGAAATCGATGTCCCGATCGCCGTAGAGGAGAATCAATACCCGGACTCCCCGGCTCTCGGCACGGCGAAGGGCGTCCTCCAACAGTCCAAACTCTTCTTCCCAAAGCCCGATAAAGATATGCCGACGGGCGTCATCAATCAGCATCGAGCATCGATCCAGGGCTTCATCCCGGCTCTTGAGATTCCACACCGGGTCGAAATCAGCTCGAAAATCCATGGACTTGAGCCTCGTCCCGACTCGGTCCGTCAGCCGTTCGGTGTCTCTGCGCAGCTTATCCATCAAATCATCCGGGGATAGGGGGGCAAACACCTCGGGATTGGATCCCTGGCTCACCGCATAACCCTTCTTGATGAGACGGCGTGTGATGTCGTACACCCGGGAGTGGGGGACGCCCGAGCCCTGAGAAATGGTGTAGGCGGACGAGGGGTGGCTGTGGAGCAGGGCCAGATAGACCTTGGCTTCATACTCGGTGAAGCCAAGCTCCTTGAGATCCGCCAGTACCTCGTCCTGATCGGGATTCATGCCGGCTATTCTAGCAGGAACCGATGCTGGCCGCCATCACGGCTTTGATGGTATGCATCCGATTCTCGGCCTCGTCGAACACCACCGAATGTCGGCTTCGGAACACCTCGTCGGTGACTTCCATGGCGACCAGACCGAACTCTTCCTTCACCTTTCGACCGACACTCGTCTCCAGATCGTGGAACGCCGGAAGGCAGTGCATGAACTTCACGTCGGGGTTGCCGGTGGCGTCCAGCATGGCCTGATTCACCTGGTAATTCTTGAGGAGCTCGATGCGTTCGGCGAACCGGTCTTCTTCACCCATGCTCACCCACACGTCGGTGTAGATAACGTCCACACCTTTCACGCCCACATTTACATCATCGGTGAGCTCGATGGTGGCTCCGGTATCGGCGGCGATTCGCCTGGCCTCGGCCACCAGTTCGTCGTTGGGGAAGAGATTGGAAGGAGCGACGCCTCGAAAGCCCAAGCCCATCTTCGCGGCCGCCATCATCAGTGAGTTGCCCATGTTGTTTCGGGCGTCGCCGACGTAGGCCAGTTTCACTTTATTCAGGGGTTTGGCCACGTGCTCCTCAATTGTGAGGAAGTCGGCCAGGATTTGAGTGGGATGCCACATATCGGTGAGGCCGTTCCACACCGGAACCCCCGCGTGTTCGGCCAGGGATTCAACGGTCTCCTGCTTGAATCCCCGAAACTCGATGCCGTCGTAATAGCGGCCCAGCACCTTGGCGGTATCCTCGATGCTCTCTTTGGCGCCCATCTGGCTGTTGGTGAGGAAGGTGACTCGGCCGCCTTCATCGAACGCTGCGGTTTCGAAGGCGCATCGTGTTCGGGTCGATGTCTTTTCAAAGATGATGACGATATTCTTTCCATCCAGGAGGTTCCCTCGGATTCCGGAGCGTTTTTTGGCTTTGAGATCCCGGGAAAGGTCCAGCAGATAGCGAATTTCTTCCGGGCTGTAGTCTTTGAGGGCCAGGAGTGAGCGGCCTTTGAGATTGACAGGCATAGTGGTCTCCTATTCTGATGTTGTACCCCGCATTCGGTGTGCTGTGCAATAGCGTATAACTACTATAGTAGTAAATTTAATTGACCTCCGAGGGCGCGGTCGGTTTCAACCGTGGGGTTTTGCTGCAGCAATCGCAATGATGTTAGAATGATTTCCAATAAAGGAGCAACAATGACATCAGCGATTGTCGACGCCCGGGGCATGGCCTGCCCCAAGCCCTTGATTATGACAAAGAAGGCCCTGAAGGAATCGCCCGAAGGATTCGCTGTCCTGATGGACAACGCCACTTCCAGAGACAACGTGCGGCGTTTCCTGGACGATAATGATATCGGATATGAATCGACGGACGACGGCGGTACGTACCGGGTGGATGTGAAAGGCGGGAGAAAGGCCGATGAATCCGAATTGTCTCATCCTGATGCGGCTGCTTACTGTGAGGATACCGAATCGCCAAAACAGGGTTTTGCCGTGAGCTTCCCCTCCGATCGGATGGGAGACGCCCCGGAAGAACTCCAGCGTATCCTGATCGAGGCGTTCTGCAGCACTCTGCCGGATATCCGGCCGTACCCGGAATCAATTGTTTTTTATGCCTCAGGAGTCCATCTCGTACTCGATGATTCTCCGGTATTGGCCGGATTGAAGAGGCTCGAAGACGAAGGGGTGAAAATGCTGATCTGCGGGAAATGCCTGGACTACTACCGAGTCACAGACCGGGTTTCGGTGGGGCGCATTTCCAACATGTACGATATTCTGTCCTCCCTCGCGGGTGCCGGTCATGTCGTGACGCCATAAATGAAGTCGTCATTTGATTTACTCTCCACCGTCGACCAGGGCGGCTGTTCGGCGAAGCTGCCCGCCGCCGAACTGCACCGCATTCTCAAAGATTTGCCGGTCCTCCGGAATGCCAATCTCCTGGTTGGCAACGAGAATCACGACGATGCGTGTGTCTACCGGCTCGATGATGAAACGGCCGTTATTTCCACAACGGATTTTTTCCCGCCGGTCTGTTCCGATCCCTACGATTTCGGTCAGATCGCCGCCGCCAATTCCATCTCCGACATCTATGCGATGGGCGGCCGTCCCATCAGCGCCTTGAATCTGGCCATGTTTCCCTCGGAACGCATCGACATCGGAGTTCTCAAAGAGATTCTCACCGGCGGCGCGGATAAAGCCATTGAGGCCGGCCTGGTCCTGGCAGGCGGCCACACCATCGACGATTTCCCGCCGAAATACGGTCTGGCGGTGACCGGCCTGGTCCACCCTGATCGTATCATCACCAACTCGGCCGCCCGGGTCGGTGAGAAACTCATCCTCACCAAGCCTCTGGGTACAGGCATTGTTATCGCCGGCCGCCGGGTGGGGGAGGCCTCGATTGAAACATACGATTCTGCCCTCACGCATATGAAAACCCTGAACAGGAAAGCCGCCGAGGTGATGCAGCAGTTCGGAATTCGCTGCGCCACCGATGTAACGGGTTTTTCCCTGCTGGGTCATGGTTTGGAGATGGCCAAGGCCGGGGATGTGGGACTGCGTTTTCACTCCGAATCGCTGCCTCGGATTGAAGGAGCCTATGAGCTGATCGATCTGGGATGTATTCCCGGCGCGTCTTTTCGGAACTGGCGCTACGTAGAAGGGCACGTCGGGGTAGACCGATCTGTGGACTACAACCTTAAGATGCTCATGGCGGACGCCCAGACTTCCGGCGGGATTCTTATGAGCGCTCCGGCCGAAAGTGTGGATTCGGTTCTCTCCGCGCTCAGTGATGCCGCGCCGTATGCCGCCGTCATCGGGGAAGTTGTCTCCCGCCGCCCGGAAGATCCCTGGATCCGTATCGCCTGACAGGTCTAATCGAGTTTGATTTTTTCTTCTCTCCAAATCTTCAATGCGGCCATCATCCTGGGAAAGCCGGTAGTGGTGGCGGTCTGGAGAATGGCGTGTTCCACCTCGTCTCCGGTGCAGCCGACGTTCAGCGCCTTCTCGATGTGGCTTCGCAGCGCCAGATCATACTGACTTGCCGCGGCGATGCCGAGTTTCACCAAAGCGCAGGTTTTATCATCCAAAGGACCGGCTTCCGGGCCGAGTGATCTCCCGAATGCCTCGTACGCTTTGTGCGCTTCCGGATAATTCTGTCGAAAATACTTCCAATTTTCCTTTCTCGATTCCATCATCAACACCTCATTCGCTCATTCTATCAGTATTATAGCTTCAATCGGTCCGTGATATGCTGTGAGAGTGATATCCCATCTCAGACCCGACCGAATGAATCTTCATCTCCATCGTCTCTGGTACAGCCGCAAAATCCTTCGTCGGGTGGTCTTTGTTCTTTCTCTGGTGATTTATGTCACCCTATTTTTTGTGTCTTGCCCCGATTCTCGGCATAGCGGTGCACTATCTGGTACTCCTTCCTCTGATTGCCGGAATACTGCTGGGGCTGGTTCTTGGTTTTCTCGGGGAGCATTTTCGATTTCTGGGACAGGAAATCCTCAATCGCATTGATACGGAAGAGAAACTTCAGAAAGTCCTGAAAGAACGAACCCTATTGCTTCGGGAAATCCAGCATCGGGTGAAGAACAATCTGAACATCATTCATAGCCTCATCGGCCTGCAAAGCACTCAGACCAGCGACAGGCAGTCCATTGATTCTCTAGAAGAACTCTCCCGGCGAATCGGAAGCATGGCCATCGTTCACGATCAATTCAGTGAATCCTCCTATGTCGGAGTGTTGGCGATGTCCGATTACATTCAGGCTCTGGTTATCCGAATACTGGACTCCCATGACTGTGAATATGTCCGGGTCAGTTATGAACTCGACGATGATGATGCGGCGATCTCACTTTCCCGGGCCACACCCCTGGGACTTATCATCAATGAAATCATCTCCAATTCGATCAAACACGGAATCACCGGGATCAATTCGCCTTCCATCGACATCGGAATGCATCGGGACGGCGGCATTTATGTCCTCACAATTCGAGACAACGGTACGGGCTTTTCCGTCAAAGACACCGCTCGAGGCCTCGGCTTGGTTCTTATCGAATCTAGAAGGATGGTGTTTCCACGGTCTATTGATGTATGGGTATACTGGCAGGAGGAGGTGTCTTTCATGAGCGAACCCGTTAAAGAATATGGACGAATCAAGCTTGAGTTGGTGAAAAAGGCGCTGATTACCAACAACTTCGAGGCCTATGTTGCCGAAGATGCGGACAGTGCCGGCCGCATCGTTCTGGAGAACATTGTTCCATCCCTGGAAGGCGGTGTCGTCTCCTGGGGGGGGTCGATCACCCTGAAAGAATGTCATATCAAGCGATGGTTTCATGAGAGCGCCGATTGGGATGTCATTTCGGTGGATGAGCCCGGTCTTGATCCGGACGAGAAGCTGAACAGACGGCGACAGGCTCTCCTGTCGGATCTTTACTTCCTTGGCACCAACGCCGTTACCGAAGACGGGATTCTGGTGAATCTGGATATGATCGGCAATCGGGTCGGCGCCCTCACCTTTGGACCGAAGAAAGTCGTAGTTCTGGTCGGCCGGAATAAAATCTGTCCCGATCTTTTTGACGCCATGGAGCGTGTCCGCTCCTACGCTTCGCCCTTGAACAGCATGAGACTGGGTCTGAAAAACCCCTGTGTGAAGACCGCCTCGTGCCAGGATTGCTCATCAAAGCAGCGGATCTGCAACAACTGGAGCATCACCGAAAAATCCTTCCCGGCGGGTCGAACTTCCGTCGTGCTCATCGACCAGGATCTGGGACTCTGACTGCGGAAACCTCTTGTGGGTATGCCGAGAGAGAGGATGTCGGCGGCAGCAACTGCCCAACACAACAGACCGACGGACCAAAGAATCAAAGCGAGACCAGTGCCGCGTGGAAGCCAAACTGAACATGCTATCTCGCGGAGGTCCCTCTGGGCGCAGAGTCGAACGATAATTTTTTAAGGTCTTATTGCTGGATACGGCTTTCGTCTCAACCCAACTGGGACTCTACAGGCTCAGTACGTCCGATGCGAAGGAGTTCATCCTTCAGGATAGGAGACACATGGCGGAACAGTATGTCGGCCAACAGATCAGGGCATTCCAGTCCCTTGCGGAGGATCCGGCGCTCTATTACCGGCAGCGGATTGGCGGTAGACAGGGGAAGATTGATTATTCAGCACCGTACTTTGATTGTACCGATTGAGATAAAAGCCGGTTCTGCAGGATCGATGAAATCCCTCCGCCAGTTCATGTTCGATAAAAAACCTCGCCCTCGCGGTAAGGATCGACCTGAATCATCCGAGTGTAAGCTGGATCGCCGTCAAGACAACCTTCGGCGATACCGCCGAATACCTGCTTCTCTCCATCCCTTTCTACCTGGTCGACCAGGCTTTTTAACGGAGGATTGCCCCGGCTATACCATCAAGTCAAGGATATCTCCTATATCGACGGTGGCGATACCGGAGGTGATCGGAATACATGTTCTCGCCGTCCTGGCGGGAGAGTACGGCATAGTGACAGTCTATTTTTTCGCGGAAAAACGCCGTGCCTTTGTTTTGAATTGCCTTGTTGTTAAAGGTGACGATATTAAAGGTTATAAAGTCCTTCGCGAGAAGTCGAGCCGATGGTGTGTCCAAAGCGCGGTGCAGAGTCGAAGTGTCGGGATTGTTCCTCAGCTTTTCCTGCGGTACGATCCTGATGTGTTTGCGGTCATCGAGGATGTCGACGAGCTGGGCGCATCCTCCGACATCCAGGCTGCAGGGTCGAGCAGGAAGCGAAGCTTTCGACCAGGCTCGTCAAAATCGGGTGGTCACCACCGGGCCTCGATCCCGACCGGTTCAAACCCAAGGAACGTTCCCGGTACTGATCATCTCCTCCGTCACGCTCCAAGGGTCGAACTTCCTTCGTGCTGATCAACTGGTGAGTATACCGAGGTGCGGCGGCTATTCCATCAGCGATCGAAAGAAGGCCATATCCGTGTCCATCACCGAGTAGAAGCTCCGGGAAATATTATGGTCTTCCCCGGGGTATTCATAGAATTGATAGTCCACTCCGGCCTCATCCATACGGCTTCGGAACGGCACACTCCACTCGAAGGGCACCGACTCATCGGCTGTGCCGTGGTGGACTAAGAGCGGAACGGAAATGGAATCCAGATAGCTGTTCGGGGTCAGTGAGGGATAATCCTCCGGTTCGAATTCGGCATCAATGAGGCTCTGGAGGCGTTCGGCGGCGTCACCACCTCTGCGTCGGATGAAGTACATCGTGTTTTCGGGAAAGTCTTCGGTCACCGCCGCCCATAATGTGGCGCCTTTCAGGGATTGATTCACCGTGAGGATTCGCAGTCCGATTTCACCGCCCATGGAGTGTCCGTACAGGAAGACGTTGTTTGTGTCGGCTCCGGGGATTTTGTCCAAACCTGATAGGAGGTTCAGGACATCCACCGAATAGTCGATTGTACGGGCGGCGCTTTCGGAGGGGCCTTCGGATCGTCCATGCCCGCGATAATCGGGCTTCACCACCATAAACCCTCCCGCGGCATAGTATCTGGTCACCAATCGATAACTGTCCATCGTGGAATAAGCCTCAACAGGAATATAGCCATGGGCCAGCAGAATCACCGGCCATCCGTCGGCCGGCGGAGTTCCCGACGGCTGCTCAATCAGGCCGTAGAGGGTATGTCCTTCGGATACATAGGAAAACTCCCTGGCCGCCAAACCATCCGCGGCGGGTATGGCATCCAGAAGAATCAGCGGCTCGGCCGAATACTCCCGCTCCCTCAATCCTTCGATGCTCAAGGGATGAGGGGGAGGGCTCTCCGGTACGGCGACGATTTTTTCCATCGGGGCTGCGGCCGTGGCCGCGGTTTCCTCGCCGTAGGACTTCGTACACGATGAGATGATAAGAACTGCCAACGGTATGATAAACAGAGCAATTAATGTTCCGATTTCTATTCGGTCGTTTTCGTAATCCATACGTATAGACTATGAATACATCATCGAATTTCAATATGCCGTCGGACTATCATACCGTTTCTTTCCATGGTGAAGGTTGTCGATCCGGCCCGTAGCGGCCATTCCACTTCCGTGGGCAGAGAAACCTGACCCAGCATGATGCCGTTGACCCTTAGGTCCGCCGTCCCCGAACCGACCAGGCGGAGTTTGATACTCTGGCTGCCGGAAGGCGTATTCGGATCCAGGTAGAACACGGCGCCTTCAGGCGGGTGGAGGATGTCGAGGTCGGCTGTGTCGGAGAATTCGAAACTGTAGCCGTAGCGGGAGGCCCAGTAAGAGAAATCCTGGGGATAGCGAACCTTGACCAGGGGCCGGCCCAAAGCATCGGCATGCCAGTCACACGGAGCCGGTGAGGTTCCGGGTGCATAGAGTTCCTCAATCTGGTAGGGGCAGTGATCGGTGGCGGCCATTCCGCTCAAACTGCAGATGGTTCGGGTCTCCAGCAGGGAATGAGAAGGAAACTCCCCCTTTAAGGACCATGCGTCAAATGCTTCGTGGAGGAGCGCCGCCGGCAGGGACGATCCCGGTGAGGCCATGACGGTCGTCCCGTCAAAATTGCCCATCCATACCCCTCCGACAAGGTCGGTAGTGTACCCGACGGCCCAGATGTTGTTGTATTGATTGGATGTGCCGGTCTTGACGGCCGCCGGATAGTCAAAGCGGACCGGACCTCTCCGGCCGAAGGTCATCACCCTGTCGTCGGGGGTGCTGATGATGTCGGTGATGATATCCGAGGCGGCGGCGGACCAGATTCTCACGGTGTCCGGCTCCTGATTCAGGACGAATCGCAGGGGCCTGTACTCACCGCCGTTGGCCAGAGCGGCGAACCCCGCCGTCAGCTCGGAGGGACTCACCTCCCCGCCGCCCACGGCCAGACTGACTCCCAGGCCGTCCCGTTGATCTTCCAGACCGGCGAACCCGGCATCCACCAATGTGTCGATGAACCGGTCGACTCCCAGCTGTTCCAACGCATACACCGCCGGAATATTGAGACTGGCGGCCAGGGCCTGGCGGAGACGCACCGGTCCGTGAAACTGTTCGTTGTAGTTCCCCGGAATATAAACCGATGAGCCGCCGAAATCTGTGGGTATGTCCGGCAGAATCGTGGAGGCGGTCCACCCCTCATCCAGCAGAGTCGCATAGAGCAGAGGTTTGAGGGTGGATCCCGGTTCCCGTCTCATCTCCAGGCCGTCCACCTGCCCGCCGGCCGAATCATCGCTGAAATCCGCCGATCCGAGATACACCCGCACGTCCATGGTTTCGATATCGGCGAGGATGAATGCGCCGTTGCCGATCCGGAACTGCCGTGCCGAACCGATGGTCGTTTTGAGCATACGCCGGGCCTCACTCTGCATGTCCGGATCCAGGCCGGTCCGTATCGGTTCGAAGCCCCGGCGCAGTTCCTCGGGCCATTCCTCGGCGTCCTGAACGATACGCCGGACGAAGTGCGGCGCCTCAAATGGCCATGCCGCCGGGGATTCGAGAAGGCGGCCCCGGGAGTTCCCGATATTGTCCAGGCCGGCTTTCTCCGCTAGCGCTTCGGCGGCGGGAAGATTGGCTTCGGGCCGGGTCATCGGGTCGTAGGCCGCCGGCGAACGGGGTATGACGGCCAGTATGCACATTTCACCAGGGGTCAGTTCGGATAAGCGCCGACCGAAGAAGAGCCGGGCGGCGGCGGGAAAACCTTCGATATTCCGTCCGAAGGGCACCAGATTCATATAAAGTTCCAGAATCTCCCTTTTGGAATACCGTGATTCAATCTGCAGAGCCCACCAGAGTTCCCTGGCCTTGCGTTTCGCCCCCAGGGGAACACCGGAGGGCCGGGGATTGATAATCCGCGCCAGCTGCATGCTGATGGTGCTGCCCCCTCCGCCCTGGGCGCCGTCCCGGACGTATCGGTATGCAGCCCGGAAAAGTGAAAGGGGGTCGAACCCCGGGTGGAAATAGAATCGCTTGTCTTCACTGATTCGAACGATTCGGCGCAGCTCGGCGGGCAGTTCCTCATAGGGGAGGAAGATCCGCCTGAGGCCCTCATCATTCACAGGACGGATTTGGAGTTCGCCGTCCCGTCGGTCCAGAACGCGATGCGACCAGGTGAGGCTCTCAAGGGTGTCCCGGCCGGCCCAGGACAGGAGGCGGGGGAGGATGCGGAGGGCCGTCAGGCCGGCGAGGATCACAATAAGGACGGCGAGAATCAGAACCCGAGCCCGTCCGAGCGTTGTTCGCCCTGGTCGGCTCCAGGCCGGTCGCATTGCTCTCAACATCATTCGCCCCGAACAACGACGAGCCGGCCTCCGCTCCGGCCGAACACTTCCGGTTCGAATTCCAATTCCGCCGTCACCGGCGGGGTGGGATAGATTCCCGGTGTGGTGGTGCGTATCAGAAAGCTGATTTCTCTCTGACCCGGGTAGAAATCCTCCCAGAGATAGGTGACCGCATTGTCATAGACGGTTTGCCTGGGGTGATTGAACCAGAAACTCCAGCCGCCGGGTCCGTATCCGGTATATCCATCGGCCGAGAAGGTTTCGGTGTCCCCGTAGACGGTCTCCCTGGTCCAGCTCTCATCTCCCGTGCCTCCCGAATCGCGGTAGGAACCGGTGGTGGCAAAGCTCGGGTCAACAATCTCCGCACCCGAAGGAATCGGTACGGTGAGCTTGAGAAAACTTCGTCGGTTGAGGGTGTTGAGGGTCACCCTCATACGAAGAGTCTCTCCCAGCGGCAGTTTGTTCTCGTCGATTTCATTGCCGTCCAGACTCTCCACTTGAGCAAAGACTTCAATGCCTTCATCCCGGGGCATGGCGGTTTCGGTCGGCAGGGCATAGGTGAGGGTTGATGAATAATACAGGCTGCCTTCTCCGTCCTTCCTTAGGCTCATGGGCAGAGCGGTGTTTTTCTCCAGAGCACTCATCGGTTCGGCGTCCAGGGGGAACGAGTCACTCCATGTCCCTTCTCCCGTTACGGCAAGGCGTGTATCGAGTAATTCGGTCTCTCCCACCTCAACCGTAAAGCCGTACCCCTTCCGGCCCGGCTCTTCTTCCAGCAGGGGCAGGAATACCATCAGAGTCCAATAGTCGTCGAAGCGGGAGGTAAATCGCCGGCTGTTTACCTCACCGTTGAGAGACCCGGCCAGCCGAAGAAGTATTTCATCATCTTCCCCTCGTTCGGCGGCATTCATCAGAAGGAGGGCCGTCTCGGCCCGGCCGCTGGAGAAATAGCTGCTCTTTTCGTATGTTTCGGCGACATCGGCGCTGCGTGTTCCGAACGTGACGAATTTCTTGGCTCTCGCGTAGAGTCCTTCGGCCTCTTTCTCCCGGCCTAGTGCACCGTAGGCCATGGAAAGCATGTTGTATCCGGCGATGCCAAGTCTGTCTTCGGCATCCCTGAGCCATGCCAGTTCATCGGGTGCGATTGCGCCCGATCGCGCCAATATCCAGGCGCTCCAGGCGGCGGTGAAGGATACCGCATTCTCCTTTTTCGCCTCGTTCAAACGCGTCAGTAAAAAATCCTCGAGAGATTCAATATTAAGAGGATTCTCATATCCGTCAAATCTGTTGGATATCTCCAGGGAGGTGTGGGCCGTCAGGGCCGAGAGGAACCAGCTGGACCGGGCATATTCCAGACTTGGCCGGCGATAACCGATCCCGCCGTCGGGAAACTGCATTTCAGCCAGCTCGGCGAACACTTCCTCGGAATGTGCCGGGCTCCGACCATCCGCCAACTCGACGGCGATATGATAGAGCTTGTCGTTCATCGATGGGTAGGCGATGTTTTCCAGCCTCTCCATGGCTGCCTCGATATAGGGTCTCAGGGAGGAATCGGCCGTGAGATGAAGCACTCCGAAACCTTCGGAGCTGTTGGCCGGCAGTACAAGAACTTCGGAGGCCTCGGTTTCCTCTTCTCCCAGAACACCGATGGTGGCAAATGACTCGGTGACGACAGGCCGCTCCACGATAACGGGTTCTTCCAGGACTTCATTGAGAACCGTACTCCGGGTGGTAAATCGAATCACTCCCCGGCCTTCGGCATGAGCTTCCAGAACGAAGGGCAGTTCGGTGGTGGAGCCTCCCGGGAGAGTGATGGATTTCTCCACCTCTCCCACGACGGACAGAATATCCGATTCCACCGACACCGTGACGAGCTGGTCCTGGTCTGTCGTATTGGTCAGAACGACACCCGCCGCTGAAGTATCCCGGTTGCGGAAGCGCCGGGGCAGGGCGGTTCGAACGTTGATGGGGTTGCTCACACGGAACTCATCTTCATCGTATCCCAGTCGAACACCCTTCAAGGCAACCGCGGTGAGCCGGTAGGCGCTGAGATTGTCCGGCAGTGTCACCTTCACCCGAGCCGTTCCGTCGGCTCCGGTCCGAATCTCCGGTTCGAAGAGAGCCAGAGGATTGAAATCCTTCCGCTCCTCATCTTTGGTGGAGCCGCCACCCTGGAGATTGGAAATCTCATAGGTGACCGGCCTCAGCAGCAGTCTCCGGCTGTCGTCTCCGGCCACGGCGTGGGAAAAATGGTTCTCGTCATAGAAGAAATCCAGGGGATTGGGAACGTGATAACCGATGAGATCGAGAACGCCCCTATCCACGGCGAGGAGGGTGACTTCGGCACCGCTCACCGGCTTGCCGTCCCGGCTCACCCGGAGGGTCATTTCCGCCTCGTCTCCGGGACCGTAGCTCTCTTTATCGGGCTCCACCTCCACGTCCAGTTCTACCGGAGTTGTGGTCACATGGACAGTCGTGAGGCCGAAAAGACTTCTCGGGCGGCCCAGATCAGGCTCGAAATAATCCTCTTCGGTTTCCGTTCGTTCCGTGTAAGAGGTGAGGGCGACATGGAAGACGGGAAGATAGTCTTCTGTTACCGGCACTTGAATCACTTCATGAGAACCTTCGAGTTCGATGATTCGTTCCTCCAGGATTCCTTCCCGCTCCAGGGTCAGGAGGTAGCGGCCCTTGGGTACGGGAGATTGAACCAGGATGCGCGCGGTTTCGCCGGGTTCGTAGAGGCTCTTATCCACAATCATATTGATAACACTGGGAGTCCGGCTCGCCTGCTGGACCCAGCCGCTTCCGGTGGCATAGAAATCCACCTCGGTTCGGGCCGGCCGGCCCTCCTCATCGGTGTATTCGAAGTACAAGGTGTAACTGCCCGGATCATCCACCGAGAGAATGCGGTTCACCGTACCGTTTTTCAGAACCTCCTCGTCCCGCCACAGTTCACTCTCCACAAACTCCCATCGGGTGTTCAAGCGGCCGTAAAGCCCCTGCTGCCGAGCCGATGTCCATTCTCCTTTCACCAGTCCGATGGAGATGGATCCGTCGGTTGAGAGAGGCTCGCCGTCGACGCCGACCAGCTGTCCCACGGCCGAAACCTCATCGCCGACCGGTATGAATCGAGACCACCACCCGTCGGCATTCCCGCTGTCGAACCGTGCGGCGACGTAGGCTTCGGCGGGATGGACCACCGTCGATGCAACGCTTGAGACGACCTGTCTGTCGACGTCCTCCACCGTTGTTTCCAGGGTGTACCGATAGGCTTTTCCCGTCACTTCATGATCGACGGTACCCTCGCTGATTCTGGCCGATCCGGCCCCTGAGAGATTTCCGTCTCCCGACGAGAGAGACTGCTCGGCGGCCCATTCGGTGGTGCCGAAATTCCAATTCTGCCATTGATTTCCCGGCGGGCGATAATTGACCGGCTTCCGGGTCCAATAATAGTGGTAGTCCGCCGTCGGAAGAGCGCCGCCGGCCAGATAGTCGGCTTTCACCGCAGCCTCGAGAGTGTCCCCGTGAAACCAGGGACCTCCGGTGACTTCGGTGTTCACCTGAAATGCCGCCCGGCGGAAGGACGCCACACGGAATCCCGCATATCCGTAGAAACCGGTACCCTCGTAGACGATGGAATAAGGCCCGGGCTCCAAATCCTCAGGAAGAACCAGTCGATGGGAGAAACCGCCCGATTCGCTGGTCCGTCCATTGGAGGTCCACACCTCCTGCCCGGAAAAATCATTGACGATCCTTATTTCGTACGGCCCACGGCGACTTTCGAATCCTTGGGGAGACTGAATCCAGTGTATGCCCCGGAGGGCGAGTTCCTCGCCGCCCTTGTAGAGACCACGGTCGGTGAACATATGGATGCGGTGAACGGGTTCCTCGATGTCCTCGGGATTCCGCACGGTGTAGACTCCGAACGACCACGGTTCGTTCGTATTGCGCATTCGCATTTCCGCCAGATCGCCGTTCTTTTCGGCACGTATGTACAGTGCGAGGCGGCCGTCCCAATTCTCGTCGGCGAAATCCCGGCGGTATGCCCCATCCGGAAGGTGAATGACGGCCAGACCATCTTGATCCGTGGAGGCTTCATAACGTCTTCCCGCCCTGTTGAATGCGGTGACTCGGGATCCGGCCACAGGCGATCCGTTGGAGAGACGATTCACCCAGATCAGAATGCGATCGTAGGCGACGCGGACCGAGAGCCCGAGATCCGTCACTTGGATGGCCACCTCGTCTTCCTTCCACTGCCGTCGCTGGTCCACCTGCTCGGGATCCTGGCGCATCTCGTAACGGATACGGGCGGTCCCATGCCCTTCGGGTGTGAGGAACGGGGTCAGGTCCTCTTCGTGGAAGACCGTGAGATCCCGGGGCGTCCGGGAGAAATCCAAATCCTGAATTTTGGGCGACAAGTCGGGCTTGTCGAAGAATGTCGGTGTTCCCATGATGCCCAGGCGGCCCTCCGTGATGTTCCGGGAGGTCCAGACAAAAGACGGCTTGAACTCGGATTCGAGATGACGCAGACCGTCGTACTGGGAGGGAAAATCCAGAAGCGGGGAGGGCCGGGGAATCTCCGTCGACAGAATTGCCGCTTGATTCTTACGGCCGTAAACATCAAGGAGACCCCCCGGAACATCCACATCGACCCTGTCTCCCGGACGGATGTCCGGAAGATAGAATGCCAGGGTGGACCATGAGAGACGTATATCTTCGGGACGAACCGGCGAGCCGTTCACACGAATGTTGAAATCATCCAAAGAGGCGGTTTGGTCCAGGGGATGCGTGAATCTCAAATAAACAGGGTAGAGGGAGGGTCGATTATCCCGGGGGAATCCGCCCGGATATGCGCTGAGCTCATCGGCGCTGAAAGGCCGGATTGTTCGGAAGTTCCATGTCTGATCCCGGTCCGTTGCCGGATATCCGGGAAGCGGCCGTGCGCCTTCACCCAGGGTGACGACAACCCGGGCGTTCTCGGCCGGTTCGTCGGACAGTGTCAGGAGCACACCCCTCTGTGTTCGGTCGGCCAGTCGATCGGGATAATCGGGTCGACCGGGAGTGAAGGCTGTTTTTCGGCCGGCGATTTCTACGGACAATGTTTCGGCCACAACTGCCGGATCGACGGGCTGGTTGAATTCCAACGTGATAAATCGGGCGATATCCGTGGGTACGTCATACGCATCGACTTCGGCATCGGCATCGTTGCCGGGAAACATATTCACCATCTTCACTTTCTCACCGAAAACGTCGAAGGAGAATTCCTCACCGAGCCTCACACCGAAAAGCGACTCGGCTTCATCCGGCACGGTCAGTCGGTAGCGGGGAGACGCGATGAGAGGCGCATCAGGTCGGAAGGAGAGTGTCTTCGTACCATTCCAGCGGTAGATTCCGGGGACAGGCGGTTCGATTTTCAGCCATGGTGATTCGGTGATCGGTTCACCCAGCCTGGCCAAGGGCACCATGGGCTGGTTGAACATGACGTAAATGCCGGGACGGCTGTTCTCGGCGGGCAGCTCTCCTTCCGGGCCGTAGTCCACGATCAGGAGTTCTCCCGCATCGCCTGTCGGTATTGAGGGATCGGGCAGTACCTCCCCGGGGTTCACCGAATAGTACTGTATGGTGACGGGCGAGAGATCGATGGACTCTCTGATTAGACCGCCTTGGACCGAACGCGGTCTTTCCGCGAACTTCATCAACTCCGCCGCCGCCGATAAACCGGCGTCGTTCAGGAGGCTCGATTGGAGAGACCTGTACCCGTCCTCCCTTGCTCCGAGATCCGTGGACGTGAGAGCACCGGCGATTTCCGAACTGATCGGTGCCGCGTCACCGTCACACGATTGGATTAGAGTGAACGCCCCGAAGATGAACAGAGCCAGCCCGGCGATGCCTGCAGCAGATATGAAATAGGTCTTCATGGATTATCCGTCCCCCTGGATCTTTCCACTTCAGTATACGTCCGAGTAGGATTGGGTTCCATTACACGGTTGTGGAAAAGTGCGGTCCTGCAGAACAGGACGGCTTTTTTCGTTAGACTCCCCACATGAGCGAAACCGTCCTGATGTTCCTTCCCATTTATCTTCCCATCATGTTGGGTTATCTGGCTCAAGCCACAGGATACTTTCCCGTCGATTATGCCCATCCCATCAGACAGTTCTGTCTGAAAGTCGCGATTCCTCTGATGGTGTTTACCAATATGGCCACCTTGGATACGAGCCTTCTTGCCCAGGTTCTCCCTGTCACACTCACCCTTCCTCTGTGGATGGGGTTCCTCTGGCTGTCCGCGCTGGGAGTATCCCGGCTTCCCATGTTTACGGAACGACGCCTGGAGGTTGTTCTGGTCATCATGCTCTCCAACATCGGATACATCGGCTGGGCGGTCTCCGATATCGGCCTGGGTCCCCAGGGTTTGGCCAGAAGCATCATGTTCGCCACCCTGCTCTGGCCGTCCACCATCGTATATACCTTCCTCTCCCAGCTCATCGTCCGACGCTCGGAGGGCGGACTTTCCTCCGCATTGAGAACCATGAGAATCGCCGTGCCGGTTCTGACGGCGTTTATCTTCGGAATCGTCGTCTCTCTCTTCGATATCACAATGCCGGGTGCCGTCATGACGCCTTTGACGGCTTTCGGCAGAATGGCTTCCCCCCTCATTCTTTTCGGAGTGGGGTTGTCCATCTCTTTCAAGGCCCGATGGAGAGAGATGTCGTTTATCCTTCCTCTGAAATTGATTCTGGGTTTTACGGCGGCCTGGCTCAGCTTACTTCTTGTCGACGGTTTGGATGAATTGAGCCGGCGGGTTGTACTCATCGTGTCTCTGATGCCGGTGGGAGCCAACAGTCTCATCGTGGGTGACATGCTGGATCTGGATGAGGGCTACATCGCCGGTGCGGTGACTCTTTCCACTTTACTTGCACTCCTTACCATTCCCTTGACACTGCTCTTTCTGGGCTGACCTCCAAGGGCGCCGTCGGCGGATATCAGTCCGGCCTGTCGTCAATCATCATATGACTGAGAACCGGATGGCGTGCCGCCCGGACTTCATCCACCCGTCCTACGACGGTATTCCGCGGCAGATGATGCAGGGCCTCCGGGTCGCGATCGGCGAGTTCCCTGAGTTCCCCCATCACCTGGACGAACCGGTCCAGAGACTCTTTAGTTTCGGTTTCGGTGGGTTCTATCATCAGGCACTCGGGAACAATCAGGGGAAAATAGACCGTCGGGGGGTGGATACCGTATTCGATGAGGCCTTTGGCGATATCCATGGCCGCCACTCCGGTGTTGTCTTTGAGGGATTTTGCCGAGAGAACAAACTCATGTTTGCAGGGCCCGGGGTAGGGGGCCGTATAAATCTCCTTCAGGCATGAAAGGAGGTAGTTGGCGTTGAGTACCGCCATGTCGGAAACCATTTTGAGCCCGTCACCGCCCATAGCCTTCATGTAAGTGAAGGCTCGAACCAGAACACCTGTATTCCCGAACCATGTCGATGCCTTGCCGATGCTTTGATTCCGGTTCCAATCCCTCATCCATTTCCCGTCCTTCTTTTTCACCAGGACCGGGACGGGGAGGTAGGGGAGAAGTCCTTTCTTCACCAGCACCGGCCCGGCCCCGGGTCCGCCGCCCCCGTGAGGAGTGGAGAATGTTTTGTGAAGATTGATATGCATGACATCGAAGCCCATATCGCCCGGGCGAACCCGGCCCATGACGGCATTCAGATTGGCACCGTCGTAGTAGAGCAGTCCTCCGGCACCGTGAACCTTATCCGCCACCTCCTTGATGCGTGTCTCAAAGAGACCGAGGGTGCTGGGATTGGTCAGCATGATTCCGGCCAGATTATCGTCAAGATAGGGGTCCAGTGCATCGGGCTCCAGGAGGCCGCCGGGTCCGGAAGTGAGAGTCACCACATCGAAGCCGGCCAAGTGGGCGCTGGCCGGATTGGTTCCGTGAGAACTGTCGGGGACCAGCAGACGGGTGCGGTTCATCTGGTTTCGGGCTCGGAACGCGGCTCTGAACAGCTTCATGCCGACGAACTCGCCATGGGCTCCGGCCATGGGCTGCAGTGTTCCTCCGTCCATGCCCGTAATCTCACAGAGTCCTTCGAGAAGCTCACCCGACAGGCGGAGGATTCCCGCCGCATCCTCGTCGGACTGCATGGGATGCAGTGCCGTGAAACCCTGGAGAGAAGCGGCATCCTCATTCACCTTGGGATTGTATTTCATCGTACAGGAGCCCAGAGGGTAGAAGCCCAAGTCGACGCCGTAATTGCGCCTTGAGAGCTTGGTGAAGTGCCGGACCGTCTCGATTTCACCGTGTTCCGGGAGAGCGGCCGGATACCCTCGCCGCAGGGTATCGGGGACAGGGTTTGATTCGGGCTTGTCCGGCCGATCCGCTTCGGGGAATCGAAAACCGGGAGCTCCCGGCCGTGATGATTCGAACAGCGTCCGGGTTTCAGGATCTATGGTCATGAGAGGGCCTCCCGGGCACATGCGATGTAGGCGTCGAGTTCCGTCCCGGTTCGCTTTTCCGTAACGGCGACGGAGAGTAAATCGGCGGGAAAGGAATTATCCAGGTCGGACAGCCAGACGCCTGGAACGATGCCGCAGCCGGCGAAGGTGTCATCCCATTTTTTTCTGTCGGCGGGAATCTTCAGAGTGAACTCGTTGAATACCGGTCCGGGGACGTAATCGGTCAGTCCGATATCATCGATGAGACGCCGTCTCAGTTCAGCCGCGGCGCTAATGTTCTGCTCGGACACCTGTGCGAAGCCCGTCGGACCCACGGCGGAGAGGTAGACGACGTTGGCGATTGCCGCCAGGGATTGGTTGGAGCAGATGTTGCTCGTGGCTCTTTCGCGCTTGATATGCTGTTCCCGGGCCTGAAGGGTCAGGACAAAGGCCCTTTTACCGTCGGAATCCACGCTTTCCCCGACGATGCGTCCCGGCATACGGCGTACCAGATCCTTGCCGCAGGCGATATATCCCGCCGAAGGACCGCCGAAATATGGTGGGAGTCCCAGGGGCTGGGTGTCGCCGACGGCGATGTCAGCTCCCCATTCGGCCGGCGAGGCCAGGGCGCCCAGTGAAAGAGGGTGGGCGGACACGATGAATCGTCCGTTTGCCGCATGAACGGCCTCGGCCCAGCCGGTCAGGTCTTCCAAGGCACCGTAAACGTTGGGAGTCTGGACCAGAACACCCGCCAGTTCTTCCCCTGCCGATTCCAGTGCGGCGGTGAGAGTGGAGAGTTCCACCTTGCCGGAGGTTTCCGGCAGTTCCGCCAGTTCCACATCCAAGTCGGCGAAATAGGTTCCGAGAACGCTTTTGGTATAAGGGTGAAGAGTCCCGGCGGTCAGCACGACGCGGGATTTTCTTTTGGCGTTCAGCACCATGGCACAGGCTTCGGCGGCGGCCGTTGCACCGTCGTAGAGCGATGCGTTGGAAACCGGCAGACCGGTGATTTCGGCGATGGCGGACTGGAACTCGAACAGGGCCTGGAGTATTCCTTGAGAAATTTCCGGCTGGTAGGGTGTGTAGGCGGTGACGAACTCGGTGCGGCCGGTGAGGTGGGACACCACCGACGGGATGACATGATCGTACTGACCGCCCCCGGCGAAAAGGGTCTTCGTCCGATTTTCATTCGCCAAGGCGGCGAGGAGGTTCATCACATCGGACTCGGCCATGGATCCGGGAAGATCGATGGGTCGGGAAAACCGAAGCCCTTCAGGTATGTCGACAAACAGATCGTCCACCGAAGCGGCGCCGATCCTGTCGAGCATCGCCGAAATTTCGGCCTGGGAATGCGGGATATAGGGAATCATGCTCACCTCTGTTGCCGGGTCAAATCATTCCTGAGCGTCGACGAAGGCTTTGTAAGCCGCCGCGTCCATATAAGAATCCAGCTCAGACGGATCGGATATGGTGATGCTGTAGATGAAGGTGCCGTAGGCATCCTTATTGATCATCTCGGGAGCGTCTTCCAGATCCTCGTTGACTTCCTTCACCGTTCCGGTGACCGGTGCATAAACGGCTTCGGCGACTTTGACCGATTCGATGTTCACCGCCTCATCGCCCTTTGCCACTTTCGTTCCCGCTTCGGGAACTTCGACATACACGATGTCTCCCAGGGATTCCTGGGCGTAATCGGTGATGCCTATGAGGGCCGTGTCTCCTTCGACGCGGATCCATTCATGAGATTCGGTGTACTTCAGTCCCTCTTCAACGTTCATAATCACTCCTTCATGACGACTATGGTCACATTATACAAATTCATCCGTCCCGAAGCGCGGCTCTTCAAGCCCGGCGGTAGAACGGGACTTTCACAATTTTTGCCCGCTTTGCCTTTCCGCGGATTACCACCAGAACCTCGTCGTCCACTGAAACGGCGCCCCTCTTCAGCGATGCCAGGGCTATAAAGCCTTCCCGTACCGGCGAGGGACCGCCGCTTGTGATAAAACCCAGCTGCGCGGCGGATGACGACTCTACACCGACGGGATAGACGGGGTAGCCTTCCCTAGGCACACCGGCATCGATCATTTCCAGCCCGTAGAGCCGTCGGGGGATTCCCTCTTCTTTTTGGGCCGCCAGTATGTCCCGGCCGACGAAGGCTTCTTTATCGATTTTAACGAACATGCCCAACCCTGCTTCCAGAGGCGTGATGTCGTCCCTCAGCTCATGGCCGTAGAGAGGGAGTCTGGCTTCCAGGCGAAGGACGTCCCGGGCGCCCAAACCGCAGGGAGCCGCGCCGGCATTTTCCATGCTTTGCCACAGACCGACCGCGTCCTCCGGTCGGCAATAGAGCTCGAATCCGTCTTCACCGGTGTAGCCGGTACGTGATACCAGCGCATCGAATCCGGCAACCTTCACGACTCCGGCATGATGGTAGTATTCCAGATCGCCGGGGATAAAATTATCCGCTAGAGCGGTGAGTATCGATTCCGATTCAGGGCCCTGAAGGGCTAGGAGGGCCCACTGTGAGGACGTATCGACGGCCTGGGCGCGGAAATCCGAATCGGCAAGCTTTCTGGAGATCCAGGTGAAATCCTTTTCCGTGTTGGCGGCATTCACCACCAGGAGATAGTCCTCTTCTCCCAGCACGTAGACCAACAGATCGTCGATGCAGCCGCCGTCATCCCGACACATCGGTGTATACAGGCAGCGGCCTGTCTCGACACCGGCAATTCTGTTTGTCACCAGAAAGTCCAGGAACGCACCGGCGTCCGGACCCTTGATCGACACTTCTCCCATATGGGAAACATCGAAGATTCCGGCGGCTTCACGGACCGCTTTGTGCTCGGCGAGAATACCGTTTTGAAACTGAACCGGCATGTCCCAACCGCCGAAATCCACCAATTTGACTCCAGGCAGACCGGCGTAGTAATCGTGCAGCGGCGTCCTTTTCAACTCACTCATGGCGTTCTCCCGTCTCTCCGACACGGCTAAAGGACATAGGGGACTTTATGCCCGAAGGATTTATACACGACGAAGGTTTCGAAATCCTGGACATCTTCCACCTTCGCCACCTCTTGGGTGAAAAACTCCAGAAGTCCGAAACCCTCTTTGAGCAGCACATCCACCATCAAATCATATCGGCCGGTCACCACCCGGACATTGACGACGCCTTTCAGGGAAGCGATCCTCTTTCCGGCGTTTACCAGATCCGCCGATTTTACTTTCATCCCCACCAGAGCGGTCTGGTGGGATTCGAGTTTTTCGGGATCCACCAGGGCGGTGACTTCCAGAACCCCCGACTCTTTCAGCTTCCGATATCTCGCCCTCACCGTGTTCTCGGCCAATCCCAAATCCTGCGCGACTTCGCGGAATTTGCGGCGTCCGTCTTTGAGCGCCCGAAATAGGTCGATGTTGGGGTCTTTCATAGATTAAAGAGTAGGCGTGTTTGATCTATGGGTCAATATTGAAACTGATGATTGATGTATGGAAATGAAATAATGTTGAAAAATTACCCATGGCGCTATCTAGCGACGATTGGGACATTCCACTGCAGCAGGTTCAGAATGTCATGCGACTCGTATCGGAAGCGGCATAAAGCGGCGTAATCAATCCCGACACTCCAATAGGCCGAGGCGGAAAGGGACAGAGCATATCCGATGACGGTTCTCATGGGGCCGCCGTGGGTGGAGATGAGGATGTCCGATAAATGATGACGGCGCAGGATGTCATGGACCGCAGCCACCACCCTCTCCTGGAGTTCGGCCAGGGTCTCACCCCCCGGCGGTCTGACCCTCCAAGGATCGTCCAGCCATGAGCGCCAGAAATCGCTGTCCTGGGATTCGATCTGATTCCAGCTCAGGCCTTCCCACTCACCGAAATCCATTTCCGCAATGTCGTCGATAATCTCGATTCGTCGTCCGAGCTTCTTTGCCAGAGGCTCGATGGTTTCCAGTGCACGGGCCAGGGGACTGGAGACAAACACCGCCGGAGCAGTCTCGGCCATCACTTCGGCGATACCCGCGGCGTCATTTCGGCCTTTCTCGCTCAATGACGGATCGCTGCCTCTTCCAATGTACAAACCGGCATCATCCGGTTCCGCATGACGAAGGAAGAGGATCTCGTTCATGGCAGAGTGCTCCCCCATCCCATCCTCGTGAGCACCAAGATGCCGAAGAATACAATCAAGTCGCCCGTTTCTATCAATGCGCCATAGACGTCCCCGGTTAAGCCACCCAGGCGCTTTGCAATGAGAGCCGCAAATAAAACCATTAAAAAAGATGCAGATAGGGCGAGTCCCAGTCCGGCAATCCCGTAGGCGAGCACCGCAATTGCGAAGCTGGAGAGAACGGTGAAAAAGACAACGGCCGGCGTCACGGCCAGGCGGTTACGGTCTCCCATGCCGCCCGGACGAGCCGACGGGTACAGGCGCATCATCAACGGTATCATACCACGGGAGAATGACGGCGCCACTACCAACGGCAGGATTACCGTAAACGACAAGTTTCCCAGCTGTTTTCCGATGAGCAAGGGATTCTCAGAATTGTTCCCGATCGTCAGAGCCGCCGTCAACTCCGCCAGGACCGCAATCTGCATGGCTGTCATCACCACCAGAGCCAGGCCTCCGAACGATCCCAGACGGCTGTCGGCCATAATCAGGAGTCTCTTCTTTACATCCCGTCCTCCGCCCAGGCCGTCGGCCAGGTCGGCCAGGCCGTCAAGATGAAGTCCTCCCGTCATCAGTATCCGGACGGCGACCGCCGTGACGGCCGTACCGGCGGCGCCGAAAAGCCATCCGGCTCCCCAGGCGGCGACGGCGGCGATGAGGCCCAGGATCAAGCCCGCACAGGGATAGGCGGCCATCACCGCCCAGGCGCGTTTCGGCGGGCGGCCGGGAATCGGAATAATGGAAAGGAAGCGCAGAGCCTCCGCCAGTGCCCTCATGAGGGATCCTTAAGGTGAACCAACTCTTCGGCCAGCGTGCCCATTTCCGAAAGGAGAGCCGCGCCGGCCTCCACCAGGGGCATCGCCATCGCGGCGCCGGTACCCTCTCCCAAACGGAATCCCAGATCCAGCAGGGGCAGAAGCTCCAGTTTCGCCGCCAAGGCTCTGTGTCCCGGTTCGGCCGAGAGATGACTGAGCACCATCCTCTCCCTCACCAGCGGCGCCATGGCCGCTGCGGTCAGGGCCGCGGCGCCGCTGATGAACCCATCAATGAGAACCAGCGCGCCGTCGGCGGCTGAGGCGAGCATTGCACCGGCCATTGCGGCAATCTCCAACCCTCCCAGAGAGGCCATCACCGACATCGGATCGGAGGGATCCGGGGCGTGGAGCTTAATCGCGTCCTTAATTACCTGAATTTTTCGTTTTTGACCGGCCTCACCGATTCCCGTGCCGCCGCCTGTCACGGTGGCCGGATCCCGGCCGGTGAAGACAGCGGTGAGCGCCGCCGCGGGAGTCGTATTACCGATGCCCATCTCGCCGATACCCACCATTCTGGCGCCTGTTTCTGCAATGGCCTCCCGGGCGGTTTGAATACCAGTGGCCACCGCGATGGCGGCCTCATCGGCGCTCATCGCCGCTTCCACCCGAATATTTCCCGTCCCCCGGCGGACGCGCCGGACAATCAGATCCGCCGGTTCGTCATAATCGACGGCGATTCCCACATCCACGATTCTCAGGATCGCACCGGCTTTGCCGGCCAGAACGTTGATTCCCGCTTTGCCGGAACAGAATGCTCGGGTCATGATGGCGCTCACCTGGGGAGGGGATGCACTCACCCCTTCGGCGGTGACGCCGTGGTCGGCGGCGTACACCAGCGAAAGTTTTACATCAGCCGACGGCCGATCTGTTTTCTGAATTCCGGCCAGCTTGATGCCCAGTTCTTCCAATCGCCCCAAAGATCCCGGCGGTTTGAGCAGCGCATCCATCCGCACTCCGGCGGCTTCCAGTGAGGCGCCGTCAAGAGGCTCTATCGATTCAATTGTTCTTTCGATTATGGTTCGGGCTTCGCTCGGTGTCATATATGTATTCTCCTTGGTGTACCCCTGTTATAGCAAATTGCCGGACGGGGGAATGTCAATAATTTGTCCTTTCTTGCAGGAAACCGACCCGGGAGCCCGTCGGACTTGCTTATTCATTCTGCCGTGTGGCCGAAACGCTCAATAAGCCCGACTATTTTATCCGCTGGGGCAGTCCGGCGGTCAGCAGGAAGACCTCATTTGCCTCGGCGGCGATCATCTGATGGGTGAGTCCGGCCAGATCCTGGAAAATACGCCCCAGAGGCCAGGGGGATATCAAACCGGTCTCCACCAGATTGGACACGATAATCGCTTCGCGGTCCAGCGACGGATCGCCGCTTTCCCAGGCCAGAATCTCATCCACCAGCCGCCGAACTTCCTTCCTGCCGAGTTCCAGCGCCTGGCCGCGATTCGGCTCATCCCCCATCGGGGTCAGCAAATTCGTGAGCCATAAGGTGATGCAGTCCAAAAGCACGGTGGCCGGGACCGCCGGAGGGGTCTTTTTTGTAGTGACGTCAATGAGGTCGGTGAAATAGCCGGCCGGGTCCACGGGTTCTTCAACCGTTATCCAGGAAGACGGTCGATCCGCCTGATGACGGGCAATACGGTCCTTCATCTCCCCGTCCCCGGCCAGAGCTGTCGCCAGGTAGGTGACCGGACCCAGATTTTCACGGCCGGCGGCGCGCCGGGATGCGAAAGAGCTTTTGCCGCTCTTGGTTCCTCCGAGCACCAGTATCATGACAGATCCTCTTTGATCGACTCCAAAAGGAAGTCGATATCTTCGGGAGTCCGGGCGCCGATACGGATGCACCCTTCCAATCCGAAGGAGGCGCAGTCCCTCACCTGAATCAGCCTCTTCCAGAGTCGTGAAGAAAGCCGCTTCACCGCCGCGTCGTCGCCGATTCGAACCAATAGGAAATTCGCGGCGGTGGGAAAGACCGTCAGTCCCAGACCGCTCAGGCCCCGGGCCATACGATCGGTTTGGCGTCGAGTTTCCAGCCAGCTTTTCTGAAAATACGGGAGGTGGTTCAGGCAGGCTTCTCCGGCATCCTGGGCCGGTGCACTGACGCTCCAGTCGGGTTGGCGCTTCATGAGTCTCTCCACCACGTCGGTATCGGCCCTGAGCCACCCCAATCTGAGGCCGGGAATGCAGAAGTCCTTGGTCATGCTCCTTAAGTGAATAACTCCGTCCACGAAACGATCGGAGATCAGACCCTCGGGGGCGAAGCATCGATATGCCTCATCCAGCACCATCCGGCATCCCTGCTTTCGGCAGACCTCAGCCAGATAATCGATCTGTTCGTCGTCAAACCATGTACCGGTGGGATTGTTGGGGCTGCAGGTCCACAGAATTTTCGCATTCTCGCGCTTGACCGCTTCCGCAATGTCTCGGCAGTCCGGTCGGAACTTGTTCTTTTCATCTGAGCGATATTCGACGATACGTGCGCCATGCACAGACGAGGCATCCCGATATTCACTGTATGTGGGGCCGACGATGATAACCGAATCTCCCGGGGAAATGAACGCACCGGCAATAAGGAAGATGCCCTGGGATGTGCCGTTCACCGCCAGAATCTCATCAATTGAGGGTCCGTATTTCCTTGAGACGGCTTCCACCAAGGCTCGGCTCTGACTGTCCGGATAGCGATACAGGGCGGAAGAATGAATCACGCGCCGTATGGACTCCGGGAGAGGTACCGGATTGATGCTGACACTGAAATCCTTCACGTCATCGGGATTGATGCCCGCTTCTTTCAGATCCCAGGGATTGATTCCGCCGTGTTTGCCGCTCATGCGGTTAATCCTAACGCCATACCCGGTCTTGGGAAATACACACCGTATCCCCTTGTCGGATTCACCGATAGAATCTCTGCCATGGATCAAGACAAACGGACCGGCCTGGCGGCCGGCGTCGCCGCATATCTCACCTGGGGTTTCCTGCCCATCTTCTGGAAATCTCTCGGCGTCGTTCCCCCGGATGAAATTCTGGCCTGGAGGGTTGCCGGCAGCGCCGTGGTTGCATGGGCCTATCTGGTATTCCGGCGCAAGCCGCTCTCCAAATCGGCGATGCATTCCGGAGTCCTTGTCCGTATCGCCGCCGCCGCCATGATGATCGGCGGAAATTGGGGTCTGTTCATCTGGGCTGTGGCATCGGAACGAATCCTTGAGGCCAGCCTGGGCTACTATATCAATCCCCTGGTGAATGTGGTGCTGGGAGTCGTGTTCTTCTCCGAGCGGCTGGGACGAAAGAGGCTCATCGCCATCGGACTTGCCACCGCCGCCGTCGTCATCATGACCATTGATGCCGGGACATTTCCCTGGGTGAGCATTCTCCTGGCTCTGTTATTCGGGTTCTATGGATTGACGGTGAAAGGCCTACCCTCTCAAATCGACAGCATTGAGGTGCTGGCTTGGGAGACCGCGTTTATCGGCCCCCTGTTCGCAGGCTATCTGGCCTATCGCGGTTTCGGCGCAGGACTTCATCTTTTCGGTTCCGGACCCACCGTGACGTTCCTGCTGATCCTGGCCGGGCCGGTCACGCTCTTCCCTCTGTGGCTTTTCGGCGTGGGGGCCAAACGGATACCCTTGAGTATTATGGGTTTTCTTCAATATCTGGCCCCCACTTTGATGCTTCTCCTGGGCGTATTGGTCTATGGCGAACCCTTCAGCCCGTTGAAAGGCGCGGCATTCATCCTGGTGGCCGTCGCTTTGCTGCTCTACACCGTGACTCTGCGCGATTCTTGACACTGCAGGGACTCAATGGTTAGCTTTGGCCCGGGGTACGACGATTAAGTCGACCCGGTCTAATCTGTGATTCTTGCACAGGGCGAACACTCAACAGATTCGTCCAGGAGGATATAAATCATGAGCGAACAGAAAACATGGTCGGGACGGCAGAGTTCCACTTGGAGAACAAAAGTCGGACTGGCTGAAATGCTCAAAGGCGGCGTTATTATGGATGTGGTGACCTCCGACCAAGCTAAAATCGCCGAGGACGCCGGTGCGGCGGCCGTCATGGCCCTGGAACGGGTCCCCGCCGATATCCGTGCCGACGGCGGAGTTTCGAGAATGTCCGATCCCCAAATGATTAAAGGCATACAGGCTTCGGTGAGCATCCCCGTGATGGCCAAATGCCGCATCGGCCACTTCATGGAAGCGCGCATCCTGGAAGCCCTCGGTGTCGATTTCATCGACGAGAGCGAAGTGCTCACCCCCGCCGACGACCAGTATCATGTGGACAAAACTGTCTTCAAGGTGCCCTTTGTCTGCGGATGCCGCAACCTCGGTGAAGCTCTTCGTCGAATCGGGGAAGGCGCCGCCATGATTCGCACCAAGGGCGAGGCCGGAACCGGTGATGTCGTCGAGGCCGTTCGCCATATGCGAACCCTCATGGACGGAATCCGCACCCTCACCGTCATGCCCAAAGATCAGCTGATGACCGCGGCCAAAGAAATGGGTGCTCCCTACGACCTGGTGGAGGAAGTCGCCCGGATCGGTAAACTGCCGGTGCCCAACTTCTCCGCCGGCGGGGTTGCCACGCCCGCGGATGCCGCGCTGATGATGCATCTGGGCGCCGAGTCCGTATTTGTCGGCTCAGGCATTTTCAAATCCGGCGATCCGGCCAAACGGGCCAAAGCCATCGTGGAAGCCGTGACTCACTTTGATGATGCCGATAAACTGGCGGAAATATCCGAAAACCTCGGTGAACCCATGGTGGGCATCAACTGCGGCGATCTGGGTGAGACCGAACGATTAGCCTCGCGAGGTTGGTAGTCAAACAGATGAAACGGACAATAGGCGTTCTGGCACTTCAGGGCGCCTTTGCCAAACACATGGAAGTTCTCGAATCTTTGGGCGCCGACGCCGTTGAAGTACGCGATCCCGAGGATCTGATCGGTATCGAGGGCTTGGTGATACCCGGCGGCGAGAGCACCACCATGAGCAAGATGCTGGTGCGCTGGGGGCTCATCGAACCCGTTCGGAATCTCATCCAGGGCGGTTTGCCCGTTTTCGGTACCTGTGCCGGTCTGATTCTTTTGGCCGATCATCTGGTGAATTGGGATGACCTCCCAAGGCCCGCCGGTTTGAACATTACCGTGGCCCGGAACGCCTATGGCCGTCAGATCGACAGTTTTGAAGCGGCCTTGGATATCGAGCTGCCCGGGATACCGGAGCTCTCCGGCATGCCTTTCACGGGGGTCTTCATCAGAGCCCCCCAAATCCAGCTTGAGCCTTTAGGGGATGATGTCGAAGTCCTTTGCCGTTTCGAAGGCTTGCCCGTTCTGGTCCGGAAAGGCAGCATTATCGGCTCGACGTTTCATCCTGAACTCAGCGGCGATAATCGACTGCACGCCTGGTTTCTTAACGATGTGGTCGGCAGCGCCGGCGTCGGTCAGAGAGCCGGCTGAGAGGGAATTTCGCGGCCCCGTCGCGGGTGAAATGCGGCTTCGCGTTATCGGTTATGTCGGCGTTTTTCTCGTGGTGTCTGCGCTCCCGGGCGTCCTGTTTTCAAAATCCGAGTCCCAATAATCCGACTCAGTCCATCTCTCAGGTCATCCCAATGGTGCCGGCGTCCGTCCAGCGCCTTGATCAGAAGATCCCAGAAGAAGAAGCGTTCCACGATCGGAGCCTTTTCCTCACCGCCCTGGCTGAAGACGCCGCCGCTCCCCGGTACCGCCGACGGACTCTCCAGGATTACTTCCTATCGAAGATGCAAGGTCGAACCGCCCCGGAAACGCCGTGACGATCAGCCCGCTTCGATATAATTCTTGATATTCCGGAGGTCTTCCTCGAAGGCCTTGGTCGCGGCTTTTCTCATCATGCCGGCAAACACCACGCCCATGATTCTGGCTCCGAGGGTTCGGAGCTCGGAGCGGAACTCCATCGCCGGAACGGTGGAGATGTACACGGCGCCGCGGCTCTCGGCCCGGGTCTGATAGAAGGCATTCTCCTCGGAATGGGTAATCCACATCACTTCTGTGGCTTCTTTTCCGAAAAGAACCCGGGTCTCCTTCCATTTCAGACCGTTCAATCCCGTCCTCGGACGCTCCAATACGTCCACCGAGTTGATCCCTTTGATGACGTTGGGCGAGTTCTCAATATCCGTGACAACGTTCCAGACCTTCTCCGGCGAGGCGTTGATTTCAATTTCGGCTCTTGAGTTCATACCTGTTCTATAAGGAATGAGAACCTGGATTTCCATTTTCGGATGCGCCGCGGCCTCGGAAGGCCGCGCTGAGTGCTCTCTTAGAAAATGTCGTTGAAAAACTCAAGCATATCGTCCCAGGCCATCATGGCTTCCTTCTCGTAGTAGGAGTTTCCATCCGGTTTGGTGAAGTTATGGGCATTGACGCCTTCGTAAATCGTGTAGGTGTAGTATACGCCGGCTTCGTCCATTTCTTGACGGAAGGCACTTCAACGGTCTGCCGGTGCTGCGGGGTCTCCTTCGCCCTGAAAAGCCAGAATCTTCGTTTGGATATCCCCCGGATCGGCCGTCAGACCGGTGTTGATACTTCCGTGAAAACTGACGACACCATCGATGTCCGTTCCCATACGGGCCATATTGAGGACGATTCCACCCCCGAAGCAGTAGCCGATGGCGGCGATTTTATCTCCGTCGGTTCTATCGCTGCTCTTGATGACCTCTAAAGCGGCGTTGAATCGATCTTCGATGAGAGGGAAGTCGGATCCTATTTTACCC
>JARGFR010000119.1 GCA_029210985.1 Spirochaetaceae bacterium | reverse complement strand
TCAGACCCTTCTGGTAAAGAATGACGACAGCCATAAGCCCTGCTGAGAAAATGACCATCCGCATTCCCGGCTTTCCCGCAATGGTCATAAAGCCGAGATTGATATTACCGTCCAGCACCCTGAGCGCCTCCATGCTTATGGTTACCAGAACGGCGCCGATGACCGATCCGGTTATACTTCCGATACCTCCGAGCACCACGATTAGAAGAATGTTGAAGGTCATCAGGAAACGGAACATGAGGGGATCAATAGCCCCGAGCAAATGACCCATGAGCGCTCCGCCTATGCCGGCAATAACCGAACCGATAGTAAATGATATGACCTTATGCCTGAAAAGGCTTATTCCCATCGCTTCCGCGGCAACCTCATCTTCCCGGATTGCCTTGAAGGCTTTCCCATAACTGCTTTTTATAAGATTGACCATGAATAAAACTGTAAGAGCGGCAAAACCCCAGCTCCACCAAACAGTGGTAAAACGCGGAAGTCCCTTGAGCCCCAGAGCGCCGTTTGTCAGGGTCTGCGTATTTGTGAAAATTATACGGATTATTTCTCCGAAACCCAGGGTGGCGATTGCGAGGTAATCGTCACGCAGCCTCAACACCGGAGCCGCAATGAGAAAACCGATAATGCCCGCAACGGCTCCGCCCACCAGAAGGGCCGGAAGAAAGGGCAGCTGCACGTTAGCCAGAAATGGAACAATGGGTTTCAGGAAAAAGTTCATCGCCTTCAGTTCCGGCGACATGGTCAGAAGGGCACAGGTATAGGCTCCCACCGCCATAAACCCCGCGTGGCCGAGCGTAAAAAGGCCGGTAAAACCGTTAATTAGATTAAGACTGAGAGCAAGGGTAACATAGATCCCCGCAAGGATGAAAATTCTCTTCGGATAAGCGCCCAGATATCGGTCAACAAGAGCAAGAAGCGGTATGGCGATTAATGCTGCAATGGCTGTAAAGATTAAATCCTTCTTTTTCATACCTAGACCTTCTCCCCTTTTGCGCTTCCGAGAATTCCGGATGGACGGACGAGCAGAATCACTATGAGAAGAATAAATGCGAAGGCATCCCTGTAGCCGGAAAGAGCGGGAAGAAACGCAATTATCATTATTTCCATAAGTCCGAGAAGGAAGCCCCCAAGGACGGCTCCCTTTATGTTCCCGATTCCGCCGACGACCGCCGCTATAAAACATTTAAGACCGGGGACGAGCCCCATAATCGGCAGCAGCTGGGGATACTTGAGTCCCCACATGATTCCTCCGATGGCCGCGAGGGTCGAGCCGATGGCAAAGGTTATGGAAATAATTTTATCGACATCTATCGCCATAAGACGGGCGGTCTCATGATCGGTGGATACCGCTCGCATCGCCATCCCTGTCTTGGTTCTATTGACAATGAAAAGCAGAATCGCCAGAGCAATAAAAGTGATTATGGGAATCAGAAATGTGATGGAAACAATTTTAACATCTCTGATACTGATGATCCGGTTAAACAGATCCGGAACGGGAAAGGTTTTCGGCCTTCCGCCGAATACAACGATAGCCAGATTCTGTATAAAAAATGACGCGCCGATAGCACTTATCATGACCGATATCCTGGGATGGTCCCGCAATGGACGATAGGCTATCTTCTCAACCCCCATTCCCAGAATACAGGTTATCCCCAGGGCGACGACAAAAGCGGCAAACCAGGGCAGCACGAAGAGAGTCATCAGATAAAAAGCGAGATATGCACCGACCATGAATATTTCACCATGGGCGAAATTTATCAGCCTCAGAATACCGTATACCATGGTATAGCCGATTGCTATAAGGGCATACAGACTCCCTAGAGACAAGCCGTTGGCCAGATGCTGAAAGAACATTTGAAAACTCATTAAGGTTTCTCCAATAAAGAAAAAAGCATAGACCCCCGCGCGGGAGTCTATGCTTCATCTATTCAGCCTGCATTCCGGTGTCTATTCCGGTACAATAGTCGTTACAAATGAGAAGTTTCCGCTCTCGACGGCTTTGATAACCGCATTTTTTACAGCGTCTCCGTTCTCATCCAGGGTTATAATACCGGCGGCTCCCGGATATCCTTCCGTCTCTGCAATGGCATTCCTAATTGCCACGGAATCGGCACTTCCGGCCCGCTCGATGGCATCGATTATAACCATGTATGCATCAAAGCCGAGAGCAGTAACCGCAGCAGGTTCCTTTCCGTATTCCTTCCTGTACTCATCAATAAAAAGTTCGGAAGTCTTGGTTATCGGAACCTCGGTTGTGAAGAAGGTCGAGAACACGGCACCTTCCACCGCTTCTTTTCCAACGTCAAGAAACTCGGGAGCTTCCCAGGTGTCTCCGCCAAGGAAAGGTACATCAAAACCGAGCTCTCTCGCCTGTTTGATCAGCAGAGCGGACTCGGTATAGTTGCCGGGAGCAAAAATCGCATCGGGATTAAGCGACTTCAAATTGGTCAGCTGTGCGGTAAAGTCCATATCTCCTGTGTTGTAGTTGGAAACTGCAACAACGGCATTCGGATCACCGGTCAGCTTGATAAACTGGTCTGTAAAGAATTTTGCCAGCCCTACCGAATAGTCATTTGATATTTCCTGCACAATGGCGACTTTCTTCGCACCGACCTCGTCATAGGCGTAGTTTGCCATCACCTTTCCCTGAAAGGAATCAATGAAACATACCCTGAAATAGTATTCGTTTCCGAGAGTTACAAGAGGATTGGTACAGGATGCGCCCACCGTCGGAACCTGAGCATCATTGACAATCGATCCGGCTGCCATAGAAAAAGAACTTCCCCAACTGCCGATAATCGCCACAACCTTATCACGGTCCACAAGCCTTGAAGCCGCATTCGCCGCTTCCACCTTGTCGGATTTATTGTCCACAATAACCAGCTCGACTTTCCTGCCGAGCACTTCGGGATAGAGCTTGTTGGCAAGTTTGATGCCTTCAACCTCCATCGCCCCACCCGCGGCGTTTGCACCGGTCATCGGTTCAAAAACACCGATCTTTATGACCGCGGAATCAGCATCTTCCTGATCACCAGCCGCAAACAGCGAAACGGCGGCAATCAGACACATTAATAGAACAACAGCTCTCTTCATGACTCTTTCTCCTTTCTAGATATGTGAAATTGGAAATTAACCATTGAATGCTAGGCCCTGAACTGTAATCTGTCAATTATTTAATATTTCATGGTAAAAATATGCTCATAAATACGCGTTTACCTATATCTTATCCCCAGAGTGCTGCGGGATAAACCTCCACCGACTGGACGAAAAGCAGAAGCCAAGCGGAGAATCTCGTTTGACCGATTCAGCTCACAGCTTTTTTTCAGTTCTTTCAAACGATTCCGTTCATCGGTGGTTAATCCGGCCCGCTGAACCTTGCCTCGTTATTTTCGGTGGTTGTCTGCAAAATATGAGTGATCCATCTGGTAATCGGGACCGGATTCTCCAATCGTATTTCCATTGGAATCGCAGTTCAGGGTGTTGTGTCCCCGGCACAGTTATAGGTGATGGTGCCCTAAGAATCGGATTTCTTAATGACCCCATCGCAGAGATGGCCATCAAGTCTTCCCTGAGTAAACTCGACATTCCCGAAAATCTCATCCCCGTCACCACTGATACCGTTTTCCGGTCCTACCCCATCGAAGTCAGAATCGTCTGATTCGGCGCGTTCTTGCTGCTTTTGCCTCAAATAGATCAGAAAACTTGCTTTTCTGCGCGTACGTGCCGATAAGGCTCAAGACCCAGGCAACTTGCGTTTTGTTTCTTCATGGAGGCGGCATGACTCGCCGGCTCAACAGCACAGTGGAATTCGCCCAAACACTCAAGGAGGAACAACGACACAAGAACCTGACCCAGCAGGATCTCGCCGACCTTGCCGGTGTGAGCGTCCGCTTCCTTGGAAGTCTGGAAAATGGCAAAGAAAGTAGTGAGTTTGATAAAGTTCTACAGGTCGCCGAAACACTCGGTGTTCGGCTCGGGTTTACACTGCCGGGGGATGAATATGCGATTCGGCTACGCCGACTCATGGAGGGAAAATATCAAAGTGTTCCCTTGATTGGGAAATGGGACGTCAGCAGGACCGACCACCGATGGTTTGCGAATCTGCTGCCCGAAGAGCCGGCCCGGGGAGCTCTCTGTCGGTCCCTAGATGTCGCCATCGGCAACGACGTCGCGCTCCTCGAACGCAATGGAGCCGATTGGGCCGGAGCCATTCGCGTCCTTCCCGAATCCTCTGACGAATTCTCGGCCGATCATGACAGATATGAGCCCATTTCGCATGAGACTCTGACCGAACTGATGGCCGGATGGATTCCGTTTCGACAGGCATCCGAACAGGGTCTGATCCGACTCTCCCTTGCCGGAGCTCAGGACCAATGGCCCCTTCGCAGCCGCTCAAGGCGCCATCGATCGTGTCTTCAATGTGGTGCGAAATCGAATCCGCCGTGTTCAGATGCTCCTGGTCCGGTGATAAAATCTGGGATGCAACCGCCAGTTTTTTGAAATCCAAGTAGCTGTTCAAGATTCAACAATACATGAAGCATCGAGATGATGGCGAAGGAAAAAACTTCCGTTGTGATGAAACGCTGAAAATAGTTGAAACCGAAGTAAATCCGGAAGGGGATGGCCGGGTGGTCTCAGCACTTCATAAAAAGTCCCATATCAGGCCCGGATGACCTCTTTTACTTCACCCTTGACTCCATTGCCTCAACGGTACTCCGGTACTTCTCGTGGATCATCTGCATGTCGAAATCGTAGAACTCCCTCAACATTGCATCGAGTTCAGCCTTATTGTAATGACGCTGGGTGTCCGGGAAGAAATGTTTGTCTTCCTTACGGATATGTTCGGGGTAGAACTCGATGAGCTCACCTGTAACGTCAAGGATTTCTTCAAGCCGGCTCGAATCGCCTGAAACGACGGCGTCCTTTGCGGCAACAAGTTTTCCGGTGAGCTCCCCGCCGTACTTATGCTCGTTTATCAGTTCTGACATAAGGGCCGCTTCGCTCTCGGAGAGTGGCTTTTTAGAGAATGTCCTCCTCCTTACCATGATGACACTGGTCCGCGTAGGTTCGAACGAAATCGACAATCTTGTCGATGAACACCGGGTCGAGCTCACCGCCGCTGAGTAGACGCTTTCGTTCCACGGCCAGAATTTCAACCGCCCGCTCAATCACGCGGTGCTCTATCATTAAACAGCCGTTCGGTTTGGTACATCCGTGCTTTCTCAATGTTTCTGCTGCAATAATACGCCCCTCCGTTTCGAGTTTCCGTCACATATAATACAGTCCGGAGGAGTTTTTATCGGTTTCTCATCCCGGGAAATGACGATATCACTTCGTCGGCACCCCCACGACGAACAACGAACTGCCGCCGGCCTCAGTGTATCGAGGAGACCCCGGGTGAAGGGTTATTTTCAGTCGGTCAAACCGTATTTCTTCTTCTTTCTCATCAATGTGGACAAATCGATTTTCAATTGATCTGCGGCTTCCCGGAGTGTCCGAGCGGTTCCGATGGCTTCTTTGATAATCTCTTTCTCACAACTGCCGAGTCTTTCCTTAAGAGTGCCTGCTTCCGGCGCCAAGGGATATGTCCGAGAGGCGGGAACTTTGTTCTCTATCTGCTCATTCGGCAGCATCTGTATCACATCCCCGGCATTCATTTCAGCTCCGCCGATGAACACGACGGATTTTTCAACGAAACTCCTGAGTTCCCTGATGTTGCCGGGCCATGAGAATTCCCGGATGACTTGAACGGCTTCGGTGGTGAACGTCAGATTGCCGTGGTGTGTCCGATTGAACTCATCAAGGAAATGATTCAATAGGGGCAAGATATCCACCTGCCGGCGCCTCAGCGGAGGAAGACTGATACGGAATACGTTGAGCCGATAGTAAAGGTCGGCGCGGAATTTTCTCTCTTTAACCAATTCTTTGAGGTTCGCATTCGTCGTGGCGATAACCCGGGCTCGAAAATCAACAAGTTCTCCCCCTCCAACGCGGTAGAATTGCCGATCATTGAGGACATTGAGCAGCTTCACCTGCAGCAAATAGGGCATATCACCGATTTCATCCAGTAGTACAGTTCCGTTCCCTGCCAGTTCAAACAGACCCTTTTTCCCTCCGGGACTGGCTCCGGTAAAGGCTCCGGGCTCGTAGCCGAAGAGCTCAGATTCAATCAGGTGTTCCGGAATTGCGCCGCAGTTAATCCTCACAAGCTGACCCTTTTTTCTGGCGGCGCCCATGTTGTGGATGGCTTTGGCCAGATGGTCCTTCCCCGTACCGGTTTCACCGATGATGAGCAGTGAGCTGTCCAACTCGGCTAGACGTGCGGCCTTGTCGAAGAGTTCCTGCATGACAGGATCCCCGGATCTCGGGAGTCCCGAACGGTCCGAAGCATCCGATTCGATGATGAAGCTCTGTTCCTCCCTGGCCAGCCTGTCCATAATCGCGTCAAGTTCCGAGACGTCCCGGACAATGGCGACGGTGCGTATCAGATTACCGGCTTGATCGAATATGGGAGACCCGGAAACCAGGCATTTCTGCCCCTGGTAGAAATTGTTGATGGTTGAAACAGGTGCCTGGGTTTCAATGACCCGGGCGCAGCAGGAATTCGGCAGAACCCCGTCGTCTCTCAGATCGTGGACCCTACGGCCGATGAGATCTTCCCGGTTCAGTCCCGAAAGATGGATGTAGGCAGAATTCACGTACAGAGTGACTCCGCGATTGTCGGTGATGTAAATGCCTTCCTGAAGTCGATTCATCATCTCCCTGAGGGAGTAGATTTCGAAGTCCTGTTCTTCAAGCTTTCTGACGATGTTGTCCGGCAGATTCAGTCGATGCATGAATGCAGGATACAGCGGCAGCAGCAATATCGCTATAGCAATATTGAGAACATGGTATGCAGAAATGCCATGATTGTCGTCGCCAGAGGTCATCCAAAACCATGAAACAGCATAGAACAGCGTTTCCCGGGATATCCGGGGATTGGTATAGTCATTGCTTTACCTAAAAACGGGAGATAATCAATGAGCGATATTGTCATCACAGCTGCCCTTCGGACACCCATCGGCAGCTTCGGAGGAGCCTTCAAAAACACAGGCGCTGTCGATCTTGGAGCTCTGACGATAAGAAGCCTTTTTGAGAAAACCGGACTGGACTTGTCAAAGGCGGAAGAGGTGATAATGGGGAATGTCCTCGGTGCCGGCTTGGGACAGAATGTGGCCCGACAGATGGCCATGGCTGCGGGCATACCCCAGGAAGTCCCTTCGATGACCCTCAACAAGGTCTGCGGATCCGGCCTGAGAGCCGTCAGCCTGGCGGCCCAGATTATACGCGCCGGAGATGCCACCTGCATCGTCGCCGGCGGATCGGAGAATATGAGCCAAACACCCTACCTCCTCCCCGACGCCCGCTGGGGTACCCGCATGGGGGATGCCGCGACGGTGGATTACATGGTTCATGACGGTTTGTACGACGTTTTCAACAACTACCATATGGGTATCACGGCGGAGAATGTGGCCGAGAAGTGGAATATTTCCCGGGAAGAGCAGGATGCCTTCGCATTTCAGAGTCAGGAAAAGGCCTTGAAAGCGATTTCAGATGGCAAGTTCCGGAATGAAATCGTTCCGGTGACTGCGCCTCAGCGTAAGGGCGATCCGATTGTCGTGAGTGATGATGAATATCCCCGCAAGACAAGTCCGGAAAAGCTGGCCGCGCTCAAGCCGGCGTTCAAAAAAGATGGTTCGGTGACGGCCGGGAATTCTTCGGGCATCAATGACGGCGCCGCCGCTCTGCTGCTGATGAGCCGTGAAGCCGCTGAGAAAGAAGGCCTCCCGATTCTGGCCGTTATCCGGGGATACGGATCGGCGGGGGTCGATCCGGCCATTATGGGCTGCGGTCCGGTGCCCGCGGCAGCCAAGGCCCTGGCCATGGCCGGTTGGGAGGCCGCGGATCTGGACCTTGTTGAGCTGAATGAAGCCTTCGCCAGCCAGTCCCTGGCCGTTTTACAGGATCTGAATCTGGATCAGGCCAAAGTGAATGTGAACGGAGGAGCCATAGCGCTGGGACATCCCATCGGTTGCTCAGGCGCCCGGATTCTCATCACCTTGATTCACGCCATGAAGGCCCGGGAAGATAAAAAGGGTCTTGCCGCCCTGTGCATCGGCGGCGGTATGGGCAGCGCTGTTTGTATAGAAAGGGATGAAACCTGATGAAAAAGAAACCGATTATCACCGCCGAAGAGGCCGTGACTCATATAAAAGACGGCGACACGCTGCTGGTCGGCGGCTTCATGGGCGTCGGATCGCCTCCGATGCTTCTGAAGGCTTTGAGAGAATCGGGGCGAAAAGACATGGTGCTGGCCTGCAGCGACAACGGGATGTACATGGGTGATGAGTCCAAAGCGACCGGAGTGGCTCTGAATGTCCTGGCGAAACAATTTCGCAAATACATTGCCAGCCATATCGGTCTGAACAGAGAAACTCAGAGACAGATGATGGAAATGGAGGCCGAGGTGGAACTCGTTCCCCAGGGCACCTTCGCCGAACGTCTTCGGGCCGCCGGTGCCGGACTAGGGGGCATTCTCACACCCACCGGAGTGGGAACCGCTGTTGAGGAAGGCAAACAAATCATCAATGTGGATGGCCATGATTTTCTGTTGGAGCTTCCCATCCATGGTGATGTCACCCTCATCAAGGCGGCGAAAGCCGATCGGGTCGGCAATCTCACCTATTCGGCTTCCGCCCGTAATTTCTGTCCCCTCATGGCCGGTGCCGGAAAAATCGTGATAGCCGAAGTCGATGAGATTGTTGAAATCGGCGAATTGGATCCCGAGTGTATTATCACTCCCGGAATTTTTGTCGACTTTCTCGTAGTGGGAGCCAAATGATGGACTACAAGCCCGACAAGACGAAAATAGCCAAACGAATCGCCCGCTTTTTCAACGATGGCGATGTGGTGAACCTCGGCATCGGCCTGCCGACGCTGGTGGGCAACTACATCCCCGATGATGTGGAAATCATCCTCCAGTCCGAGAACGGATTCACCGGCCTGGGTCCCGACCCGGGGGAAGGTGAACTGAACCCCAATCTGGTGAATGCCGGCGGCGTTCCGGCCACCATTCTTCCCGGGGGATGCTTCTTTGATTCGGCTCTTTCCTTCGGAATCATCCGGGGAGGACATCTGGATTTTACCGTTCTGGGCGTTCTCGAAGCCGACCAAGCGGGCAACTTGGCCAACTACATGATTCCAGGGAAAATGGTTCCGGGGATGGGTGGTGCCATGGACCTGCTCACAGGCGCGAAGAAGGTTATTGCCGCGACTGTGCATTTCGACAAGCACGGAAAATCAAAAATGGTCAAAACCTGTTCCCTGCCCCTGACCGCGAAAGGGGAATTGGATTACATCGTCACCGATCTCGGAATGTTCGAAATCGGTGATGACTGTTTCATTCTCAAAGAATTTTTCGCTCCCGCCACCCCGAAGTGGATTTCAGAGAACACCGAAGCCGATATCGTCACGGCTCCGGACTGCAGGGAGTATCAATTCTAAAAAAAGGATTCGCCCCAACCCGACATCGATCGGACGCGAGTCCTGTGGAATATGCGCTTTAACACCATTGTGGAGGTATTTTTATGATTCGATCTTTAGGAAGGGTTTTCTCGAACATCGCAAAACGGCTGCTGCCGGACGCTTTTCTATTTGCGATCATCCTGGCGCTCATCGTATTCGCCCTGGGCATGATAGTCGAAGGCCAGGGGTTCCTTGAAATGACGACCTTCTTCGGCGGAGGAATGTGGTCGTTCCTGACTTTCTCGATGCAGATGGCCCTCATCATTGTCACCGGCAGCGCACTGGCAAACTCAAAACCAGTCAAGAGTGTACTCAAAACACTGGCCGGTGCTGTCAAAACACCAACCCAAGCTCTCCTGATGGTGAGTTTTGTTGTGGCCATCGGCTGCTGGCTGAACTGGGGTTTCGGACTCATCGTCGGAGCCTTGCTGGCCAAGGAAGTTGCTCGGACCGTCAAGGGTGTTCATTATCCCCTTCTGGTGGCCTCCGCCTACAGCGGGTTCCTCATCTGGCATGCCGGTCTGTCGGCATCCATCCCCCTGAAAATCGCCGGTGCGGACTCCATCATGGAGAAATTCGCCGACGGTGCCGTCATCCCGGCTTCCCAAACTATCTTCTCCTGGCAAAACCTGCTTCTGGTGGCCATCCTCCTGGTCTCCGTTCCCGTCATCAACATGCTGATGATGCCCCGGAACAAAGAAGAAATTCTGGAAGTGGATCCCGCGCTCTTTAATGACGACGTGGAAGAAACATCCAAGGATAAATCCGACATGACTCCCGCGGAGAAGCTGGAGAATTCCTGGATTCTATCGATGATTATCGGCGTCATCGGCGTCATCTACGTTGTGGTCTTCTTTGTCCGCGGCGGCGGCATCGGCCTGAACATCGTCAACTTCATCTTCCTGACACTGGGAATCATCCTTCACGGTACCCCGATCCGTTACGTTCATGCAGTCTCCGACGCCGTCAAGGGCGTCGGCGGCGTCATCCTACAGTTCCCCTTCTACGCGGGAATCATGGGAATGATGATCAACTCCGGACTGGCCCAAACATTCTCTCAGGGATTTGTGAATATTTCGAACCAGACAACCTTTCCGTTCTTCACCTTCCTTTCCGCCGGTGTCGTGAACTTCTTTGTTCCTTCCGGCGGCGGTCAGTGGGGCGTTCAGGGACCCATCATGATCCCGGCTTCCGGTGCTCTGAATGTTCCCTATGCCACCACCGCCATGGCCGTAGCCTGGGGCGATGCGTGGACAAATATGATTCAGCCGTTCTGGGCCCTGCCGCTCTTAGGCGTGGCCAAGCTGAACATCCGGGATATCATGGGATACACAACAGTGGTGCTGCTCTACTCGGGCATCGTCATATCAATCTTCATGCTCTTCGTATTCTAAAGTTCCCCGATTCAAGGAATCTGTTCACCAAGCCGCCGGACTGCTCCGGCGGCTTTTTTGGTCCGGTTCTTTAGCCGGGAATCATTGTTGAGTGCCCAAAACCTTGCCGGTTTCTCAACACCCCTTCCCCGACCTCTAAATTCAAGCTGTCAGGTGCTTCCAGAGCACCTCCGGCTTGTTC
>JARGFR010000118.1 GCA_029210985.1 Spirochaetaceae bacterium | reverse complement strand
CGCATTCGATAACCGCTGAAAGCTGTGGATAGCCGACACCGGTTTTCACCCGGGTGGTGCACACAGATCCGGGCCCGATTCCAACCTTGATGATGTCCGCCCCGGACAATATCAGCTCTTCCACCATTTCTCCGGTAACGACATTGCCGGCGGTAATCACCTTTTCGGGCCAATCGTCCCGAATCCGTTTCACGAAATCCACGAAGTGCTCCGAGTATCCGTTGGCGACATCGACGCAGACAAAGTTCAATTCCGGGTTATTCATCAAAATGGAATCGAGTTTTTCCCGGTCGGTTTCACCGGTCCCGGTGCTCACCATCACATTGTTCAGTTCGTCGGGTGACGCGCCGGTGACATAAGTCCTCCATTGTTCCGGTGTGTAATGCTTATGCACCGCCGTCACAAGACCCTCGGCGGCCAGAGCGTGTGCCATCTCAAAGGTTCCCACGGTGTCCATATTGGCGGCCATCACCGGTATGCCCGTCCAGTCCCGCTGAGCGTTCCGGAAGCGAAAACTCCGCTGTAAATCCACCTGACTGCGGCTCTTGAGGGTGGATCGTTTCGGACGTATCATCACATCCTTGAAACCGAGTTTGATTTCATTATCTATTCGCATTGTAAACTTGACCTCCGAAGGCGCTGACTGTTCATGCGAGAGAGAGTTTCAGGGATTTGAGTCGGTGTCGAACCAGAAATCCCATGAGGTTCCGCCGAGTATAATGCCGGTCCCGGTCTCGATGAGCTGGACGGAGGAACGATAGAGGTCATCCTCCAGCCAGATCAGGGTGCCCACCACCAGAACATCGGCACCAACCACCTGCCCGATTCGAATCTGGGCCTCTCTGTATGTGAGTCCTTCGAGATCCATAGACTGTTCGGCGAACACTTCATCCACCTGATCGCGGGTCACTACCCGATGATCCAATTCCAACTCCCGAAATGCCGTGGCCAGGCTCGTACTCAGGTCGTTCCGAAAAGTCGAATCCAACGCATCGGGGATATCGGTCAATTCGAATCTGCCCACGGCAAGGGTCAATCCCGGCGAATCAATCAGGATATCCGCCAGTTCCCAGGCCGTTTCAACCGCCGCTTGATTCGACTCGGGAACCGACGCACAACCCGCAAATAACGCAACGGCAAGAATGATCGGCCATATTCGTTTCATGGAGCCCCCCACTATGCATTAAACTGTAATGCAAAATACGGTAATTCGGAGATGTGAGATGACAAATAAGCGAAAAAAACTCAAGAAAGAACTCTATGAAAACAAACTTGAGCGGCTCCAAGTCGAACTTGTGAAACTTCAGGAATGGGTGAAAGAAACCGGCGAGAAAGTCGTCGTCGTCTTTGAGGGTCGGGATGCCGCCGGAAAGGGCGGCGTCATCAAGCGGATCGCCCAATACCTGAATCCCCGCATCGTCCGAATCGTCGCCTTGGGCAAGCCCACCGAAAGAGAGGAGAGTCAGTGGTATTTCCAACGCTACGTTCCTCATCTGCCCGCGGCGGGAGAAGTCTGCCTGTTCGACAGAAGCTGGTATAATGCCGCCGGTGTCGACAGGGTGATGGGATTCCTGACTCCCGAGCAGGTGAAGGAATTTCTGCGTTCCTGCCCGGAATTTGAAAATATGCTGATCCGTTCGGGTATACGCCTGATTAAATTCTGGTTCAGTGTCAGTTCAAAGGAACAAGATAAGAGATTCAAAGACCGCATCAACAATCCCATGAAACGCTGGAAATTCAGCCCCATGGATCTGAAGTCCCGAGACAGATGGGAAGAATACTCCCAGGCCAAGGACGAAATGTTTGCGGCAACCGATACCAACGAATGCCCATGGTGGACCGTCGAGGCGGACGATAAACGCCGGGCTCGTCTGAACAGCATCGCCCATCTGTTGAATCTCATTCCATATGAGGAAATGCCGTCCGAAACATTTGAACTCCCGCCGAGACCCCCGGCAAAAGGATACGAGCGGCCGCCCAAGGGTGAGCAGCACTTCGTACCGGAGCTTTACTGACCAATCCCCCTCGTCGGTCTTCCGGCCGAAGAGCTGCGGATGACTGCTCGGGCGGACTGGATGCTGACTCTCAGGTCCGGTGTCGAATATCGATTCCATCGCGACATTGGAATACAGGATTTCGCGATTGTGGGCGGGTTTCCAATCAGCGGCGCCGGCGGATAATTTGTTGACGCTCTGCGATTTTTTCTCGGGCTGTGATATATTTTATGTTACGATTTGAACAAAATCATTCTTTCGCTGCCGCAGTTGGCGGAACGATGCACTACTCATTCAAACACCTTTGCCATGCGGAAATGCCTTTGGGGGGTGTCACATGAAAAAGAGAACAGTCTATTCAATCATGGGATTATTGATACTCTCAGGCTTGACGGGATGCGGCAAGTCTCCCGAAGTGGAGACAACACCGATTTCCATCACCGTCAGCGATGCGGCTCATGGAGGGGCCGATAACGGCTTTTATATTCTGCCCCCTCTGGTTGCGGAACCGACATATTCGGGAGTATTTGATCCCAATCTCTCACCAACAATATCTATCCCGGCGCTTGGTATCGAGTTCACAACGGAACGGGTTCCAGATTCTGAATACATTCGCGTCGACGAAGAAGAAGAGCTGTATATCGTGAATTGGAAAACCGAACCCTTCGAGTTTGATGTCCCCGGTGTGTATCGTATGTCGTTCAACCTTGGTGAAGTTGAGATTGGCTTTATTGAAATCGAAGTTTTTGAGACACTCCAAGAAGTTGTTTCCCAGGGGGATATCATCACCACCGTAATTCAACCGGGGCGCACAATCCCCATTAAATTCAGAATTGAAACGGAGCCGGCTGAATAGTCCGAATTCTTAGTTTCATCATTCCCGCTGTATAGCTTGAAAAAAATGTTAGACGAATGCAATATTTTCTCATTTAGTACCTTGACACTACTATTTCAACTTGTTAATGTCACCTAACAACATTCAGGAGAACTATATGAAACGTATATTCGTCATTTTGATTGTGATTCTCGCCTCCGGGGCTTTATTCGCAGAAGGCGCCGCCGAGCCCGTAGAGGAAAATGTGGTGAATGTCTACAGCCACAGACATTACGATGTGGATCAGGAGCTCTATGAACGCTTCACAGAGCTTACCGGCATCGAAGTGAATGTCGTCAAAGCCGGTGCCGATGAACTCATTGAACGGTTGCGTACCGAAGGACCGGCCAGTCCTGCCGATGTGGTGATGACCGTGGATGCCGGACGATTGCAGAAAGCCGTGGAGATGAATCTCCTCCAGGCCGTGGATTCCGCCGAGCTGGATTCAGCGATACCCGAGCATCTGCGCCATCCCGACGGGTATTGGTTCGGGCTGACCAAGAGGGCCCGGGTGCTGGCTTACAGCGTGGATCGGGTGGATCCATCGGAACTTTCTACCTACGAGGATCTGGCGAATTCCAAGTGGGCCGGCCGCATCGTCGTCCGTTCCTCATCGAACATCTATAACCAGTCCCTGATGGCAGCCATGATTGCCGCCATTGGAGAGGATGCCGCGGCCGAATGGGCACGGGCCATTGTGAGCAACATGGCCCGGGAACCCGAGGGCAACGACAGAGATCAGGTGAAGGCCGTCGCCTCCGGACTGGCGGACATCGCCATCGTCAACACATACTATCTGGGTAAGCTGCTGACCTCTGACGATCCGGAGGAAGTGGCCGCTGGCAGATCGGTCAACCTCTTCTTCCCGAATCAGAGCGACCGCGGAACCCATATCAATATCAGCGGCGCCGGTGTGACGGCCCATGCACCCCATCGGGACAACGCGATCCGTTTCATCGAATTTCTCACATCCGTCGAGGCTCAGGAACGTTATGCCGCCGGAAACTTCGAATATCCGATACGCGATGATGTTCCTCCGGCCGACCTGGTCTCTTCCTGGGGGAACTTCAGGGAAGATGATGTCAACCTGTCGGTTCTCGGTGATCTGAATATTCAAGCGGTGATAGAGTTTGATAAAGCCGGCTGGAAATAGGCTCATCCGCATCAGGCGGCACTCCCTATTCCTCATCGCTGTTGCGGGGACCGTCGCGGTCCCCCTCGGCGTGGTGGCCTCGTCGGTGCTCTCCCCGACGTCGGAAATCTGGACCCACGTTGTGGAGAACCTTCTCGGCTCCTACCTTGGCCAGACCATCGGTCTGGCATCTGGAACCCTGGCGGCGTCCATCCTCATCGGAACCGCCGCGGCCTGGCTGACGGTACGCAATGATTTTCCCGGGCGTCGGCTGCTGTCCATCGCCTTGGTCATACCCATGGCCCTTCCGGCATACATCGGAGCTTTCGCATGGTCGGGCATCTTCGACTACACAGGGCCTTGGCAGGGTTTTCTCCGAAACGTCTTACCCGAGGGTGCCGGAGTACCGGTTCCGGACATCATGAGTTTGCCCGGAGCGGTATTCGTGATGACCATGGCCCTCTATCCCTACATTTTTCTCCCGGTCCGGAGCGCGTTTCGCCAGCAGTCCGGTACTCTGCACGAGTCCGCCCGAATGCTGGGAGCCGGAGAGGCGCGACTGTTTTTCCGCATCGCCCTTCCCATGGCCCGACCCGCATTGGTCGGCGGAGGTATTCTGGTTATGATGGAAGTTATCAATGAGTACGGCGCCGTCCATTACTTCGGGGTGAATACCCTGACGACGGGAATCTTCCGCTCTTGGTTTGCTCTGGGCGATCTGACGGCCGCCATGAAGCTCGCAACGGTTCTTCTGCTTATCGTGACACTCCTGATTCTCTCGGAGAAGAAACTTCGGGGCCGCCGGGCTTACTCTCAAACCACCCGCCGACCCGTCAAACCGACTGTGCTCCGTGGTGCCCGGGCGGCGACCGCTGCAGCGGTGTGCGCCCTGCCGGTTCTCTTCGGATTCGTTTTTCCCGTTCTCCAGCTCATCGGATGGGCCGTCTCCGCCGGCCTTTCTGCCGTTGATTCACGTTTCTTCAGGATGCTGGTAAACACCTTCTCGGTTACGGGAGCGGCGACGGCCTTGATTCTTTTGACTGCCGTTCTTTCGGCCCATTTTCTCCGCTCTCCGACTCTTCGAGGGAGAAAGACTTTGTCGGCGGCCATGACGCTGGGATATGCTGTTCCGGGTACCGTCATCGCCATCGGCATGATGTCCGCCGCCGGTTTCATCGATCGAGGTTTGAATGAAATCACCTCCTTTCTCTTCGGTGCCTCCGGGAGGCTGTTCCTTTCGGGATCGATGACCGTCCTGATCGCGTCCTACGCTGTTCGCTACCTCGGTGTGGCGTTCAATCCGGTGGATGCAGGCTTCACTCAGGTGAGCGGACGGATTCATGAAGCCGCCCGAATGCTGGGACGCCGCCCGCTCAATGCCCTCCGGTCCGTCGATCTCCCGAATCTACCGGCATCCTTGAAAGCGGCGGCCATCATGGTGGCCATTGACGTCCTCAAGGAGCTGCCCCTGACCCTGGTACTCAGGCCTTTCAATTTCGAAACACTGGCCACTCGTGCCTATGAGATGGCGTCCGACGAGCGGTTGTCCATGGCGGCGCTGCCCTCCCTGATTATCGTGATTCTCGGAGTGATTCCCGTATATATTCTCACCTCACGAAAGGAGACCAAATGAGCCTTCTGGAACTCACAAATCTCGCCCTCACCTATCCGGGAACCCAAGAACCGGCGGTGAACTCCATCAGCTTACAGATGGAGAAAGGTGAAATCCTCGCCCTGGTGGGAGAGAGCGGATGTGGTAAATCCTCCACGATCCGGATGATCGCCGGCCTTGAGATGCCCAATAAAGGAGAAATTCGGTATGGCGGAGAACTTCTGAACAAGCCCGGCTTCGCCGTTCCTCCGGAGCATCGGGGTGTGGGCATGGTATTTCAGGATAATGCATTGTTTCCCCACATGACGGTGCGGGAAAACATCGCCTTCGGGGTGGCGGAAGATGACAAAGCCGCCACCGATAAGATGTTGGAAATCGTCGGACTTCTGGATCTGGGACACCGTTATCCCCATGAGATTTCCGGCGGTCAGATGCAGCGTGTCGCTTTGGCTCGGGCTTTGGCGCCCGGACCGTCCCTGGTCCTGATGGATGAACCGTTCAACAACCTGGATATCAGGATCAAACGCGCCTTAATGGAAGATATCGGGGATATCCTCAGAGAGACAGGAACCGCCTGCCTCTTCATCACACACGAAAAGGACGAGGCCTTCATCCTGGCCGACCGAATTGCCGTCATGAGAAACGGCCGGCTGCTCCAAACAGCTCCTCCGCGTCGCCTTTATGAATCCCCGGTCGACACATACGTTGCCGAGTTCTTCGGCCGGGCCAACCACATACCCGCACGACGGACATCCAACGGATTCCAAACGCCGTTGGGACCGGTGCCGTTTCCATTCGGCACAGGGGCGTCCGATTATCCCGAACAGGGATTCCTAGTCCACCGTCCCTGGGACACTGAATTGCGCGGATCCGGAGAACTGGAAGTGGAAATTCTCAGCTGCTACTTCTTCGGGGATTATCAGGAGGTGCGCTTTCGCCCCGTAGGTTACAGCGGAGATTCTTTCAAGTTTTTCACCCATATTTCCGGTGATTTCAAAGCCGGTATGCGGTTCCGAATGGCGATTCCCGCCGATCGGTTAACCTTCTGTAAAGAATAGCATTCGGTGGGGGGGGACTGGAAACTCACCCTTGTGGGATTTCACACATTTATCAAAATCATGTCTCGAAATTAATTGAAGAAGCTGGGAGAAAATAGTATTCTGATGACTTATAGCTGATTTCCTTTTACTGTATTGTTTTAGTAGACTTAACAATAAATGGATTTCGGCTGTTACAAAACCCCCTTCAAATTATCTTGGACAGCTGTGGATCGCATGTACAAATCAGAGAGGCTGCTCCAGATAATTGAACTTCTCCATGACCACCCTGAAGGGTTGAGCCGTGCGAAAATTGCCAAACGGATGGGTGTACACCGCAGCACTATCGGCCGGGATCTCATTTCTCTGGAAAACTCATTCGCACTGATTGAGGATGATGAAGGTCGAATCACCATTGATCGAAAATCATTCCTGAGCGAACTTCGCTTGAGTATGTTCGAGCTTGAGGCCCTTCATATAGCAGCGAAGCTCTTCCAGAAGGTCATGAACTTTCCCTTTCCCCATGCTGCGTCTGCAATGAGGAAACTTGCAGATGCCCAGGGCATAGTGAGCCGCGCCCTGGCTGAGCGGATGAGGGAGACTGCGGAACTCATCGACCAGACTTCTCCGCTGCTTACGGTAAATTATTCCGGCTACCGGGACATCATCGAACGACTGGGTATAGCCATTTCGGAGTATCGCCCGGTGACCATCGTCCATTACTCACAGAACCGCAATGAGAATTCAATGTACCATCTTTTACCACTCACCCTTGAACCCCACCCGGAAGGAAGGGCGATTCATCTCATCGGCTGGATGTACGAAGATACCAAGTCTTCCTTCAGAACCCTCAAAATCGAGCGTATTCAGGCTGTTCACCTGGATGCTCCCTCACGGCATTTGTTTGAGGAAATACCCATGGAGAGGTTCCTTGACCGGCTCTCCTCGGCATGGAGCATTTGGACATCAGAAAACGGCTCCGAACAGGTTGTACTTCGTTTTAACCCGGCAATTGCCTCCAGGGTCCGGGAAACCACATGGCATATCAGCCAAAAACTGACGGAAAACCCGGACGGAAGTCTCATCTGGAAGGGAGACATTTCAGAACCGAGGGAAATGTACCCATGGATCCGCAGTTGGGGACCCGATGTGGAGGTGCTGGAGCCGGAGTGGTTGCGTCAGCGGCACTGGGAAGACTTCCTTCGGGGAGCAGAAGTTTATAAAAAAGGGTGAAAAAAGCGGAGGTGTTGCGGCGGATGCAACAGCCTGCAGTTATTCTGCGAAAGATGGTTACCTGGTATTGTTGGGTTGATTCATAAATCATGGAGATGACCTTGGAGTATATTGCACATGTAAAACAGGATGAACATGGAAACTGGGAAGTTCCGCATGATCTCCTGGAACATCTAAAGCAGGTTGCATCTCAGGCAGCTGAATATGCAGATGCATTTGACAATTCTGATTGGGCAAGGATTGCGGGTCTTTGGCATGATCTCGGAAAATACAAGCCCAGCTTCCAGAATTATATTCGGACAGTATCTGGCTATATGCTTGAAGCAAATAAAGAGGGTGGTGCAGGTCGTGTTGATCATTCCATTGTCGGGGCTATTTACGCCAAACAAAGGTATGGCTTAGGAGGAGAAAACTTTGCCAAGGTTCTTGGTTATCTGATAGCCGGGCACCACGCAGGCCTACCGGATTACGACCATACCGGAGGGGTCGGAGGCGCACTATCCATGCGCTGGCGAGAGAATCCCCATCTTGAAGAGGCATTGGAATCGAATATCCCGGATGAAATTCTACTCATGGATCTGCCTGAATCCATGCCCTGCAAGCTTGAACCGAATCCAGAAGCTGCGACTCTTTTGGAGGAAAACCTACACCTTTGGATACGAATGCTTTTCTCATGTCTTGTTGATGCAGACTTTCTTGATACTGAAGAATATATGAGTCCGCAGATGACAGGTCAGCGAGGTGTAGCCTCGGTACCTATGAAAGATTTGAAGCAGAAACTTGATATCTACCTGAAAGAGCTTGCCGGGTCTTCTCACTCCGGCGAGATTAACAGAATCCGTGCTGCTATTCTCCATCAATGCCGTATACAAGCACAGAAGCCCCCTGGACTTTTTTCTCTCACCGTTCCAACTGGGGGAGGAAAAACTTTATCGGGTATGGCATTCGCTCTTGAGCATGCATTACAGCATGGTAAGAATCGTATTATTGTTGCGATACCGTTCACGAGCATAATCGAACAAACTGCAGAGCTTTATCGGAAGGTTTTCGGAGTAGATGCAATTATCGAGCATCACTCAAACATGAATCCCGATACCGAAACGAATGCATCCAAACTTGCCAGTGAAAACTGGGATGCTCCAATAATCGTCACCACCAATGTACAACTTTTCGAGTCCCTGTTTGCGGCCCGTTCGTCTGCGTGCAGAAAACTCCACAATATTGTCAACTCGGTAATCTTGCTTGATGAAGCCCAAATGCTGCCTCCGCAGTACTTGCAACCTATCATATCCAGCATGCGGGGGCTTGTAAAAATGTTTGGCTGTACCATTGTTCTTTCCACAGCTACGCAACCGGTATTAACCGGAAGTATTAATCTCGGCTTGGAAGCCCTCAAAGGATTTAATCCGGCTGATGTGGTCGAAATTATTGACGATCCGGAATCCTTGACCAAGCAGTTAAAGAGAGTTGTGATCAAAAATATCAGTGAGGAAAAGTCGAGGTTAAGCTGGCATGAAATTGCTGATGCCATGCTTGATCATGAACAAGTGCTGACGATTACAAATTCCAGACGCGATTGTCGCGAGCTTTTTGACCTGCTGCCTCAAGGTACAATACATCTCTCTGCACTGATGTGCCCGGAGCACCGTTCCCGTGTGATTAAGTCAATCAAGGAAAAACTAAGCCAAGGTGTGCCCTTACGGGTAGTAAGCACCCAGCTTGTTGAAGCAGGGGTGGATATCGATTTCCCCGTTGTGTTTCGGGCTATGGCGGGGTTTGATTCCATCGCCCAGGCTGCAGGAAGATGTAATCGTGAAGGTAAATTGGATAAACCGGGGACTACCTATATATTCCGGCCGGAACGTGATGCGCCTCCAGGTCTGTTAAGAAAGGGACAGTACGCAGGAGAAGAAGTTTTGCAAGATTTCCCGGATGCTGCGACAGCACTGAGTCCAGATGTCTTCAAGAGTTATTTCCGTATTTTTTATGGCAAACTTAACAGTTTTGACGAAAAAAGTATTATGACTTTGCTTGGCGGAACCCGGGCGCGTGATTTCAATTTGCAGTTCCGTACAGCAGCGGGGATGTTTCGTCTCATTGACAGTGCAGAGCAGCGATCGGTCGTGGTTGATTATGAGAAAAGTATAGAGCTTGTGAGGCAGCTGGAAACCTTTGGCCCGAACCGTAGACTCATGAGAAAGCTTCAACGCTACAGCGTCTCGATTCCTCTTCCGGTTGCACAGGTCCTCGCAGGGCAGGGTTCAATCAGAATGCTCAAAGGAATGGATGGGTTATTTGTACAGAATGTAAACAAGCTATACAGCGAAGTGTATGGGCTAAACACAGACGGTCCGGATCTGACAGTTCAGGATTTTATGGCATAGAAGGAGGCTGATTTGGAACACTTTTATCAAACTTATTGTCTTGAGGTGGAAGGAGAATTTGCGTGCTTTACCAGACCAGAAATGAAGGTCGAACGGGTGAGTTATGATGTCATTACTCCCTCGGCAGCTCGTGGAATTTTTGAAGCGATTCTCTGGAAGCCTTCAATCAGCTGGCAAATTAAAAAGATTGAGGTTCTGAATCCGATTCGATGGACATCTGTTCGCCGAAATGAAGTCGGTTCGTACATGAGTCATCGATCCGATGGAGTATACATTGAGGACAGTCGACAACAGAGAGCCGGACTTTTACTTCGGGATGTTCGTTACAGACTTCATGCAGAATTGCGGTTTAGCTCGGATAAGGGTGAGAGCAGGCGGGATGAAAACCCGGCCAAGTATAATGCCATGTTTGAGCGGCGGGCAAAAAAAGGTCAGTGTTTTAACCAACCATATCTTGGTTGCCGGGAATTCAGCTGTCGATTCGTGCTTGTTGAAGCCATTGATGATGATCATCCCCGACCAATCTCTGAAGACAAGGATCTGGGGTTCATGCTCTACGATATGCAATTCCCTGAACCTGATGATGAGGACCAGGAAATTCTCCCTGCATTCTATCGCCCGCTAATGAAACAAGGGGTGATCGAAGTCCCGGATTGGGACAGTGAAGAGGTATATCGATGATCATACATGCGCTCAATGAATACTACCAACGAAAAGCGGCGGATCCTGCTAGCACAATCGCCCCCGAAGGGTTTGAAAGGAAACAAATACCTTTTCTGATAGTTCTGGATAACCAGGGGAACTTAATCCGCTTTGAAGATACAAGACAACAGGAAGGAAAGAAGAAGGTTGCAAAACCGTACCTGGTTCCTCAGGGTGAGAAGAAGGCAATGGGTATCAAAGCGAA
>JARGFR010000117.1 GCA_029210985.1 Spirochaetaceae bacterium | reverse complement strand
ATGAGAACCCAGCCCATCACGCTTCTGGTGGAACCCGGTGCATGAATCTGCGGGGATGTCGAAATCAGTATCTGACGTTCCATCTTTTATCCTTTGCTCCTGGCGGCCAGTCGACGGCGGCGTCCCCTGGCCGCCCGGAATGCCGAGACGAGGGGAATGTGAGCCGGACAGGAGTATGCGCAGGCTCCGCAGAGCACACAGTCATCCAAACCAAGCGCAGCAGCTTCGTCCAGGAGCTCATGCTCCACGTTCTTGAATATCAATGTGGGCGAAAGACCCACCGGACAGGCATCGATGCATCGGCCGCAGGACAGACAGGCCGTGGGCTCAAATGACCGGACTTCCCTGGCCGTCAGGGCCAGGATTCCGCTTGTTCCTTTTATCACCGGAGTATCCAGATCGCCGAAGGCAAATCCCATCATCGGGCCGCCGCTGATGAACTTGACCGGATCCTCCGAGAATCCTCCGCACTCCTCAATGAGATCGCGAACGGAACTCCCCACCCGGGCCCGGATATTCCCCGGTTCCCTGATGGCCCCGCCGGCGACGGTGATGACCCGCTCAATCACGGGTTTGTCGTCCCGAACCGCCTCGGCGACGGAAACCAGGGTCCCGATATTGGTGTTGATCACCCCCACTTCAATGGGAAGTTTCCCCGACGGGATTTCTCTGCCGGTGGTGGCCTCAATGAGATTTTTTTCCGCTCCCTGGGGATATTTGACCTTGAGTACCATGACTTCGATGCCGTCCGCGGCCCCGGCGGCGGCCAGTTTGGCGACGGCGTCGGGCTTGTTCGCCTCGATACCGATAATCACCCTTTGAGGATTCAGCACCTTCTTGATGATCCGGATGCCTTCTATCACATCCTCGGTCCGTTCGAGCATCACACGATGATCGGCCGACAGATAGGGTTCGCACTCCGCCGCGTTCACCAGAAAAACATCGCAGGTACGTCCTTTGGGAACGGCGAATTTCACATGAGAGGGGAACGTGGCTCCGCCCTGACCCACAACTCCGTGATTTTTCAGAATGCTCAGGAGTTCGTCGGTCTGCATCGATTTCCAGTCTCGAATCTGCACAGGCTTCCCGAGCCGGGAAAATTCACCGTCAAGTTCAATCACCGCCGCATCGGTTTTCATTCCGCTGGGCAGATAAAGGCTGCGGATTTCCTTGACGGTGCCGGGAATGGGAGAATGAACCGCCGCGGAAACAAACCCCGCCGGCTCGCCTATCATTTGCGCCTCGTTGACATGGTCGCCGGGCTCCACCAGCGGTTTGGCCGGTGCCCCGATATGCTGTGAAAACGGCACAACGGCCATGGACGGCAGCGGCGCGTTCCGTATCGGTTGTACGGACGTCGCCCCTTTGCCCTCAGGGGGGTGTATTCCCCCGCGGGAAAACGTTCGGAGATTATTCATGCAGCTTGAGCCCTCCTGCGGATTGAAAGCGAAGAAATATTTGTTCCGGTTTGCGGCCGCTGTCCGCGGCCCGCCATAAGCATCAGTATGAAATTCATCATAACAGCAATAATCGCGGCGGCAACAGAGCCGGGTCCGAGTGTGTCATATGCGGCGGGTCGAACATCAACCCTGGTGACGGAAACCGGTCCCTCCTGGGATCCATAGAGTCGGCCGACGCCTGTGGAGAGTTCCCTCTCAAGAGTGGAAGCCAACCATGATTCGTCATATTCCACCACGGTGGTTTCGGAGGCCACCATGAGATTTCCCTCCTCCCGGTAGCTGGGGATGGTGAGTCTGTCGCCGGGAAGGGGGATACGATATTCCGCTCCATATAGGAAACCCTCCTGATATGCCGCCGATGCCAGGAGATCTCCGGCATCCACCAGACTTTCGGCGGTTTTTGAATCCCGGAGACGCTGAAAAGCACTCGGACTGGACCAGGAACCAAGAGCCGCACCGGCGGCGGGCACCAGAGTATCCGTTTCACTGTCCGCAAGGACGAAAGGTGCCAGCAGTGCAATCAGCACAGCCCCGATCGAAACAGCAGGGACGAATCTTATCATCATGGAATAATCGGAAGCGGGGACCCCTGTGGAGCGGGTACGGAATGATCCGGAGAGGGACACCGGTTCAAACAGGACATGGTCCCGGCGGAGATATCGGAGTTTGAAGGCTCCGGTACTCTTGGCCTGACCCGGATCATACAAAAAGACCAGAATCATGATGGTTTCGGAGAATATGGCCGGAACGACTATCATCAGAAACGGTACGGTTGAGTAAACGGAAAGCACATAAAAGCCAAGACCGTAGGAAACGACAGACAACATTTTCCGCAGATTTCCGCCTGACGCATAAGAAGTCCAAGCGTTCACCGGGGAGAGCCAGAAGGTCAGCAATATGGGGAACAGCAGTTCCGGCGGAGAGGAATAAGCCAAGGGAATCCAGACAATAGAGGAAAGGATGCGCAGACGGTGTCGTTTCCCGGTGAGAAAACTGATAAGAAAAGCCAGAACAAGAAGAATCAGGACAGAGCCGATTCCTCCTCCATGTATGCGATCCAGAAACCGGATATCCCGAAAAACATCCGAGGTTCCCAGGAGTTTTTCATACCGCCGGAGACTCCGGTCGGCCGGGAGATAGGCAAGTGTATGGCTGCCCGACTCAAAAAGTTCGGAAACCTCGGTCAAAAAAGGATCTTTTCTCGGGTCACCTACAGAAAGCACTTCATTGAGTGTCTCCAGGGAAACACGATGTACATCAGGTATCGCCATGTAGCCGACATCAACATTCGCAGCCGTTAACGCTCCATCAATACCCAAAGCTGACAGTTCCCGGCTCACCGCGGCCGCATTATGATTCACCGGCAGTTCCAGGACAAACCATCCCGGCCAAAAACGGGATTCGGACCGTAAAGAGGCTCTTCCGACGTGAGTGGAAAAGGACACAGCAACAGATATCACAATAGCAATTGAGATATACCAACGACGTTTATTGGTATAATGATTGGGAATATCGTGAAGGCGGCTCAACTCGGACACGACCATCATTCTCTTTGAGGGTCCAACCCTTGTCAAGCAATGTTCATACGCCCTATACCTTCAAAAACAAGGAGTCCGAATGGGACAGGATCAGGCGCCTGCTCGACGACGCGCCGGAATTACAGATCGAATACGCCAACTCGTCGGCGGAACCAAAGTCTTCGCTCTTGTGGGGAAGAGCGGCACGGGCAAAAGCTTTCGCGCCAAGCTCGTGGCCGAGGACTACGGTATCGACTATATCATCGATGACGGTCTTCTGATTCAGGGAAACAGCATTGTCGCGGGAAAATCAGCCAAACGGGAGCAGGTTTATATGAGCGCCGTCCGAACGGCTCTCTTTGACGACCCCCTCCACCGGCATGAAGTGATTAAAGCCATTCGCTCAAGAAAAATCCGGAAAATTCTCCTCTTGGGTACCTCGGAACGCATGGTAGCCCGGACAGCCGAAAGGCTGGAGCTGCCGCCGCCGTCTAAAATCATCCAAATCGAAGAAATTTCATCGGACGAGGATATTGAAAAAGCCCAGAGATCCAGAAATGACGAGGGCAAACACGTGATACCCGTCCCGTCGGTGGAGGTGGAACGGGACTACCCACACCTCCTGTCGGATTCAATCAAGGTTCTATTCAAGATGGGGCGGGGATTCGGGAGACGCCGGGGCGGCGGCCAGAAAGTTTATGAGAAATCGGTGGTGCGGCCCTCATTCCACGGCAGTACGGACAAGGGGAAGGTGGTGATCAGCGAGCATGCTCTCGGCCAGATGATTGCCCACTGCGTGGATGAGTTCGACGGTCAGCTGATTGTGAAGAAAGTGAAGATCCGACCTTCACACGGCGTCTATCATATCCGCTCGGAAGTGGAGATGCCCTACGGAAATCCCATCAACGACAACCTCCACGATCTGAGAAATTATGTCGTGGATCGACTGGAGAAATTCACCGGAATCATGATCGCCGAGTTCGACCTCGTGGTGGCCGGCGTATCCAAACGGCGAAAGAATCATTTAACCTCCGAACACGAGAATCCCATTGTGGAAAGCCCGTCGGAAGGGGATGCTGAGGATATGCCTTAATTTCGGCCGGCGGGCGTCGGCCGCGGCCGGTCGGCGGCTGCAGCAGTCCGCCGCGGCTACAGTAGTCGGCAGCCGCTTCGGGGGTCAGCTTGCCTGAAATTCCTTAACGAACGATTCGATGACTTTTATGCCTCGGCGCCAGAAATCCGGAGACTCGATGTCGAATCCGGCGGACCGGGCGACGGACACCGCATCCTGTGAGCCGGTTCGGCGAAGTATTTCATTATATCGAGTGGCGAATTCCGGGCCTTCTTCCTCGAAAAGAGAATACAGACTCAAGGCGAAAAGCTGGCCGAACGCATATGGGAAATTGTAGAAGGCCAGATCCGGCGAGTAATAATGCCCTTTCACCGCCCACATCCATCCGTGACGTTCATTCTGCTCCAGCGCATTACCGTAGGTGCGGGCTTGAGCATCCAGCATCAGTTCCGTCAGCTCCCGGGGACTGACTTCACCGCCGGGACGCAGACGCATCAGTGCCGACTCGAAATGAAAGCGGCTGAGTATGTCCACGATTACCTGGGCGGCTCCCATCAGATAGGTATCCAATATGGCCGGCTTGGCCTCCGGGGGTGCCTCGGCCAGGGCCGATCGGAACACCAGAGTCTCGGAAAAGATGCTGGCGGTTTCGGCGAGAGTCATAGGGTATTCACGGTTCAGCGCGTCCAGGTTCTTCACCACTTCACCGTGCCAGGCGTGCCCCAGCTCATGAGCGACGGTGGATACCGAGTCAAACGAGCCGTCAAAATTGCACAGGATGCGGCTCTCCCCGGTGAGAGGGAGATTGGTGCAATAGGCGCCTCCGACTTTTCCGGGCCGCGGAGCGGCATCAACCCACCTCGAATCGAACGCCCGGCGGGCAAAATCTCCCATATCGGCCGACAGCGTGTCGAACATTCCGGGGATGAAATCTTTCACCCGTTCCCAGGTCCACCGATCGGACTCCGCCGAGGGGATCGGAGCGAAAAGATCGTACCAGGAGAGCCGACTTAAACCCAGCTTGGCGGCCTTGGCCCGAAAATAGTCTCGGAACATCGGCAGAGACTCAGTCATCACTCCCAGCATGGCATCCAGTCCCGTTCGGGACAGACGATTCTGAACCAGGGATTTTTCCAGAGTACTCCCCCAGCCCCGCCTGTCGTTCAGCGTCGCCGTGGTTCCCTTTACACCGTTGAGGGCCGCCGCGAAAGAAATCTCCGCACTCTTCCAAGCGGCAATCTCTTCCTCCCAGGCCTTCCTGCGCACATGCCGGTCCGGATCGTAGGCCATGGCCCGCAGTTCGGTGACGGTCTTTTCGCCGCCGTCCCAGGGTCGGGATAGCGATGAGGAAAGTTTGCCGTGGAGTCGATCCCAGGCATCACCGCCGGAGCGCTGCAGATCGGCTGCCAGGGATTCCTCCGGTCCGCTCATCTGCCTGCCGGCAAAAAAGCGCTGCTCCTCCAGCCAGAACGTATAGAGTTCCACTCCGGCATCGCCGATCAGTCTTTTCCAATCTCCGCCAAAATCTCCCAGAATGGCACGAAATCGGACAAGGGCATCCTTGAGGGCCAGGTTTCTGGCGTCCAGATCGTCCATTTCCCGTTGAGCATGCTCATCGGCGGTATTCGTCGACCACAGGGCATAGATATAAGAGCCTAAATTTTCCGAGAGATCCGAGAGGCGATTCAAATCCCGAACAGCCGAGGCCAGTTCATGGGATTCGATGCCGCCGATTCTTTGGTCTACGGCGGAAAGTCGTTCAACCAGAGTCGCCGAGAGATCCGCCAATTCGTTCTTATCCGCCAGATAAGATTCGGATTCCAGGGATGAGTAGATCGATTCCAGGTTCCAGTAAACGGCGTCCATATCCTTCATATCCTCTAAACGCCTCGGCCGGTGCCCCGGTAGGTGAATCCGGCGCCTCTGACCATGGCCGGATCCAGGAGGTTCCGGGCATCCAGAACAACGCGCCCTTTCATCTTCTCGGTCAGGGTGTCCAGATCCAGGGATCGATATTCGTTCCATTCGGTCATCAGAACGACGGCGTCCGCCCCCTCCACCGCTTCATAGCCGGTGGAAAAACATTGGGTGTCGGGCAGCAATTGTCGGAAGTTCTCGGCAGCCTGGGGGTCGTGAGCGCGAACAGACGCACCGGAGGCCAACAGATCAGCCACAACCGTCAGGGCCGGTGAATCCCGCACGTCGTCGGTTTCCGCCTTGAAGGCCAGCCCGAGTATCGCGACGGTGAGTCCGCTGAGGGAACCGGTCATCTCTTCGAGTACACGAGCGACGCGTTTTTTCTGGCGTTCGTTGGCTTCTATCACCGTTTTGATCAGGCTCATATCCACACCGACATCATCACCGGTGCTCGCAATGGCCTTGGTGTCCTTGGGAAAACAGCTTCCCCCGTATCCGGGACCCGGATGGAGGAACTTCGGGCTGATGCGTCCGTCCATGCCCATCGTTTTGGCCACGGCATGAATATCGGCTCCCACCGCCTCGGCCAGGTTGGCCATCTCATTGATAAATGTGATTTTTGTGGCCAGAAAGGCATTGGATGCGTACTTGATGAGTTCGGCAGTTTCCCTGTTGCACCAGACGAAAGGAACGGATATCAGATTCAGGGCTCGATAGATGGTGCGGATCACCTCTTTCGCCCTTTCGGACTCGGTTCCCACCACCGTTCTGTCGGGGTGGAAGAAATCCTGTACGGCCTTGCCTTCTCTGAGGAACTCCGGATTGGAGACCACATCCACATCCGCCTGGGGATTCCTGGCGCGGATACGGTCTTCCAGAGCTCTGTTGGTGCCCACCGGTACCGTGGATTTGGTTATCACCACGGTGTAGCCTTTGGCGTTGTCGGCGATGGTGTCCGCGGCGGCGTACAGATAGGACAAATCAGCCGAACCGTCCTGTGACGGGGGGGTCCCCACAGCCAGGAACACCACATCAGAACCCCGCACCGCCACTTCCACTTCCGTGGTGAATGAAAGTCGTTTGGATTCCAGATTTCTTCTGAGGTATTCTTCAATGCCCGGCTCGTAAATCGGCGGGATGCCTTTCTTGAGTCTCTCGATCTTCTCCGGGTCGATATCGGCGCCGACAACCCGGTTACCGAAATCCGACAAGCCGATGGCGGCGACCAGACCCACATATCCGGTACCGATGATGGTGATGTCTGTCATGAATTGTCCTTATTCGATTTACTGCGGCGCCGCCTGGATCGCTCACCGGTATCCCCGGGGGGACGGACTTCCGGATGACGCGGTCGTTTCCGGGGCATTTTAAAACCGCGCTCCCGGAACATCAGCCGAACGGCTTCCTCCACATTACGATTGGGCTGAACCAAGGGTTTGAGAAGGTCTTTGAGCATCCTTACAACATCGGTGAACAGCGGCGGTTTGCGCTCCTGATATTCGAAGGCTCCCTCGGCGTTCAGAATATCTTCGGTCATGTGGCGGATCATCACTCCCCGACCGACTTCTTCGGTGAGCAGTTTCTGGTCAATTTTAGCCAGATTCAGGAAAAAGGCTTCCTTGAGAGCCTCTCCACCCTTTCCCCCGCCGGCCTGAAAGGCTTTGGCGAAATTGGGCAGCATCTGTTCAAGGAGCTTATAGCGATCCATCAGCCGCATGATAATCTCGGAATTCCGGCTGCTGAGAATCTTGTAGAGTTCTTCGGACAGCCTGGACACCGACGCGTCGGCCAGCAGATGAGCCTCTTTTTTGATACGTCGGCCCACCGGAGGATGAATCTTCATCCCCGTAATCGCGGCGTACTTGACCGCCCGGAGCATCCGAACAGGATCCTCCTGGAAGGATGAGGACAGCGGCAGCACGCTTTTTACCACTTTCTTGCGGATATCTTTCACACCGTCGACAAAATCGATGACCGTTTCTTCTTCCGGATCGTAATAGAGGGCGTTCAGGGAAAAGTCCCGGCGCATCACATCTTCGTTGAGTGTCCCGAAGACATGATTCCGATCCCCGGATTCCGGTGCACGGAAAGTGGCCACTTCATGGATTTTGCCGTCCCGGAAGTACACATGGACCAATCGGAATCGTTTGCCGATGATGCGGGAGTTCCGGAACAGCTTCTTCATCCGGCTCGGTGAGGCATCCGTGGCGATGTCAAAATCTTTCGGGATACGGCCCAGCAGGAGGTCTCTCACCGCGCCGCCGACGATATAGGCCTCATGGCCCCCTTCGGCGAGCCTCGTGCAAATTTTGCGGGCGTCGGAGTCGATGGCCGTTCGGCGGACATTGTGGTCCGCCTTTTCATATACCGTGGCCCTGATGGTGGGGTTTCCCTTGTCGTCTCGGAAATAACGGGTGCGCATAATAATCAGTAATTCCTGAAAACCATCATAGCCTTTCCCCCCGCAATGGGCAATTGAACCAATCGTCGGCGATTGTGATTTTTTATTGACCTCCGCCCCCCAGGAGCCTGTCGGGCTTGGGATTGCGAGGCGGTTTTTGATGATTTTCTCCCTGCGGCAAGGCGCCGAAAGCGGAGTTTGGCTGGGCCAAATGAGACCCAGGGTCGTACCGCAAGCGAAGCGAGGAACGATCCCGACGCATTTCGGCAACACAACAGCAGGAGAAAAAGGCAAAAACCGAGCCGGGAGAAACAAGTCCGACAGGCTCTTAAGCGAACAGGGCTGTCCATGCCTCCATGGCGTCGGGAAACGGCTCCAGGGCCCGAGGCAGCAGGCCGTTCACCCAGGCCAGGAAGAGCCCATAGTTGGTGACCGGTACTCCGGAAGATTCAAGTCTCTCCAGACGAGCGGCCATGGCTCCCCGGGTGATGGAACAGGCACCGCAGTGAATCACCAGGTCGTACCGGCCGAGTTCGGCTTCATTCGGCAGGCCGCGTTCAAAGGAAAACTCGGCATCATCCCGCACAAGCTGGCGGAAGAGCCTGGGAATCTTCACCGTGCCGATATCATCGGCCTGCCGGTGATGGGCGCAGGATTCCAGGATAAGCACCTTCGGCGACCGGGGTGCCTTGGCCGCCGCGGCCAGTCCGGCCAGGAACTTCGCCAAATCCCCTTTTTTTCGGGCGAAAAGGATGGAGAAACTGGTGAGCATCTGATCCTCGGGGATATCCGCCGCGGCCTTGCTGAAGGCCTGAGAATCGGTCACCACCAGTTTGGGGCGCTTCCCCAGCATGCGGTATGTGGAGTAAAGCTCTCTCTCCTTCACCATCAGTGCCGAAGCGTCCCGATCCAGCGCGTCGCGGATGGTCTGCACCTGGGGTGTGATGAGCCGGCCGGCCGGGGCGGCCAGATCGATGGGAGTCACCAGCAGAACCAGATCGCCCTCTTTTACCAGTCCCTCCAGAGGAGTCGGCTCTCGCTCAGGACGGGCGGCGCTCAAGGCGGCCACAAGGGAATCGATACCCCGGCCGTCGGGCGCCTCGGTTCGAATCGCTCCCCGGCCCTCACTCCAGGACGCTTTGTCCGGATGAACATCCCGATCGGAATGGGTAAAAACGAGGATGGTGGGCTTCTCGCTGCCGGACTTTCCGGCGAACCAAGCCTCGAACAGTGTTTGTTCGGCCTCACCCGGTGCCAGGTGGGAGGGGGTGACAAACACCCGCAAATCGGCGGATTCGGCGCGATTCATGGCCAGGCGAACCCGCTGGTCACCCAAAACACCCTCATCATCAATCCCCGGTGTGTCGGTTATCGCCGCCGGTCCGAGACCGGGTATCTCAAAAGACCGTGTCACCGGATCGGTGGTGGTACCGGGTATGTCGGACACCAGGGCGACTTCCCGGCCGAAGAGAGCGTTCATCAGCGAGGATTTTCCCGCATTCCGGGGACCGGCGAACACCACTCGCAGTCGTTCGGACAGTGGGGTTTGAGTCATGAGTTCTCCTTGGGGGGACCGGTCAGCCGAGATGGCTTTAGGGCGTCCAGTACGGCCGATAAGTCGATGCCGGTTTCCTTCGCCGTGAGTTCGGCCAGTTCGGCTAAGGTCTCCGGCGCCTCAGCGGCCAGAGTGGATTCCAGGGACTTGAGGTTTCGGTACCCCACCAGTGGCATCAGGGCATTCAGCAGGGCCGGTGAACGGCTGAGATTGCGTTCCATACGCTTCGCATCCGGTTCGACTCCCGCCAGGAATCGTCGGAAATCATCCCGGGCCGTCCGGCTTTCCTCTGCGCAGGCAATCAGGCTGCGAAGAAGGAAGGGCAGCCAGGCGTTGAGCTGCAGGGCTCCTTCCCCGGCGAAAAGGTGGACCTTGTCGGCCTCGCCCATCGCCGAGAGGGCCAATCCCCGGCATCGCTCCAGGAGAACGGGATTCGTCTTGAGAGGCATCATGGACGAACCATATTGGAGAGGGGGATGAATGAACTCCCCCACCGCCGACGAGGTGTAGAAGAGCATGTCCGAGGCCATTTTGGCGATGTTCATGGATGCCAGACGAAGAGCACCGGCTACTTCGGCCAAGGTATCTTTCAAACCCACACCGTCCATCATATTCTGGCTCCGGGCGACGGGAAGACCCGTGATGCGCCGGAGATGCCTCTCGGCCGCGTGGACGTAGGCCCGGGGAGCACCGAATCCGGTACCCAGCGCCGTACCGCCCAACGGCATTTCCCGAACGCGTTCGGTCACCTTGGAGAGACGCCAGCGGTCCCGTTCGATCCCCCCCGCCCACGCCCCGAACAAGCTCCCCGCTCTCATGGGCAGAGCATCCTGCATTTCCGTCCGGCCGATCATCAGCAAATCATCATAGGCGGATTCCTTTTTCACCAGATCTTCCTGAAGAGCGACGGTCCCCTCCTCGGCCTCCTCGGCTAAACGGAACGCGGCCAGGATCGCCGCCGAGGCGAAGGTGTCGTTGGTGGACTGATGACGGGCCAGATCCTCAATGGGATCCAGCCGGGCGGAGCCGTAATGGGCGGCCAGAGAAACGAGCACTTCGTTCAGATTCATGTGGAAACTCGTTCCCGCGCCGCCCTGGGCCAGGGGAAGCGGGAAAGCATCATCGTGGACGCCGCGGATAAGCTCCAGGGAAGCCCGGCGAAGGGCATCCATGGCGGTGCGGCCGAAATAACCCTCGGTTTCTTCGATGGCTTCCAGCGCGGCAAGCTTCACTTCGGCGTAGGCCCGGATGAGGC
>JARGFR010000116.1 GCA_029210985.1 Spirochaetaceae bacterium | reverse complement strand
TGGTTCCCGAACCGGCCGAAGCCGTCCCTGCCGTTACGGAGGCCCTCGCCGATTTGAAACAATACGCATCCTTCCCGGAACCCCGGGATCTGGCTCTGCGCATATTTCCCCAGGACGCCCATGTCGAGGTGATCTCCAATGGTACTCTGGAAACACTCACGCCTTCACGTCGGGATAAGGATGTCGCGTGGTACCGGACCGACGCCGGAGCCGTATGGCTCGATGCCCAGGGCTACCTGCCTGCGGCCCTTCCCCTGCCCGCCGGCTCCGGGACGGTGGAGGCGAAACTCGAACGCCCCTCGGATGTGATTCGGAAGCTCTCGGAGCTCCCGACCGGATACCAACCCAAGAGTGTTCGATTCTCACCGGACGGTCGGTCTATCTACGTCACTCACTTAGGGGACTTTACGGCATTGAGCCAATACAGTGTTGAGCCCTTCCGGAAAATCCGCGACCTGAATGTGCCGGAGGAATATCGTGGGGATTCCGCTTTCGTCGAAACTTTGATTCTGGAAGGCCGCGGAGAAATCTGGGTGACTCAGATGACCAGAAATGCCGTCCATATTTTTGATATGGATTCCGGCCGTTATCTGGACACTATCGATATCAGCGGAAATTGGCCGAAGGTTCTTCTGGCGAATCGGGAGGAATCCCGGGTGTATGTCTCGTGCTGGAATTCCGAAGCCGTCATCGAAATCGATACGGCATCCAGGAGGGAATTAAGGGCACTTTCCACCAGCGGCATACCTCGTGGCCTGGCCTTCGGTTCCGACGAGTCCGAACTTCTGGCGGCAATTTTTTCCAGTGCGGCGGTGGATCGGATTGATCTGGCGACAGGAGAACTGATCGCGGTGCATGATGCCGCTCCCGGAAGGAATTACGCCATGCGTCACATTGTTCACGATGAGCGGCGGGGGGAGTATTACATCACCGCCATGGGCTACAGCCGGGTCTATCGCCTCTCGGAATTCGGTGAATGGCTGGGCTACTGGGAGGTCGGCGACAAACCGAACACCTGCGCCATATCTCCGGACGGTCGATGGCTCTTTGTATCCTGTCGGGGACCGAACAACCCGGATATCGGCTATCTGTACAAAGGATATGAGTTCGGAAAGGTGTATGTCATTGACTTGGAGTCCGGTAAACCGGTGGAGTGGATCTGGGGCCGCGACCAGACGACGGGTTTGGATGTGAGTCCCGACGGCCGTTTCCTGGCCTTCAGCAATTTCCTTTCTCACAGCCTCGAGCTCTATGAGGTGGCACCGTAATATGCGGCGACCCGCAGCGCCAAAGCCACCGAGGCCCATTTGGTTTCATCGCTGTCGGAACGGCTGGTGAGCACAACGGGCACCTTGGCACCGGCGAGCATTCCGGCCGATAAAGCACCGGCGAAAACGGTCAGGGACTTGTATAGGACGTTTCCGGTATCCAGATTCGGCGCTAGAAGGATGTCGGCCCGGCCGGCCACCGTATCGGAAATGCCTTTGACGGCGGCCGCCTCCGCCGAAGCGGCCGCGTCCAGCGCAAAAGGACCGTCAGCCTCCGCCTTGCCCAATCCTCCCTGGGCGACCCATTCCTTCAACGCCGCCGCATCGACAGTACTGGCAATCTTGGGACTGATTTTTTCCACAGGGGCGAGCAGGGCGATCCGAGGCACTTTGGCTCCCAGGGCACGCGCCACTTTCACGGCGTTTGCCAGTATGCGTTTCTTAGCCTCCAGATCCGGTGCGATGTTGATGGCCGCATCCGTCACGAGAAAAGATCGCCCGTTTCTGGGGTCGGAGAACAAACCGACATGACTGAGCAGAGCTCCTTTTTCGGTCAGGCCGATCTGTTTGTCCAAGATGGCCCGTGTAAAAGACGCGGTACCGAGGCGGCCTTTCATCATCACACCGGCTCTCCCCTCTGCGCAGAGCCGCGCCGCGGTACGGCAATATCCGTTTTCATCCTGCGCGTCACCGCTCTCAGCCGAGCGGATGTCCACCCCGTCGAGGCTCACGCCCGATTCATCCCCGGCGGCACGAATCCGGTCGGGATTCCCGATAAGGATGAAGCTGATGCCCTGTCGGATACCGACGGCGACGGCACCCATCACCGCATCATCATCCGCACCGGCAACCGCGATTGTGCGATGCCGCGATTCAATTATGTCGGCCAGAGAAATGATGTCCTTAAATTTTTCCATGATACTGCTTCACCACTTCCTCCCCCCGCAATGCTCTCAGGGCTCCTTCGGCCAGGGCTTCCATCTCCCGCTCACCGGGTATGACTTTCACCGGTGCCATCCAGCCGCACATTGCCTCCAGCCGCTTCATTAGAGGTTCGCTGCAGGCCATTCCGCCGGTGAAGATGATGGCGTCCACTTCCCCCTCCAGCGTCGCCCCGTGAGCGCACACCGCCTGGGCGATTTGCCGGCACAGAGCTTCGAAAACCACCGAAGGGGGAGGAATATCGGGGGTGATTCCGCCGGACAAACCTTCAGAGCGATCGCATTCGGCACGCCGGACCAGTTCTCTGATGTCGTTGGTGCCGCAGTACGCCACGACGCCCCCTCCGCCCTTGATCATACGACGGATTTCTTCTTCGGATTTTCCGGACCGGAAACACAAAGACACCATCCCTCCGGCGGGTAGTGAGCCTGTGCGTTCCGGCGTGAACGGGCCGTCGCCGTCCAGGCCGTTGTTCACATCGACAACCCGACCCCCGCAGTGGGCGCCGACGGTGATGCCGCCTCCCATATGAGCCACGATGAATCGACAGTCCTGATAATCCTTGCCCAGATTCCGCGCAGTCAGCCGGGCGACGCTGCGCTGATTGAGGGCATGAAAGACACTCCGTCTCGGCAGATCCGGATGTCCGGAAAGCCGAGCGGCGTCATCGAGTTCATCCACAACCACCGGATCGACGATGAATGCCGGGCAGTCCGCCTTATCCGCAATTTCCCTCGCCAGAGGCGCCCCGAGATTGCTGGCATGTTCGCCGTACCGGCCGCTTCGAAGATCCACGAGCATGTCCGGGCCCACATCGTAGATTCCCCCCTCTAGGGGATGGAGCATACCGCCCCGCCCGACCACGGCGTCCAAGTCGCTTTCTTTCCACCCGCAACGCCTGAGAAAATTTCGAATAACCCCTTCACGAAAGAAGAGCTGGTCCAACAGGCGTTCGAACGCGCTGACATCTTCGGTATCGTGAGCTTCCGTCGTTTCCGCGGTTTTCTCACTCCCCCGGAATAGCGCCGCTTTAGTGGACGTGGATCCGGGATTGATAACCAGGATTCGCTCATCACCCGTTGGCATGGAACTCCTCAGCCACTTTTACGAGCTTCAGGTTCACATTAACCATTTCCTTCTTCTTAAGGGATTTGGGAATCACGATATTCAGAGTTTCAATACCGGGAACTCCGACTTCAAGCATGTAGAGAGCAAGCATGACGATGTTCGCCCCTTTCAGGAAACCGGCCTCCGCCGCCATGGCGCTGATCGGCGCATGAATTGCTTTGACGTCGGTCCGTTTGACTTTGCGTTTAATCAGAGAGCTGTTGACGATAATCAGACCTCCGGGAACCACCGTGTCCTCGAATCCGTCCAGCGACGGGCCGTTCATAGCCAGAAGAGCGGTGGGTCTGTCCACCACCGGAGAGCCGACAGGTTCGTTGGAGAGCACCACACTCGCGTTGGCTGTCCCGCCCCTCATCTCCGGCCCGTAGGAGGGCAGCCATGTGGCCTCCAAGCCCTCGGCGATGGCGGCATTGGCCAATAAGACTCCCGCCGACATCACACCCTGACCTCCGAAGCCGGCAATCTTCACTCTTTCGATGCTTTCCAGAGCCGTACCGGTCCTGACTTCATCCACCATATCCGCACCCAGGAGGTTCTTCAGCTGTGCATCATCCATTATGGGAAGCCGACCCGTGCCCTTTCTCATGTCCTCCCGATCCCGGAACGTCTTCACCTCAAAGACGGACTCCATAGTTTCCTTGATCCAATTGCGTGCCTGGGTCGACGTCGTCTTCCAGCCCACCGGACAGGGTGAAAGAATCTCGACAAAGCTGAATCCCCGACGCTCGACTTGATTGGACAGAGCTTTGCGGATCGCTTTGCGGGTCTTCATCACACGTCCGGCGTCCGCCAGGGAACAGCGTTCGATATACGCCGGTCCGTCCAGTGCGTCGAGCATCTCCGACATATGGATGGGGCCGCCTTCCCGGTCTTTCAAACGTCCCAGCGGACTCGTTGTGGTCACCTGACCCAGGATGGTGGTGGGTGCGAGCTGGCCACCGGTCATTCCGTAGATGGCGTTGTTCACGAAAAAGACGGCCATGTTCTCTCCGCGATTGGCGGCATGAACGATTTCCGCGGTTCCGATTCCAGCCAAATCGCCGTCACCTTGATAGGAAATCACCACCGCATCGTCCAGGGACCTGGACACTCCTGTTCCGACAGCCGGCGCCCGGCCATGGGCACACTGGATGTTGCCGGTATCGAAATAGTAATAGGCGAACACCGAACAGCCCACCGGGGAAAGAAAGATCGTCCTGTCCTTGATACCCATATCCGCCAACGCTTCGGCAATGAGCTTGTGGACCGTACCGTGTCCGCATCCGGGGCAGTAGTGAGTTGTTTCGGACGCCGGACCGCCGGCCGGGGTCTTGCGGTCGAAGGTGTCGTAGAAACCTTTGGGTTTGGCGTGCTTAACCACGGAGATCCTCCTTCACTCGAGAAGCCAGCTCGTCGGCCGTGGGCACCATACCTCCGAACCAGTTGTATCGATGCACCGGAGAGGCACCCTTACCGGCCAATTCCACGTCATCGGCCATCATGCCGTCGTTCAATTCGGCTACACCTACAGCCTTCACCCGGCCGGAAAGTTCCCGGATTCGCTCACCGGGAAAGGGATAGAGTGTTTTGGGTCGGAAGAGTCCCACCCGCAGTCCTTCCTCCCGGAGCTGTCGCACAGCCGTGGATGCCACCCGGGCGGTAATGCCGAAGGCCACCAACAGGAAGTCCGCATCCTCGGTATCGATTTCTTCCCAGTCGGTGAGGTCTCGGGCTACTCGCTTGTACTTCTCCTGAAGAGCGAGGTTGTGCTCGGACATTCCCGTTTGACTCATGACGATGGAGGAAATCAAGTTCCGGCGGCTGGACTCGTCCCCGTATACGGCCCATCTCTTCCGTGCGCCGTGGCGTACTGTTTCGGGGAATCCCACGGGTTCCATCATCTGACCGATATAGGCGTCGGCAAGAATGATAACCGTCATCCGGTAAGCGTCGGCCATATCAAAAGCCCGATAAGCGAAGTCGGTCATTTCCTGCCCCGAGGAGGGTGCCAGGACGATGTTGTGGAACGCACCATGCCCACCCCCTTTGCAGCACATGTTGTAGTCGGATTGTTCCGGCCAGATATTCCCCAATCCGGGACCGGCCCGCTGAACATCAACGATTACGGCCGGAAGTTCGGCCCCCGCCATGTAGCTGAGTCCTTCCAGCATCAGCGCCACACCCGGACCCGAAGAGGCGGTCATCACCCGGGCGCCGGAGGAAGCCGCCCCGTAAATCATGTTGACGGCGCTGGTTTCGCTTTCCGCCTGCAGGAACGTGCGGCCTGAACGAGTGAAGAGATCCGCCGCTCCGTGAGCAATCTCGCTGGCCGGCGTGATGGGGTAGCCGAAGAAATGGGTCGCACCGCCCAACAAGGCGCCCCTCACCACGGCGTCATTGCCTTTAATCAAAGTCTTTCTCATGAGTCGACTCCTTTGATGACCGTCAGCACCCCCGGTTCCGGGCAGACATAAAAACAGAGTCCGCAAGCGGTGCATTCAGTCGAATCGAACCTCACGGCCTGGTACCCCAGAGCATTAATCTCACTCCCGAGTTCCAGGCAGTGTTTTGGGCAGGTTTCAACGCACACGCGACAAGCCTTGCAGAGATCGGTGTTGACTTCGACGTAGTTGAGGGCCACTGGCCACCTCCTTGATTCACGGCCGGCCGGGCGGGCGGGCCGTGGTGGTCCATCGGCCGAATAAAGCGCAGTCCGGCCTGGAAAACCTTTTTCAGATAGCGGAAAAAAGCTCTTCTTCCCCTTCTCCGAAGAAATTGATGTTGCTCAGTTTTTCACTGACACCCTCGGCCACTCTGGCCACATCGATATGATGTCCGGGGCATCCGAGTTTGCCGCAGACAAGGATGGTGTTGAGCCCGCCGGGAAGACGCAGCCGGATGCCGTGAGTCTCTTCACACCCTTCGATTGGACAACTCCAAGGAACCATCAGGCTCGAATCGTCATGGGGACTGAATGCCTCAACAGTCTTGCCCTTGGAGAAGTCGGGGATGAAGCTGTAGAGTTTGGCATGGCTGCCCCAATAGGCATCCACAAATATCAGTCCTTCCGAATTCTCCACCTTCACATGCAGTTTGATCGACGGTTCGCCATGGATTCGGACCGAATCATCCATCAGGCTGTTGCCGGCGGCATCCTCCACCCGATCCATGACAAGGTAGGGATGACCGTGGCGACTCACGAGTTTGATGCCCTCGGGAAGCAGCTGCAGGAACTCCATGGGGATATCTTTGGGAATGAGTTGCATTAACCGAACCTCCTGGGTCAAGTATATCCGAGTGAACTGTGATGTGGCAGATTTTTTGATGCTTTCGTCAATTCCCGACCGATCGGTTCTGCGATAACGAATTTTATCGGCCCCATTCGGTCAATTCATCAATTCGACCGGCATTTTTTGACCAAAAGAAGAGATATGTGAATTCCATCAATTCAATGTTAACCAAAGGCTGTGCTTGACCCCTCCGCCCCTCGGCCGTACCTTTAAACTTAAAGCCGCCTTCCGGCGGCTCGGAGGTTTCATGTCAGACCAGAATGTCACACCACATAAATTCGGTCCCCGAAAAATCAGCGGGAGCCTGATGACGGTTCTAATCATTGCGGGTATCGCGCTGATTACCGTTATCTCGAGTTTCTATACGGTGAACGCCAACGAACGTGCCGTCGTCACCCGATTCGGCCGGTACCATACCACTCAGGAGGAAGGGCTCCAATGGAAGCTCCCCTTCGGTATCGACCAGGTGTCCAAGGTCACTCAGTTGGTTCTATCGAAACAGTTCGGTTTCCGAACCCTGCAGGCCGGAATCAACACCACCTACGAACAGCGTGATTATACCAATGAGTCGGAAATGCTCACCGGAGATTTGAACATTGTCGATGTCACATGGATCATCGAATACCGCATTGTCGATCCGCGGGCATGGCTGTTCAACGTGGACAACAGCCGAATCAGCCGCGAGGAAGACAACCGGGATAAAACACTGAGGGACATCACTCAGTCGGTGGTGAACCAACTCGTGGGCGACCGCGCCATCCTCGGGGTTATCAGTACCGATCGTGACAATATCGAATTCCAGGCCAAACAGATGATTCAGGAAATTCTGGATTACTATGGACTAGGTGTCAGTATCACCGAAGTGAAACTGCAGCAGGTTGTCCCGCCGGCAGGTGCGGTTCAGGATGCTTTCGAAGACGTCAATAAGGCCATACAGGACAGAAACAGGCTCATCAACGAAGGCGAGCAGGCCTACTATGCCGAGATTCCCCGAATCGAAGGTGAGGCCAAGCAGAAAGTCGCCGAGGCCGAAGGGTACAAACAGGCCCGTATAAACAGGGCCAATGCCGAAGTAGCCCTCTTCACGGCCATCTACGAGGAATATCGCCAGTCACCGGAAGTCACCCGGGAGCGGCTTTATTATGAAACACTCTCGGAGATTTTCGCCGACAGCGAGAATACCGATCTGATCGACAAGGGATTGGACAATTTTCTACCCTTGAAAAATCTGAGCGCCCAGGGGGTGCAGTAACATGAATAAGAGCATTAAATCCCTTGCCACTCTCATCATCATCGTCATCGCCGTCGTCATCCTGCGGCCCTTCTTTATCCTCCCCGAGGGGGAACAGGCCGTCGTCACCCGATTCGGCCGAATCGTCAAGGTGCATACCGAAGCGGGCCTGAAAATCAAGGCGCCGGTGGTGGACCAAGTCACACGGTATTCCGAAAAAGTTCTCTCCTGGGACGGGGATCCTCAACGATTGCCCACCAGCCAAAATCAGTTTATCTGGGTGGACACCACCGCCCGGTGGCGTATTGTGGACCCGTCGGTCTTCTATCAGCGCGTCAATGTGATGGATCAGGCCTATGCCAGGCTGGACAACGTCATCGAATCGGCAGTCCGAACCGTTGTATCCAAATATCCGCTGAGCGAGTCGGTACGGTCCACCAACGTCATCCTGGAGTCCGGAAACGCTCTTCTGGATTTCCAGGCCAAGGAAGATGTCACTGTAGACGCTCAGGGAGAGCCCCTTCCGGGTGATACCGGTGTGTCCTCCGAAGAGTCGGGCGTCAACGATCTGCTCCAGACCGCCTTCGCCCCTATCGACTCGGGACGCAAGATGCTCTCGGACGAGATGATGAAGCGTTCCCAGGGCTCCATGCCCGAATACGGCGTCGAGCTGTTGGACGTCGTCATTCGGCAGATACGCTACTCCGACGATCTGACCCAGTCGGTATACGACCGGATGATTTCCGAACGCCAGAAAGTGGCCACCGGATATCGCTCCGATGGTAATGGGCTCAAAGCCGAATGGCTGGGCCGACTCAATAGGGACCGGGACATCAAACTCTCGGAAGCCGAAACTGAAGCCGCCATAATTCGCGCCGAGGGGGATGCCCGAGCCGCCCAGATTTATGCCGAAACGTACAATGTGGATCCCGAGTTCTACAGCTTCTGGAAAGCGATGGAATCTTACCGGGAAACACTCCCGGGTCAGAAAAAGGTGCTCAGTACGGATATGGATTTCTTCCGATATCTGTACGATTCGCAGTAGACCGGCGAGCCATAATCGGATCCCCGAGACCGGGATGATTTCTCATCTCCGGTTTTCGGGGTATACGGCTCCCGAAAAAGGGGTTCTCCCGGCCGGGAGAATCCGAGTCTTATCTTAGAAAGTCCACCTGGCAAACGCGCTGCCTATAAAGGCAAACTCATCCAGGTCGGCCGTTCCCGGCGCAATCAAGAACATGACACCCGTGCCTACGCTGAATATTTTCCTTTTCCCCAACCGATAGGCGACTGATAATTCGGGAAGAAAAACGGATTCGAATGCGCCGTCATTCACCAGTCCGAAGAAAAGGAAGGCACCTCCTCCGAAACTCGCATTCAGGACAAAGTCTCCCAGATTCGACTCCAGAGATAAGGTCGGATAAAGAGCGCTTTCAAATATCAGCGTCCATAATTGAAGACCGGGACCGAAATGAAGCGTTTCCGTACCGAAATAGTAGGACCATTTCACATTGGGCATTAAAAAAAGATAGTCGGTGAATGTGCCCAAATTACCGGAGTTGCTCTGAACACCGGCATAGTATGGAATTGTCAGATTGATATCCCATTGACTTTGAGCCGATGCTCCCAGTGCCGCAATCAGAAGAAAAGCCGCCAAAAAAACGAAACGACGCGAATTTCGCTGATGTGTCATATTGTTCCTCCAGTGATAAGTTTAGCTCACGTCGGTGAATTTTGCTCGAAGTAATATCTGGAATAGCGATTCGCCCCCTGACCCTCGACCTGGAGTCGATATCTGTGCTATCTCCATCTAATGGATCAACGTACACGCACACAACTGGACATCGCATCCCGTTCAAGCATGTTCGCCTATGCGAACACAGCGGTGGTCATCCCGATCAGCCTGGTGGCCATCACAACCGAATTGGGCCTCACCTACACCCAAGCGGGCGCTCTGAGCCTCATCGGATCGCTGATGCAGTTTGCCATCCTGCTGGCGTCCATTCCCATCTCGGCCTTCATAGGCAAGATCCGTCCTCTGCGATGGGGAATGTGGATTCTCGCCTTGGGTCTGCTGATCTTTACCCGTGTCATGGGCTTTGTCAGCGCCTTTCTGGTGATTACGATCATTGCGTTCGGCCAAGCCGTTGTGGAAGCGTTAATAACACCTTTGGTGGAAGATATTCATCCGGGAGACGACGGTTCCAATCAGGTACTCCTTCATTCATTCTGGCCGATGGGCGTCATCTTCGGTACGCTGGTTATCGGTGAAGCCCTCACCCGGGGTGTTTCCTGGCGAACGATTTTCCTGATTCTGGGCCTGGCCTGCATCATCGTCGGCGCCCTGTACCCTCGGCGTTCCCGGGCACATCTGCCTCGATCCCGCGCGGATTTTTCCCATGCCGGAGAAATCCTGTCCCAACCAATCTTCTGGGTGATGGGATTCGCCTTGTTTTTTGCCGGTGGCGCCGAAGGCGGACTGACCTACTGGAGCGCCACATACATACAGGTGGAATACGGCACTCTGGCCCGGGCCGGAGGTATGGGAACGGCGTTTTTCGCCTTGGGTATGGCCGCCGGTCGTATTTTTTCCAGTCGCATCGCCGGCAAATTCGGACTCAAGCGCATCCTCATGGTGTCCACCGTTGTCGCTTTGGCAGGGGGACTCGGCTTCACATTGGTTCGCAGCCTGCCGACACTCTATGTCCTGATGGTGATAATGGGATTCTGTATCGCTCCGTTCTGGCCCGGCATACAGACTCTCACCGTCAGGAAGATGGGTGTCGATCCCACCATGGTGATGGCGTTCCTTTCCTGTTTCGGACTCCTCGGCTTCAGTATTATGAATTTCACGATGGGCATCATCGGAGACCTATCCGGACTGAGAACAAGCTTCCTTGTCGTACCTGCGGCGCTGGCCGTCCTTCTCCTGCTTCTGTCAATCGGGGGCCGGTTAACCCCGGAGAAGCCCCGGCCGTATTGACTCATACCCCCGGTCCATTCAGCATGGTGGAATGGTCACCATCATTGATGTCAGCAAAATGGCGAAAGTTTCCGTTTCTACGGTGTCCAGGGTTATCAACGGCAGCGCCGGTGTTCGCGACGAACCTCGAAGTCGGGTGCTTAGGGCCATAGAAGAGTTGGGGTATAAACCCAGCTACTCCGCCCGGCTGCTCAAAACCCAGAAATCCTATTCTGTTTTCATCCTGGTTCCAGAGATAGACAACCCATATTTCACCGACATTTATCACGGAGCGCGGGTGACGATGGAGGCACAGGGATATATGGCCTTCCTCTTTGAAGCTTCCGAGCCCGAGGAAGTCCTTAGAGCCATCGTCAACCGG
>JARGFR010000115.1 GCA_029210985.1 Spirochaetaceae bacterium | reverse complement strand
GAACGGGGTATCTTCAAAGCCGCACTCACTTCGGTCGATTTCGACATGGATGGGGAAAAAGAGTTCCTCTACAACGGGCTGAATTTTAACGCGTATGTCCACACCATCGGGGGCTCACTCTTTGAGCTCGATTATCTGCCGATATCCCGAAACTACCTGGCTACGTTTTCCCGTTATCCCGAGGACTACCATCCCCCGGCGACCCGGGACCAGGGCTACGATCTGTACCCCAGGCACGCCTTCCTGGATCACATCCTTCATCCCGAAGACGGACCGGAAAATTTCCAAAAGACGTCTTATCGACGCCGAAGTCCGTTCCCGGGTAAAAGATATTCGCCGATTGAGGTGGTGAGAGACCAGCCTAAAGTGACGCTGCTTTGCCGCGGACCGGTCAACGGCGGCGGCGACGTACTGGAAATACGGAAAACATTTCGATTTCGCCGCAATACGCTGGTTGTAGACTATACCCTCACAAATCTCACACCCCGGAAGCTGAGTTTTCCCTGGGGAACCGAGATCAATCTCGCTCTGTCCGATGATGTCGATATGCGGAGTGTTTATCTCGGGACGGACGAACCTTCGGGCCCGGCTCTGAACGACAGCGGAACCGATTCAGATGTGGATTCATGGACAATCCTGGATATGGAACGGGATGTGGCGATGCAGTTTCAAATGTCTGAACCGGGTGATCTCTGGCGATTTCCCGTGTATGCCGATTATCGGGTCGGTAAAGAATTGCGCCGCAACTACCAGTCCAGCTTCTTCATGACGTGCTGGGAGGTGGAACTGCCTCCCCTGGAGAGTCATACCTATAAAATCAGTATGAGAATCGGTCGGACTAAAAAGAATTGATTCGTCAGCCGACGGGTGTGATGTCCCGGTAGATTCTCAACATCCAGGCTCTGGATTGAGGATAATAATTGTCGGATGCGGATAGAAAAGAGAGAAACGCCGACGACAGATCGTTCATGAAATAGGCACACTGCCCTCTGTAGTATCGGATTCGTGCTTTTGTCACGTCATCCATTCCGTTGGATGCCGAGAGCGCAAACAGTTCCGCATCGGCCGCAGCCCAATCCCCTTCGGAGAATTTTCCGTCGAGTATCTTCTTCAGAAGCTGCTGACGTCGATTTTCCGAGTTTCCCTTGTCTGCTTCCAGGATGTCCGGTTCCGGCGCCCTCCAGATCCGGCCCTCCATCGGGCCGAGGACTTTGGCCAGAGCCTGCACCGACTCGGAAGTCATCGGAAGACGAGTGGGAATCTCCCCGTCCATATCGGGAATCGGCCGACCGTCTCTGGTGCTGCGGGTAATGCGGAGAAGAGGAAGAGGTGCGGGACGCATGGATGTTATCGCCGTTCCGCCTGCTTCTGACACTGGAATTATCGTCGGACCTGAAAATGCGGCGAAATCTCGCCAGTCGACAGTTCCGGCGCTCAGAAGTGCCTTGTCCAAAGCTGCGTAATACCAGGTCAGACCGGGCAGCGGCTCGTCAGTGATTTCGCCGGTCAACTCCGTTCCGCTTCCGGCGACGACGGCATGGTCAATTGAACCTTCCTCATCAAAATCGGACGAACTGCGAAGTATCATAATTTCCCTGTCGTGTGAATCGGCGGTATATCGAAGGCTCACCGACGAATCTTCAATGCCGGCGTCGAGAGTGAGAACCTTGGCGGCGTTTCGGATTTCCTGGGCGGGCCCTCGAACTGTGACGGAAGAGCCGAGGCTGTTTCTCCATGGAATCAGAATATTCAGCGGCTCTCCATCCAGAATCGTCACCACCGCGTACCACCAGTCGATGCCCGGTTCGGGTCTGTCTGTGTATGTCCGGATATCGGGCGCCACCACGGCGATGATGCTGCTGAGGTTCAGATTCGACGAGTCAATGGCCTGATGGTATCGACGGATTTGATATACGACATCACCGTCGGTGCCCGGCGCGTCCCGCCAGGTCAGAACCACTTCATTCTCGTTGGATTCGGCGTTCAGGTGTGAGACGAATGGGGCCGCCAGGTTTCCGCGAATATCCTGGGACCAAATACCTGAGGAAAGTACGACACCCATGATGGTGATGGAGAAGAGGCGTTTCATCACTTCATTATCGGCTTGTGGGCTTAAAAGCGCGAGTCCCCGCGAGATTGACCGAGGTTAACGCCGGTTGTAGGATGATATATGACCCGAATCAAATCAGGTATCGATCTGTACAAAGCGGCTTCATCAATCGAAAAAAAGAAGCCGAAAGAAGCCGCCGAGCCCTCTCCGGCCAAAAAAGCCAATTCCGAAGGATTCCTGAAACTTACCGGCGGTGAGGGCTCCAAACCGGGAAAGGCCGCTAGACTTCTTCTGCTTCTGGGCAAGGACGAAGCCGCCGAGGTTATGGGTCATTTAAGCACACAGGAAGCCGAAGAAGTCGCCAGACACATCGCATCGACTCAGCGGGTGGATATGGCCGAAGCAAGAGAAATTCTGAACGAATTCGGAGATCGTTTCGCCGATATCGAAATCCATCGGGCCCGAGGCGGTGTCGATGCGGCCAGAGGTATTCTGAAAGCAGCCTTCGGTGCCGAAAAGGCCGAAGCCATCATCGCCAAAGCGATACCCGAGGCCGTACCCAAACCCTTTGCCTTTCTGAACGACCTTGAATTTACCCAGCTCGCCGGTCTGCTGCGAAAGGAAACTCCCATGACTCTATCCATGGTGATGGGCTACATCGAGCCGGCGGTTGCTTCGCGGCTGCTGGAATCGCTGCCTGATGAGCAAAAATCCTCTGTCATTCTCCGTATGGCCAGGTCCGACTCCATCTCCCGTGACGTCCTGGCCACCGTGGAAACGACTCTTCAGGACAAAATCCGGCTCCTTGGCAAGGAAAACGGGGAGGAACTGGACGGGCGTTCCGCCCTGGCGGACATACTGAGATATATGGACATATCCGACGAACGGCGGCTGCTGGAGGAGCTGGAAGAAACCGATCCGTCACTTGCCGAGCAGGTGAAACAGAAGCTCTACACCATGGACACGATTTTTCACTTGAGAGACCAGGATCTGCAGGAAGCGCTTCGTTCTATGAACGAGAAAGACATTGCCCTCCTGCTCAAAGGGCAGACTCCCGACATCAGCGAACGAATCAACACATCGTTAAGTTCCCGTCGCCGGCTGATGGTTGCGGATGAAGGGGATTTGATAGGCCCTGTCCGACGTTCCGATGTGGATGCCGCGGTGAAAGAGTTCCTCGAGAAACTTCGTGCGGGCGAAGAGGCCGGAACTTATGTGATTATCCGTGAGGAAGCGGACCTGATAGACTGACACGCCCGAGCCGTTGGACTTTTCCGGCTTGATCAACCCTGATGCTCTCGGTACGATACGGCCATGACAGCCAATGAACTGCGCCGTAAGTACATAGACTTTTTCGTGAACCGCGGCCATACCGAAATATCAGGAAAATCTCTGATTCCCGAAAACGATCCGACGGTCCTTTTCACCACGGCGGGTATGCACCCTCTTGTGCCTTATCTGCTGGGTCAGGATCATCCGGCGGGAACCCGTCTCACCAACGCCCAGAAATGCATCCGGACAGGCGACATCGAGTCGGTGGGAGACACCTCGCACCTGACGTTTTTTGAGATGTTGGGAAACTGGTCTTTAAGGGACTATTTCAAGAAAGAAGCCCTGGCCTGGAGCTTTGAATTCCTCACATCCGATGAATATCTCGGCCTGGATGTTAACAGGATATACGTGACGGTATTCGAAGGCGACAACGATGCGCCTTTCGATCAGGAGTCTTTTGACACCTGGGTGTCCTTAGGAATTCCCGAGGATCGTATTTTCCGGCTGCCCAAACAAGACAACTGGTGGGGACCCGCCGGCCAGACCGGTCCCTGCGGTCCGGATTCCGAGATGTTTTACGATACAGGTATCGAAGCCTGCGGGGTTAATTGCCGTCCGGGATGTTCCTGCGGCAAATACTTCGAAATCTGGAACGATGTGTTCATGCAGTACGATAAGCAGTCCGACGGCAGTTTTGAGCCGCTTCCAAAGCCTTGTGTGGATACCGGGATGGGGGTGGAACGTACCATTACCATGCTTCAGGGCAAGAACAACGTCTATGAAACGGAACTGTTCTCCGGAATCATCGCCGCCATAGAAGATGTTTCGGGGCGTCAATATGAAGAGAACGACGAGACCATCCAATCTTTCCGGGTCATTTCAGACCATGTGAAGACGGCAACGATGATTCTCGGCGACGAGACCGGAGTGAAGCCCTCGAACCTCGGACAGGGATACATCCTGCGCCGGCTCATACGCCGGGCCGTCCGCCACGGGCTCAAGCTGGGCATAGATAAAGATTTCCTGGGCACCATCGCAGATTCGGTCATCAGTCTGTATCGAGGCGTATATGACGAGCTCAAGGACAGGCGGGATGTCATCATCAGCGAACTGGCATTGGAAGAAGCCCAATTCCGCAAGACCCTGGAGCATGGTCATAAGGAGTTCGATAAGCTTCTGCCGAACCTCCAGAGGAATCCGAAGAAAATCATCCCCGGCCGTGTGGCTTTCCGATTGTATGACACCTACGGATTTCCCGTGGAACTCACCGAAGAGCTGGCGGAGGAAAACGGCATGAGTGTGGATAGAGAGGGCTTTGATGAAGCCTTCAAAAAGCACCAGGAGGCCTCCAAAAAAGGCGCCGACAAAACCTTCAAGGGCGGCCTGGCGGACGATTCGGTGATGTCCACCCGGTACCACACCGCGACCCATCTGCTCCATGAAGCTCTCAGGCAGGTTCTCGGCGACCATGTGGCTCAGAAGGGTTCCAACATCACCGCCGAACGCCTGCGATTCGACTTCGTCCATCCCCAGCCGATGTCGGCGGAAGAAAAAGCCGAGGTGGAGGCGATTGTCAATCAGAAAATATCGGAGAACTTGCCGGTTTCCATGAAGCAGATGACCCTCCAGGAGGCTCGAAATCTGAACGCCAGAGCCCTTTTCGAAGGGAAGTACGACGAGCAGGTGAAGGTATACGAGATCGGCAATTTCTCCAGAGAGGTCTGCGGCGGTCCCCACGTCGAGTCCATCGGCGAACTCGGGCGGTTCAAAATTCAGAAGGAGCAGTCGAGTTCCCGGGGAGTGCGGCGAATCCGAGCGGTTCTCACCTAAGTGCTTGAGGTCTTTTTCTGTCTGCGGGCATATTCGGACACCGCTTCATTCTGCATGCCTGTCGAGAAGTAGTTCTCTATCACTTTGGCCGCGGAATCCGGGTCTCCCAAAGCTCTCCAGCAATTGGCGGCTTCGATATAGAGGCGGTGATTTTTGGGTTCTTTGGAGATGAGTTCGTCCAATTTGGACAGCGCAGAGGTATAGTCGCCTTTCAGCCGGTCGATGATGGCTATTCCCATTGCCGCGTAAACGTCATATTCGATTTCCAAAGCGTCTCTATAGCATCGGGCTGCCGTATCCAAGTCATTAATGGCGCGGTAGGCATCCCCGGCACGGGTGAGAATCACCTTGTTTCGCGGATCTTTTTCGAGAATTTTATTCCAGTAGACCAAGGACTGGTCGGACTCGTTCATGCCCCGATAACAATCGGCAAGACCGAAAAGGGCGTAGAAATTACCCGGCTGCTTCTCCAGGGCCCGTTTGAAGTACAGAACACCGTCTTTGAAGGTTTTAAGTTTTCGGTGACAGTTCCCGATGGACGTGAGCACCCGTATATCAACCCGCCGTCCGACCAAATCTTCCAAACGCAGCCAGTATTTCAGCGCTTCGGCATATTCCTTGAAATCGTAATGTAGATGGCCAAGGCCGACGAGCGCGTAGGAGTTGTTTGCATCCGCTTCCAGGACACGGAGGTATAATTCCTTGGACCGGTCGTGATTCCGAACCTTTCGGTAGGCATCGGCTACTCGGGTAAGAACCGTAATATTCGTGTCGTCATGAACGAGATATTTTTCCCATATTTCGATGGCGCGATTGTACTGGCCGGTCGTCTTGTAGCAGTCCGCCAAGCCGAAAAGGGCGTAATTATTCCCGGGATGGAACTTCAGGCAGTCCTTATAAAACCCGGCGGCTTCATCGGGACGACGATCTTTTCGGTATGCGTCTCCCATTCCCACCAAGGCGTAATTATTGTCCGGCTGGATTTCCAGAATGACCTTGAAATTGGCGATGGCCCGTTCTATCAGACCTTCTTTCAGGAGCTGATAACCTTGTTTGGACAACTCGGATATTTCGACACCTGGATCTTGATTCTGTTCATTCGGAAACTGATCGCTATTCATCGCTTTTTTTAAATTCCTTTTTAGATACTTATGCTATTCGCTGATCCATTCCCTCACGACGCCCGCCATTCTCTCTATCAGGTGATCCACCTTCCCGGGAGCGGGGGCGATACTGTACAGGCGATAGGCCTCCCAGTAGTCGCATTTCTTATAATAATAGTCTCCGACACGGATTACTCCATCGGTATAGCCCAAAGCCAGAAAAATCTTCTTGGCTGTGACGATGTCACCGCCGTTGAACAGCTCATTTCCCTTTCGTATCAATGCGGCCTTTTTTGCCGAATCGACCTCGGCTTTTTGCGGCCGTACAACCTTGAGAAATCCGTCTTTCGGCATTTCCGCCATGAATCTAGAGAGTCCCCTTAGTCGACATGGCCTCTTCGCCGCCTCGTTTGGGTACATACGCCATGGCCAGGGCTCTGCCGGTGGCTTTGAAGAGAGCTTCGGCGGCATGATGGCCGTTTTCAGCGTACCGTACGCTCTGGTGGAGATTCAGCTTTCCGGCGACGGCGAGTCCCCAGAAAAATTCTCTCAGGAGGAACAGATCAAAATCACCGGCTTTCAGCTGAGGCCAAACCACATTCCATGACAGGTAGGGGCGGCCGCAGGCATCCACGATGCATTCTGAAAGCGCATCATCCATGGGAATGACGGCCTGACCGTATCGTTCGATCCCGCCCGATTCGATTCGTGCCATTTCGAGCGCCCCACCGATCACCAGTCCGCAGTCTTCCACAAGGTGGTGAGGATCGACATCCGTATCCCCGGCGGCGTCCACCTTCAGGCGGAAGCCGCCGTGGAACGCCATGGCGTTGAGCATATGGTCGAAAAACGGAATTCCCGTCCGGGGCTCCGAAGGACCCCGGGCGTTCATGTCCAACAGAACATGGATGTCGGTTTCTTTCGTCTTGCGGTTGATTTCTATCATGATGCCGTCCTGGTGATAATATCGGCCAGTTCACCGATTTCCCGATAATGGAGTTTGAAATATGCCGGATTGGCGATGAGCCGGACCTGGATATCGGTCATATGAGTCACCACTTCAAGACCGTTGGCCTTCAGCGTACTTCCGGTTTCCACCAGATCAACGATGTAGGGAGCCAGACCCAAAGCCGGTGCTAGTTCAACGCTGCCGCCTAAGCGGATGATTTTCACCGGGATGCCCCGTTTATGAAACCAATCACGGGTCATCTTGACGTAACTGGTGGCCACGGTCACCGGACCGCCGGCGCTCTCGGGAAGAGGGGAACCTTTGGGAGCGGCTACACAGAGTTGAGTACCCCCGAAAGGCAGTGTCACCACCTGTGTGAACCTCAAGCCCGATTCGGCGACGGTATCGTCACCGACGATGCCCAGACCCGCGATTCCGTGATGAACGTAGGTGGGCAGATCGTGGTTTTTCACCTTGTACACTTCCAGACGGCCCGAACTGTCGACGGTCGACAGCCGGCGGGAGCCAAACTCAATTTCAATATTCCTTTGGGAAAAATGAGCGACAACCGAATCGAGCAGTCTGCCTTTGGGCAGGGCTATGGTGAGTGGTTTGTTCATGATTCGACATCCTCGGTGTCGGTTATCGCTACTCGCTTACCGGTCCGGCGCTTCTTTGACGCGTCCCAGTATCGCTCGGCGAAGGTGTTTCCGTTGGCTTTATCCACCGGTGCTCCGGCAGCGGCATCGGCGGCGAACCCGCTCAGGGGCTCAATTTTCCTCATCATCAGACTGAATCCGGCGGCCGGCGCAGGAGGACCGAAGGAACCGAGAAGGTTGTCATAGCGGCCTCCGGACGCGACGGCGGAGTTGGCCCCCTCCACATAGGCACGTACGGTAAACCCCGTATAATACGGCTGTCCACCGTGTTCGGACAGATCGATACGCATCCGGTCCATCGATGATGTCCGGGAAAGAACCGAGGAAAGCTCGGATAGATTCATCACGGCCTCGGCGATGGGCGAGTCCGGATCCCGGGCTCCGCAGTTTATCAGGAGGTCCGGTACGGCATCGGCGAATTCATCGGGTGTTCCCAAAAACAGAAGGAGTTCGGTTCTGGCATCCTCCCGGGGCAGCCCCGACTCCTTGATGAGACGCCGGAGTCCGTCGGCATCCCGAATTTCCAAAAAATCCCCGGCCGTCTCGACATCTGCCGCTCCGTCCAGCACCGCATCCAGTACGGCCCGTGAACCGATGTGCATACGCCATTCGGGGAGTCGCATCGCATCCATGAGGTCTCTCAGGAGCATGAGAACTTCCAAATCACCGTCCTGGCCCGGAAGCCCGATGAGTTCGGCGCCGGACTGGAAAAATTCATCACTGGAGATGTCTTCCTCTTCCTGATGTCGAAGAATACTGTCGGCATAATAAACCCGGCGGGGGAGCTTGGCACCGTCCAGGGTCAGACCCATCTGCTTGGCCAGGAACAGCGTGATGTCCGAACGGAGCATCAGCAGTTCTCCGTCCCGGTCCGGGAAACGATAGCTGCGTTCTTCCTGGGCATGGTTCAGCAGGGGACGGTAGGTTTCATAGTAGTCGAAAACGGGAGTGAGAACGGGCAGGTATCCCCAGGATGCGAAATGATCCTCGGTCATCCGGAGCAGCTGCCGGTGTTTGTAGGCTTCTTCCAGAAAGAAACTCTCGGTTCCCTGGGGTGTGCGCAATCTGCGTCGGTTATCAGGACTCATGGGCCATATTATGCCCTTTCAGGCTACCGGGCGTCGACCCAGGCCAGGATGCCCTCGGCAATCATACGGGCATCCTGTTCCCGCAGCTCGGCGGATCTGAGAGCCCAGGCATTGCGGTGATAATGAATGTTCCTGGCTTCCACGAGTACCGCCGCATCGGCGGGGTTGTTTCTGAGTACCCGAAGCTGCTGGCGGTGGGTAAAGGAACCGGCGCCGAGGCGGGAGGCCATGGCATCCGCCAGTTTTTCAGATGCGGCCAGCTCTTCATCGTTTTCACCGTCGAAAAGCACGGCGGTCCCAGCGGGAAAATCCGATGTATTATCCGCATGGATACTGACAAAAAGTGTTCCCTTGCGCCGAAGCGACGCCGGGGTCGACGCGATGACGTTGGAGGTGACTTCTTTACGGAGATCCAGTCCCTGGATGCCCCCCACCGGCCTCCATGCGGCATTTCCGTTGTGAGCTTCATCGTTGTACACTTCGTTCTTCCGGTGAACGAAGGTCTGCCTGGCGTTCAATCCGTCTCGAACGTGATGATCCGGAGCCAGGATGGTCAGTGACACCATTGCCCCGTTTCTCACCAGTATCCGATACAGCCTCATGGCGATGTCATAGGCATATTCGTCCTCGGTGACGACAACGGGATTTCCGTCTCCGTCTTCAACCGAAACGATGGCTCCGGGATCCAATCCTCCATGACCGGGATCGAGAATGATCTGGTAGCCTCTCAGTCGGCTGCCGGAGGCCCCTTCCGCTTCTATCTCGGCATCAAAGGCTTCGATGACTTTTTGAGCATGATGGTAATCCACCAGGGGCGAGGCATCCGGCGATTCCCAATATTCATCGTTGGGCTGCCGCATGGCGGTCGGGGCACTGTAGAAGTATTCGCCGAATGACGGAATCTCCACATTGGGTCCGGCCGGCGCGGTCTCCGGGTTTCTTTTGGGCAGGGAGGCCAGAGCCACATCCGCCGAAGGAGTTCTGATGCTTGACTTCTCCAGTCCCTGATAGAGAACCAGTATTTCTCCGGGATGAATCACGTCACGTTGGAGACCGTTCCACGTTTTCAGGTCGTTGATGCTCAGCCCGTACCGATCCGCGATGCTCCAAAGCGACTCGCCTGAGGCGACTTCATGTCCGTCGGGGCGGGGAGGGAGGACACTCAGCAGCTGATTAGGGTAGATGACGTCGCTGTCGAGTCCGTTGATGGTTTTCAAGGCTTCCAGGGAAATATCGTATTGGTGCGCGATGGACAGGAGTGAGTCGCCGGAGAGTACACGGTGGGTTCCCCGGGGAATCGGCGGCGGAATGATGAGTCTCTGTCCGACGGCCAACAGATCCGTGTCCAGCGCGTTGACGGCCCGGAGCTGTTTCACAGGTATGTCGAGTTCCACCGACAATGCCGAAAGTGTGTCGCCGGGACGCACTTCCAGAGACCTGATTCCCTCTGTCGGGATGTTTAGAACCTCTCCGACCCGTATCGATTCATCAGACAGATCATTGGCTCTGACGATCCAGGTGATGGGAATGTCGTATTGGAGAGACAGGCCGAACAGTGTGTCCGAGGGAGCGACGGTGTGTTCCACGGCTCCGATTCCGGTCACACAGGTTACCAGGACGAACACCGGCGCGATCTTCCAAATTTGAGCATAACGAGATGACGGCACCGAATCCTCCCAGTTCAGCGATTTCTTTATGAATATCGATGAGTGAGGGCCTTCAGCTGAGAGGAATCGGATGATTCGGGGGGTTAATCGTCCCTGGTATAGAACGCCAGACGCGAGCGTCCGTAGCTGCGAGTATCGTATAGACGCAGGTGTTCGGTCTGTTCCGGAAGGTTATCTTCCTGCGGGTAGTGAATCATCAGTGTACCCCCGCAGGATGGCTGCCCGGCTTTATCGGCCATCCGGATGAGTTTGTCTTTGTTCTTCATGGGAAACGGGGGATCCAGATGGACGACATCGAAACGGGGCATCCCCGGCCTCAAAACGCGCTCCACAGGCTTAATCAACACCTTCGCGGGAAAGGAAGATGTATCGGGATCGTCGGCCGCGATGCTCAGGTTGTCCAGCAAGGTTTTCTTCTTACCGAAGTCGCTCTCCACCAGAAGAGCGGATTTCGCTCCGCGGCTCAAGGCCTCCAAAGCCACCACACCGGATCCGGAGAACAAATCCAGGAAGGTCAAACCACTAAGGTCGCCTAGGATGGAGAACATCGATTCTCTCATTCTGTCCATAGCCGGTCGGATGACTCCGGGAGGACAGGCAACGATGCGGCCACGCAGACGGCCTCCGGTGATTCTCATGACTATCCCGCCTGGATGAGATTTTCG
>JARGFR010000114.1 GCA_029210985.1 Spirochaetaceae bacterium | reverse complement strand
CAACACGCCAGTTTCACCGTCCCTCGCTTCGAAGAGGGATATTGCACGGACGACAACGCCCGGGGCTTTCTCCTGACACAACTGCTTCAGCACGCGGGAAACAAGTCGACGGTTGTGAACGAACTCGCGGCGACATATATTGCATTTCTCAACTATGCCCTGGACCGGAAAACCCACCGCTTCAAAAACTTCATGAATTTCGATCGCCATTGGATTGAGGAAGTCGGTTCGGAGGATTGCCAGGGTCAGGCCCTTTGGGCGCTGGGAGTCTGCATGGGAAGCTCCGGCCACAATGGCTTTCAGATCCTGGCGGCCGAACTTTTCGAGGAGGCTCTTCCCCTCGTCTCGGATTTTACCTCACCTCGGGCTTGGGCGTTCACTCTCATCGGGATTCACCATTATCTCAAACGCCTTAGCGGTGATAGGCGTGCCGGGCAAATTCGAGATTTATTGGTGGACAAACTGCTGCATCGCTATGAGGCGGCGGCCGCCGATGATTGGCGGTGGTACGAGAACACCGTCACCTACGCCAATGCAAAACTGCCTCATGCCTTGGTAGTGACGGCCGGGGACACCGGTGATGATAGGGCCATGAAGATCGGACTGGAATCACTGAGCTGGCTCGTTGAGCTGCAGACATCCCCAACGGGGAATTTCCAACCCATCGGTACGAATGGTTTCTATTCGAAAGGAAAAGAACGTGCGACTTTCGATCAGCAGCCCATTGAAGCACAGGCGACGGTGTCGGCATGTAATGAAGCGTACGCGGCCACGGGTGACAAACGATGGATAATCGAAGCGGAGAGAGCATTCGAGTGGTTCCTCGGCAGGAACGATCTGGGTTTGAGTCTCTACGATCCGGGAACAGGGGGCTGCCGGGACGGCCTCCACATCGATAGGGTGAGCCAGAATCAGGGCGCCGAATCCACCCTGGCCTTTTTGCTGGCATTAACGGAGATGCAGAAGCATCAAAGTCATGTTCAGACATTCCGGAAGACCAGCCACGATGAATGAAGTCGTCGGAGAGGAAAATGCCGGCTCCCGCCGAACAGGACTCGAGTCGATAGGTGTCGAACGCATCGGTCCGATTCTTCAACCCGATTCTACCCGAGTGCTGATCAGACCTTTTAGATCGGGCAATAGGAAGAAAATCCTCGAGAAAGCGGTCGGCCATGTCATGGCCCTCTCCGATGGTGAGGTGGACGTGGAGTTGGCCGCCCTTAATCACGAGTTCGGCCATCGTCATCAGGATGTGGAAGCCTTCACCCGAAATCGTTATATACAGGTGAATAAGCCCCCTGGAATCAATGTGAACCCATCGGCGGAGCGCAGAGCACTCATCGGATCCTACTTCTGCCATGAGTATTCCGTCGAAGCTGCGGCGCTGTTCAATCCGTCCATCGTGAAGCATCCGGATCAGAGCAGCCTTACCGACGGAGCACTGAGGTTCGTCATGAGCCTGAGAGCCGTCGGAGAAGGGCATATTTCATCCATTGAGTTTAGAACAGGTGTCGTCTATCCCGGAGGCTGTATCGACATTACACCGCCAAAGAAACCGTTGAGGGAACCGGTATGCTCCATTTCGAGGCCAGGTGAAAAGGTCATTATGACTCGAAAAGTTCGAGGATCGGGACGTCTCGTCGAGTCCGACAGTGTGGTTGCATTCGATACAGGAACGGAGCTTTCCCAGCGTGTGTTGTTTCCCTTCATGGCATGTCAGCGAAATGGTATCGAGGATGCCCGTTTTATGGAGTTTAGAGACGAGGAAGGAAAAAGGATCTTCTATGCCACATATACGGCATATGACGGAAAACATATTCGCCCGAAGCTGCTCTCGACTGAGGACTTTAGAACATTCCGGTTCATGAGCTTGCTCGGCTCAGGAGTGAAGAATAAGGGGATGTCCCTTTTCCCCCGCAAGATTGACGGACGTTACGTCATGCTTTCACGGCAGGATGACCGGAACATCCTGATGATGAGTTCGGACAGACTCCAATTCTGGGACAATCCCCAAGTTGTCATGGAACCGCGGAGCACATGGGAAATGCTCAAGATCGGAACATGCAGCTCCCCGATAGAGACCGAATCCGGGTGGCTGGTGTTGAGCCATGGCGTCGGTCCGATGCGAAAATACGGCATCGGAGCCTTTCTTCTGGATTTGAATGATCCATCCCGCGTTCTGGGCCGGCTGACGGAACCGTTGATGACACCTGATGATTCCGAACGCGAAGGATATGTCCCAAACGTCCTATACAGCTGCGGCGCTTTGGTGCATGACGATAAACTGATTATCCCTTATGCCTCAAGCGATTCATCCACTCGATTCGCAGTTGTGGGATTGGACAAGGTGCTGCGCTCCATGGATATCTAGGGGATGCCCTCATCGGCCCATTCAGCCGGACCTTTTAAGCTCCGCCAGCAAGGATTCCAATGGAATCGTCGCGAAGGAACTGGCCGAATCCGCCATGGCGTAGGGAATCACCAACTCTCCGGCGTGGAGGATCGATCCGCATGAATACACCACATTTGGGACATAGCCCTCCCTCTCCTCCGCATCCGGGAAGAGCAAAGGTTCCGGGAGTCGTCCAATAATCCTGGACGGATCTTCAAGGTCGAGCAGAAGTGCACTCAGGCAGTATGTCCTCATGGGACCGACGCCGTGATTCACCAGAAGCCATCCCTCGGAGGTTTCGATGGGCGATCCGGAGTTGCCTATTTGGACAATTTCCCATGGATAGAGTGGAGACGCCAGGGGTATGGCCTCAGACCAATAATGGATGTCGTCGGAGTAAAGAATATAAAGATTAACACCGTCGCACCGGCCTATCATCGCATACCGGTTATTCACCTTGCGGGGAAACAGGGACATGCCTTTGTTCTGGACCATCTCTCCATGCAGGGGGACGGCCTTGAATTGATAGAAATCTTCCGTCACCAGCAGTTTCGGTAAAATCGTTTGGCCGTTATACGCCGTATAAGTGGCATAGTAGAGAACCGAGTCACCGTCGGAGAACCGTACAAATCTTGCATCCTCCAGGCCGTTGCTTTCAGTTTCGGAAACGGGATATATCACTCTCTCGCTCAATCCTGTATCCCTGGAGAACGTGACGTCATAATGGGAGTTGGCCAGCCATTCTACGGCGTTCACCACCTTTCGGTATGCGTGCGTCATCGCCGATCTGTCGCCCAATTCCGCTATAGCATCGCGCATCGCCCCGTATTTAAAACTTGTCCCCAAGGAGTCCAAAACTTCAGCGGCAATCTCCTGAGAGATTTTCATCTCCGACAACTTCTCCAGGAAGTCCGCTTTATCGTAAGTGTGACGGTTCACAGTCTCGGCGACGTCTACCAGGCGGCCGGGTGAGTCGATGATGATTTCATTCTTATCGGTAAGGACGCCTCCACGAAACACAATTGAAGAGAGATGCCCCTCTCCTGTGGCACGAAAGCTCAGAATTACCCGCGTATGGCCTTCGGGAAGATCGGGCTGATAGGGATCGATGACGATGGACGGATTGAAGAACGCGGCCGATTCGATGGAATACTCCATCGTAAAATACGATCCGATCAGCATTTTCTTGTCGATTGACATCCCATCCGTATCGGATCCGCCGCGGCCGAGCATCTCCCGTATCCTTTCGTAATGGGATTCGTAGAGGCTGCTGATATTCCGATGCCTCGGAGCAAAACGGCGGAGAACGTCTTCCAGACTTCGTGTCGCTTCCTTTTCTGAAAAACCCGCGACTTTATCGATGATGGAAGCGGCCCGGTCGGCTTTTCCCGGCATGAAAAATCGGGCGAGGACTCTTGTGGAATCCGGGAGCATGCGTATCGCATGCCGATGGACGGGAACATTCATCGTTCACTGCCTTCTCCGGCCGATTCTGCAGACACAGCGGGGGAGGTCATGAAGTATAGTCTATGAACCGGGCAAAAAGTAGCGATGGTGGTGAAGAACCGGATCGGTTCCACACCACCGCCGACTAATTGTAGCCGGAGACTTCCCAGCACGCCACTTCCCGGCCCGGCGCCACTTCCACAAGCGGCGGGTAGGTTTCCCGGCACCGGTCGGTTGCCAGGGGGCACCGGGGATGGAAATGGCATCCGGTGGGCGGATTCAGGGGCGAGGGAACATCACCTACAACGATCTGTTTCTTCATTGATCGTCGGGAGGGATCCGCCACCGGGAACGCCGCAAGCAGCGCCTTCGTATAGGGATGGAGGGGCTTGGCCATCAGGTCGGTCTTGGATGCCCTTTCCACTATGCGGCCGAGGTACATCACCAGAATCCGCTCGGCGATGAATTCCACCACCGAGAGGTCGTGGGAGATGAACAGGTTGGCGAAGCCGTGCTTGTCTCTCAAGTCCAGAAGAAGATTGAGGATCTGAGCCTGGATGGAGACATCCAGTGCGCTCACCGCTTCGTCGCACACAATGAAATCAGGTTCCAGGGCGAGAGCCCGGGCGATGCCGATCCTCTGCCTCTGTCCGCCGGAAAACTGGTGGGGGTATCGGCGTCCGTAAGCGGGGTTGATGCCGACTTCCCTCATTACGGCTTCCGTCCGCCGGGTGATTTCATCAGAATCGCCGGCTTTGTTCACACGTAAAGGCTGGCTGATAATATCCCGTATTTTTTTTCTGGGATTCAGGGACGAGAAGGGGTCCTGGAAAATCATCTGCATGTCTTTTCTCAGAGCTTTCATCTCTGAGGCTGACATGGCGGTCATATCTTCACCCTTCCACAAAATCGTTCCACCGTCGGGCTCATGCATACGAAGCAGGGCTTTTCCAAGGGTGGACTTTCCACATCCGGATTCGCCCACAACGCCGACGACTTCCCCCGGTGCGATATCCAGTGACACGCCGTCCACGGCCCTGAGAGTCTGGGCGGGGGTTCGGTCGTCCTTGATGATGAAATTCTTTCGTATATCTTTCGCAGCCAGCAGTGGGCTCATGATGAGGCTCCTAATTGATTTACCGGGTGGTGGCACCAGAATTCATGGTCCGCCCCGGCTTCCGTTTTGCCGGGGAAGGCTTCGAGACAGTCCGGTTCGACATTAGTGCATCGATTGGCGAAGGGACAGCCGTCTCCGATGGACAGGAGATCGGGGACAGAACCGTCGATGGACACCAGACGCCTGGCACCGCGATTGGCCGGCGCCGAAGGCTGGCATCCCAGGAGGCCTTGGGTGTAGGGATGGCGAGGGTCGGCGAAGAGAGTCTCTACCGGCGCGTCTTCCACTTTGTGGCCGGCGTACATCACCGCCACCCGATCGGCGGTTTCCGCCACGACGCCCATATCGTGAGTGATGAGGAGCAGGGCCATGTCCACCCGGTCTTTGAGCTCGGCGAGGAGCTGGAGGATCTGAGCTTGAATCGTGACGTCCAGGGCCGTCGTCGGCTCATCGGCAATCATCAGCCCGGGTTCGGGTGAGGCCAGGGCCATGGCGATCATCGCCCTTTGGCGCATGCCTCCCGAGAGCTGATGCGGATAGGCTTTGGCCCGTTTGGCCGGATCGGGGATTTTCACGAGATCTAGGAGTTCCACGGCCTTCTCGAAGGCTTCCTTCTTACCCAGATTCTCATGGGTTTGGAACACCTCGCCGATCTGAGTGCCGACGGTGAAAACGGGATTCAGACTCGTCATAGGCTCCTGGAAGATCATGCTGATCCTGGATCCCCGGATCGCCCGCATTTCCTTGTCGCTCAAAGTGAGCAGATCTGTGCCCCGGAAACTGATTGTTCCGCTCTCGATTTCCCCCGGCGGAATAGGAACCAGTCTCGTGATGGAATGGGCGGTGACGGACTTCCCGCAGCCGGACTCGCCCACCAGGGCCAGGGTCTCTCCTTCCTTGATGTTGAGGGACAGATCTTTGACGGCCCGCACCAAGCCGCGGCGTGTATGAAAAGCGACATTCAATCCGCTGATGTCCAACAGGACGTCGTTGCTGTTCTTCATGTTTAGTCCCTCAGCCGCGGGTCGAGAATATCCCTCAATCCGTCGCCCAGAAGATTGAAACCCAATACGGCCAGCAGGATGGCGATTCCGGGAAGAGTCACGATCCACCAGGCGCTGGTGATGAACTGCTTGCTCGAGGCGATCATGAGGCCCCACTCCGGCGTTGGCGGCTGAGCTCCCAATCCCAGGAAACTCAGTCCCGCCGAGCTCAGAATGGCCTCGCCGACGCCCAGGGTGGCCTGGACGATGGTTGGTGCCAGAGAATTAGGAAGAATGGTACGGAACATCAGCTCAAGGTCGCTTGTTCCCAAAGACCGTTCGGCCAGAACGTAGTCCTGCTCCCGCTCGGACATCACCGAAGCCCGGATGACACGGGCGTAGCGGGGCATCTGGCTGATACCGATGGCCACCATGGCATTCATCAGGGAGGGACCGAGAATGGCCACGATGACGATGGTGAGCAGGATGTAGGGAAAGGCCAGCATGATGTCGATGAGCCGCATGATGACACGATCCACCCAGCCTCCGAAATAGCCGGCCGTCAGCCCGAGGACCCCTCCAAGGGCCAGACTGATTCCCACCGAGACGACGCCGATGATAAGGGAAATCCGCCCGCCGTAAATGATTCGGGAAAGCAAATCCCGGCCCAGATCGTCGGTTCCCAGTATGTATCCGTCTGTGAACGGCGCGGTCATCCTGGCCGATATCGTCTGTTCCAATGGGTCGGCCGGAGCAACCAGAGGTGCAAATATCGCTATGAGGGCGAAGAAGGCGATGACAATCAATCCGGCCATGGCAGCGTAGTTCTTGGTGAGCTGATACCAGGATTCTTTCCAGAATCCGGGCTCGGCAGGCGGTGCGATTTCGTCTTCGATGATGTCTTGTTTCATTGGTTCGCTCATGAGGGCGTCCTTATTTGAGTCGGATCCGGGGATTGATCACCGAGTACAGGAGATCCACCACCAGGTTGATCATCACGAAGAAGAAACTGATGAACAGAATACCTCCCTGTACGGCGGGGAAGTCCCTCGCACTGATGGAGTGGTAGATCCATTTGCCGATTCCCGGCCACGAGAAAATGGTTTCCGTAAGTATCGCTCCGGAGAGGAGGAGGCCGAATTGAATACCGATCACGGTGATGACCGGGAGGAGAGCGTTGCGCAGGGCATAGCGGTACACAACTTTTCTTTCCGGAACACCCGCGGCCCGGACTGTTTTCACGTAGTCCTGTTTGAGAACTTCCAGCATGCTGCTCCGGGTGGTCCTGGCGATGATGGCCAAGGGGATGGTGCCCAGAGCCACCGTCGGCAGTATGAGATGCTTCAACGCGGAAACAAAATAGGCGGAATTGCCTTCTCTGAACCACATGATGATGCCGTCGATAAGATAGAAGTTTGTGATTGGCTGAAAGTAGAGACGGACGTCCATTCGCCCGCCGGTGGGCAGAAGATCAAGAAAAATCGAGAACAGCATAATGAGAACCAGAGCCAGCCAGAAGACCGGCATGGAGACTCCAACTAAAGCGCCGGTCATTGTGGTGTAGTCCACCCACGAGTTGCGCTTCCTGGCGGCGGCAACGCCCAGTACGATGCCCAGGATTGAGGCGAATATGGTGGCCGTGATGGCCAGTTCGATGGTCGCCGGGAGGCGATCGGCAAGCTCATCTGTAATTTTCTGTTTGGTCACGATGGATTTTCCCAGGTCGCCCTGAACGACTCGGCTGATATAGAGAAGATATTGTCTACCGATGGGTTGGTCCAAGCCGAGCTCGGATCGGAGCTGAGCCAGCTGTTCAACACTGGCCCGTTCTCCCAGCATCACCCGGGCGGGATCTCCCGGTGCCAGGGCGATCATGAAGAAGACGAGGGTGACGACGCCGATGAGGCTGGGAATCAGGAGCCCCAGTCTTTTCAAAATGAATTTGAACATGAAACGTTTTTCCTGTCCCGGTGTGTACCGAGGTCGTTAACCGTTCGGTAACGACGATAAAAACCGGCCCGCCCATAAGGGCAGGCCGGCTCGTTGATCGATATGACTAAACCTCTGGAGGTTTACTGCTCGAGCCAGACGCTCTTGAAGACACGGGTGCCGGTGGGAGAAATCTTGAAGTTCTTTACGGAGTTGCTGGCCGGGACCGTGACGACTGAGTGGGCAATGGGAACCCACGGAGCATCTTCGTGGAAAATAACCTGTGCCTGTTCGTAGAGTTCCGTTCGACGGGCCACATCGGCGGTTTCCTTGGCTTCCTTAATCAGGGCCGTAAACTCTTCGTTCTTCCACAGGGAAATATTGCCCGCGGCGGGAGTGACGGCGGAGGGAGCCGAGAGGAGTACCCACAGGAAATTGTCGGGATCACCGTTGTCACCGGTCCAGCCGAGCATGGCGGCCTGGTGATCGCCGGCGCCGGTCCTGTCCAGATAGGTGCCCCATTCATAGGAGACGATTTCCACTTCGACGCCGACTTTGGCCAATTGGGCCTGCATGATTTCGGCGATTTTTCTGGCATCCGGATTGTAGGGACGGGCAACGGGCATGGCCCAGATTTCCGTCTTGAATCCGTCGGGATAACCGGCTTCGGCCATGAGGGCCTTGGCTTTTTCGGCATCGTAGGGATAGGCCTCGATATCGTCGTTGTAAGACCAGATATTCGGCGGGATAGGATTCTTGGCGACCTGTCCGGCACTGCCGTACACCGCTTCGATAATTTCATCCCGATCGATGGCGTAATTCATAGCCAGTCGGACGCGAACATCATCATAGGGCTCTTTCTCGACATTCAAGGCCAAGTAGCCGACGTTCATGCCGGACTGCTGGATAAGCTGGACATCGGGATCGGCTTCCATGGCGGGAAGATCGTCGGCGGCGGGGAAGTCGATGATGTCCACTTCGCCCTTCTGCAGAGCCAGCCATCGAGCGGTGGCGTCGGGGATAACCTTGAGTATCAGGCGATCCAGGTAAACTTCTTCCCAGTAATCCTCATTTTTGTCCAGGACAATGTCGGAATCTTTGGTCCATGAGACAAACTTGAAGGGACCGGTTCCCACCGGATTGGAGGAGAATCCCTCGGGATCGGCTTTGTAAGCGGTGGGAGAGACGATGCCGGCGAAGTCCATGGCCAGGTTGGCGATGAAGGGAGCTTCGGGCTTCTGGAGCTGGAATACGACAGTCAGGTCGTCTTTAGCGGTGATGGATTCGACGATGTCGCTCATACCCATATAGTTAGTCCAGTACTGCCAGGGGCCGTACTCATTATAGGGATGATCTTCCTTGAGCTGACGTTCCAGGGAGAACACGACGGCGTCGGCATTGAACGGAGTACCGTCGTGGAATTTGACGCCTTCCCGGAGGTAGAACGTATAGGTGAGGTTGTCATCGGACACGTCCCAGCTGGTAGCCAGAGCGGGAACAATTTCGGTGGTTCCTGTTTTGAACTCCACCAGGGTGTCGAATATCTGATGAGTGGCATAGAAGGACTCGCCGTCGGTTTCCCGGGCGGGATCCAGTCCGACCGAATCACCGGCCCGTCCGAAAACCAGGACGCCTCCCATTTTGTCGTCACCACCGACGGCGGTGCTTTCGGCTTCTTTTCCGCCGTTGGCAAAGACCATTCCGGTGAAGATTGCGAGAACGAATGCGAGAAGGAATAATTTCTTCATACATTTCCCCTTTTTTCATTTGGTAATAATCAATTTCTCATGCGGCAGTTTATTAGGCAAGCATTCCGGCAAGGAATTGCCGTAAAAAGGGCCCTGGAACCCTTCAGATGGCATTTCCCGACACTCTTGTAGGGTTTGCAACGGAAAAAGTTGTTTCTTTTAATAGAAACGCAGAGTAAATAATCCGGTTTGGAATATGTTTTTTTGGAATATCGCGGAAAAAAGGTGTTCTTGGATAATAGGGGTATTCTACCCACTGACGCATGTCGAAAGAGGTTTTCGGGAAGGATCTATGAGTTATTTGAACAACAGACCAATGGAGCTCGGTGAGCACAATCAAACAAGGAGCCGCTGCTGCGGTTATCAAAGCTGAAGTGCATATTCTACATCGTGGTTGCGGCGGCTTTGGTCATCTCCGGAGTGATTAATCGGAAGAAGACTCTGAAAGCCCTGAAAATCGCCGGCAGTAAATTCTTTAAGATTCTGTCGATGATTCATGTGTTCATCATCGCTGCCGCTGATTATTATCACATCGGAAATTCTCGGACGCTGGTTCAGTCATCCGTCTAAGTCCAATCTTCAAGTTTCCGCATGATGTTCAGGAGATGAGACTGCCTTCCGGGATTGTGTGAAAACCGTCAAGACAGGAACGTGTTTACATCGGTCTGTGCGAAATCTTCACCCTTGAAAAGCAGCGGTTCACCGGAGGACATTGCCAGACTGTAGCTGCAGCAATCCCCCATATTCAAACCGGCCGGGTGTCGCCCCTTGCCGTATTTTTTCCAGGCTTCAAGAGCCAGGATGTAATGATCCCGGGTAAACGGAATGATATCAGCTTGAATCTTATACAGCAGCAATTCGAGTTCTCTTTCTCCATCGCCGCCTTTACGGGCATTGATAACGATTGATGTCTCCAAAGCCGTTACCGAGGATATCATTCTCCTGCCGTTTTCAGAGATTGCCTGAACCATAGCCTGCGCTTCTTCCTCACCGAGTAAGATTGCAATCAGGGCAGATGAGTCAATCACCATCGAATGAACCTATCTTGTCATATCCGAGAATTTCCTCATCAGAACGGGAGTCAAGAGTAGGCAAGCGGCTGCACCGATCAGATATGGCCATCAGTTCATGATACAAAGAATTGCCGAGCGTTTTCGGCCGACTGTTTCTCTTCAGCTCCGTGAGTGCATCCAGAACAGTCTCGGTAATTGTTTCACCGCGGCTTTCCGCCAGTTCTCTGGCCAGTTTTTCCGCCTGGGAATTCCTGATACTGATTGCCATAAGCACCCCTGTATGACGTATGAACAAACGTAATACATAAATATTGATATATCAAGTTGAATATAGCTGTTGGACAATCAGTACAAGATCACAGAAATCCCATACGTTGGTGATTAAGGGAAACACCTCGGATATGGGCAAGCGTCTACGTTGCGGATCGGCCCCGTTTTCTGATGTGTTAAGATAGGTGGAAGTAATTCACCTCTGAGAAAAGAAATGGATGATTCTGGGACGTGGATATCATAACACATCAGAAAGCGGAGTCGACGCCCTTTATGGGTATCCGCCAACAAGTGCCCTCGGGCGCACAAAATGACAAAGGGACGCTGCGGCGTCCCTTGTTTTTTCTCGCTTAATCTTTCGTTTGGTGTTTCTATTGACAAGAACGCCGACACTTTCTAAAATGCCTTCGATGCACGGGCGTATCTATGCG
>JARGFR010000113.1 GCA_029210985.1 Spirochaetaceae bacterium | reverse complement strand
CCAACTCCAAGACTTCATCAAGCTTGTGAGATATGAAGATGGCAGCCTTGCCATCTGATTTGAGATTGCGAATAATATTGAAAAGGTTGTCTATATCTTTTGTTGTCAGACTTGTCGTCGGTTCATCGAGGACAAGTATGTCATAGTCTTCATGGGCGATGGCTCTGACGCACTGGAGCAATTGTTGAGCTGATACTGGGATTTCGTCGACATTGGCATTCGGATCCACATCCAGGTGAAATTTTGCCAAGAGAGGTGCCGCTCTTCTGCTGAGGGATTGCTGTTGTATGGGGTTGTGTATCCCATGCCGTTCAAATGGAAGAAACAGGTTCTCGGCGACGCTCATCTGGGGAAAGAGGTCTATTTCCTGCGGAACATACGCGATTTTGTTGTAGAGGTCCGTGTTCTCCCGCGTGTTGATGCCGTCTATGAAAATATCACCCGCATCCGGTTGATTCACACCTGTCAGGCATTTGATCAAAGTGCTTTTTCCGGCACCGTTCTCGCCGACAACACAATGGACTTGACCCGGCTCCACGACGATATCCACGGCATCAAGGGCAGTCACCCCTGGAAAGGTTTTTGTCAGTTTACGTGCTTCAAGTATCGCCATTGGGTTTCTCCAGGGATGCGACCCGGCGTCTTGAACGCCAGGCCGATCCCAATTGTCGACCTGATTGTCTAGTTGGAGCTGACCAATCCGATCCACTGATCGATATTGGTTTCATCGATATAGGCAATACCCGTATCAACAACCTTGGGAATCTCGACTCCCAAAGACGCCTGCCACAGCATCAAAACGGACATGGAACCCTGCATTTGGGGACGGGTGGAGGATGTCGCTGTGATAGTTCCTTCCTTAACGTATTCGAGAATATCAATCAGATTGTCCATCGATACGAACTTCACCTGATTTTTTTTGCCGGCCTCCTCGATTGCCGCAGCAACTCCGGAACTGGTCGCATCGCAGTTAAGATAACCGACGAGATCAGGATTGGCGGCGATGACGGCCGCTGCCTGTGATTGGGCCTCTTCGAGGCTGTCGTTGCTGATGCCCCCTTCAATCACCTGGATATCCGGATACTTGGCAAGTGTGTCCAGGTGCGCCTGATACCGTTCAGCATGGTTCGGTGCCGAGGGGAATCCCTGCATAACCGCAACTTTCCCGGAGAACCCGATGATTTCAGCGAGTTTGTCCGAAGCTAACTGCGCCTGTTCAGAGAAGTCATTGCCGACACTAGTCAGGCCGGAACCCACAGGGGCGGGGGAGTCAAAAAGAATCACGGGGATTCCGCGGGCCTGAATTTCTTCGATTACAGCTTTACTGCCTTCATAGTCCAGTGGATCAAGAGCAATACCGTCCGGCCGCATGGCAGCAGCCTGCTCCAGCACCGTATTCTGTTCGACAACATCAGCTTTTTGCGGAGCGCGATAGTCGATAGTGACTTCGGACCCGAGCATCGAAGACAGGACCTCTGCCTGCTTGACCGCTCCTTTATTCACCTCATCGAACCATGCATGAACTACTTTCGGTACGATGACAAAGGTGAGATCTTCGTTTTCAACGCCAGATTTAGTAACGGCGACTTCCGCCGTCTCTTTGGATCCGCAACCAACGGTCATGACGAGTGAGAGTATCACGACAAGCACACTCAGTACGCGTAAAACCTTTTTCATTAAAGCCTCCTAATAGCTTCTTTGCCTCGATCTCGAGACATTAGCTAGTATGGATTCGCAGATCCTGCAGAACAATGTGATGATTTTTGGAATGAGTAGGCAGGTCTTTAGATAAATGGGTATTTCACCGTTGAACGATGACTCTCCGTGGATTCGCGATGTCACTTTCCATCTCCCGAGACTGAACAAGGACAACCGTCGATCCCCGTTTTGCCAGAAGATTAATATAAGAAGAAACCAGGTTTTCTCCGGGGGCAGCGCAGTGGGTGAAGGGCTCAAGAAGGACCAGAACTCTCGGCCTGAAAACCAGCCAACGGGCAAACACTATACGCAGGCTTTCGTTGGTTTCCACAGCTAGGGAGTCCATTCCCGACATACTATCGTCTAGAATATTTCTGCCTATAACTTCACCGACTTGATTCCTCTGTATCAGAAATGAAGTCGAAGATACTTTGCAGTAGGAAGGCAAGAGAATGTTTTCACCCAAAGTCATATGGGGAAAAAGCTCGGTTTCTGTACCCAAATTCGCCGATGAGACGATTCTCAAACGAACGAAATCGGAAAGTGATCTTGTTTTTACCCGATTTTGGTCCATATAAATGGCAATATCACGATGGATACGGCGCCCCGAAAGGTAGGAGAATAAGCGCATCCTGTCCCGCAGATCCGGTACGATAATCGTTGCGATTTGACCACTTTTCAACTCCAGGTCAAATCGTCGGCCGAACTTTAGAGGAATTCCCTTTATCGAAATCGTAGATGAGGATGGTGGATTCGTCGGAACGGGAACCTTCAGCCTTTCTGGTGTTTCAGGTGCTTCAATTCCCAGTAGTTTGTTTTTTAAATGTGGATCTGATTCCAGCCGTACAGCCGATACCTTACGGACAATGAACCCTCCTCGAAAAAAAAGGCAGAAATCAGAAAGCAGCCAGTTGACATCTCGTAGAGGTGAGTTGACGACCACTGGACACCGGTCTTGGATAAAGCTGCTCAGTGTGCGGGCGAAGGCGCCGAGATGCTCGAATGACATACCGTCGAAAGGATCTTCTATCACAATAAGATGGGTATTTATCCCATTGGCTTTCACAAGGTCGACGATCCTCTTCTCGTACTCGGATATCTGTCCGATTTTTCTTCTCACATCGATATCGAATCCTAGTTGGTGGACCTGATCTTGTGCTTCGCGATTCAGGCGTTTGTAATTCACAAAAGCCGATGTCGAAGATGAATCATTGAGCATGAGATACTCGGCGACCGACCAATCTGTGACCGAATAGTTGATCGGAGCGATGACATGGACGCGTGCTTTTAGGTCGGCAGATCGCTCCAGTCGTTGTCCCTGAAGGCGGATTTCCGTCTTGCCGAATTCCAGGTCACCCTTTAGCAGTTGGGCCATCGAATCTTTGCCGGAACGAGCTTCGCCATAAAGCCCGTAAATAACACCTTTCATCAGATGTATCGTGCTCTGCCGATGACTCGGAACCGTGGAATCCAGGGTACCGAAACGACTAACTCGAAGAAACGAAAGACTCATATCTTCTGCTGCGCTCATCTGCCGCCGGTATTAAGATCTCGACATCAGTACCGGCACCGGGTGTGCTGTAGAGACTGATTCCGTAGTCGGCACCGAATAACATGCGGATGCGTTTCTCGATGTTGGTCAGTGCGACACCCTTGCTGCCGGTATCTTGGTTATCAATGATATTTCCTGGTGCGCCAGCGGAATGGATCCGTTCATTAACATCTAAGAGGTTCTCCTTATCCATACCGGTTCCATTGTCAGAAACGACGATAAGTAGATCGGGTTCGATCACGGTGATCGAAACCGAGATTTTTCCGGACTCTAGAATGTCTGCTAAACCATGATAGATTGCGTTCTCAAGAACAGGCTGAAGAATGAGCCGTGGAATCAGTAAATCATATATTTTCTGATCTTCGTTATTGATATCAATTTCAAGAGAATACCGATCGCCGAAACGATAGTGATGAATCGCCATATAGTTCTCGATATTAGCGAGCTCCTCTCTCAGGGTAACGAGTTCCCCTTCCCGGCCGATACAGTAACGAAAGAAGCCTGCCAGGGTCTCGATCATCTTAGCAATTTCCATATTACCGTCAATCATCGCCTGGGCCCGGACAGAATCGAGTGTGTTATAGAGAAAGTGAGGATTGATCTGGCTCTGTAGAGCGGCATAGGCAGCTTGACTGTTCGAAGCCAGGCGTGTTGCATTCTCACAACATGCATCGACAATCTGAATGATCTTCTCCATTCGGTCGGACCGGCCATGATGACGGCCAAGGAGATCAACGACACCGTCCCGGGATTGATTGAGTTGATCAAGTATGGCGTCAAATTCCTCCCACGGCTTCACATGTTTGACATGGAAAACCAGTGTCATAACAATTGAGATTAGAATGCCTAGAATCGGGAAGACAGGAGGAGAAAACGGGAGTGATATCATCACCCCTGCCAGAATTGACGACTGGAGGAGTATGTGGTGGGAAGAGTGAATGCTTTTCCATTTCGACCGGTAAATCATGAATGGAGCCGCCGGAACATCGCCGGTTTAATACCGACGTTTTTTGCGAATAGCTTGCTGAAATGCCGTACATCCCTATATCCGACTGCCGCGGCGACCGACTCTATCGTATCGTTGGTTTCAATCAACTTCTTCTTAGACTGATCCAATCGTACATCAGTCAGATAAGCTGAGAAGTTACGTCCGGTTTCCCGTTTGAAGAGATCACTAAAATACGCTGAACTTAGCGCTACATGATCCGCAATCGATTCCAGGGTTATCCGCTCAGCGAAATGTTTTTCAACATATTCCTCAGCCAGGCGAATGGGCTTCTTTGTTCGATTAATCATCTCGTTATGAACATTTTGGAGTATCGAAACCAGAGAGTGATTCAACAGCCCTTTCATCTGCTTGATGGAGTTACAGTGCATCAGCAGATTCCTGGTACTCTCGATCGTCTCCTCGCAATCCGGTCCTATAGAGCCAATAGCGCTGATGAAATCTCCGATCATGGCATCGGCAAAAGCATAATACATTGAAGATTCAAACTCGCTATGTACACGACACTGTTGAAATGCCGAATCAACCCAGAGAATCAACTGATCGGCAGAAAATGAATCTATGCAATTCGATAAATCATGGTGGTAGTTACTGTCCAGGAAATTCGACGGCAATAACGCGGGCTTTTGATTCATCTCCGCAGTGATGATATGCTCCGTCCCCATGACGATTCGGTGATTGACTGCGGTTCTCGCCTGACAAATACAGGCTGAAACACCTGAAGATTCACCCGTTTCGACTCCCATACCGATCGTTACGCGAAAACGGTCGAGCCCCATGAGACCTAATTCGATTTTGGACAACAGGCGATTTACTGCTTTGGTGATGGCCGTAGATTGTGCAGGTGTATAGTTCAACAAACAGATAATATGGAGTCCAGGGAATTCGTTAAGAACCATCTCGACCACCGTACCGGCCAATTCGGTGTTGATCATCGAGGACACAAGGTCCACCATTTGGCGGTCGAACTCAACATCGAACTCTGTAATATTCCGATAGTCCAGCTTGACATCTATTGCGTTGAAGAGTCCCGCTGACAATTCGATACCGAAAACATCGCGAATCTCCTCCAGAGAGATGGCATCCTGACTGTGAAAGAGGTACTCAAAGACATTACGCCGAATCAGCTTCTGTCCTACTTCAAACGCCTTCAGCTTCTGACGCTCATCAGTATTTTTTTCCTGCTCGCGAGCCATGTGTTCACTTATCTGTTTAAGATTACGGTTCAGCTCGTTGGCGTTGACGGGTTTAAGAAGATAGTTATGGACACCGTACTCAAGCGCCTTGCGAGCATACTCGAAATCTTTGTGACCGCTTATGACAATGAATTTTGTATTGGGAGAGATTTCCATGGTCCGGGATATCAGATCTAAACCGGATATCTGCGGCATTCGGATATCCGTAATCACAATTGCCGGCTTTTGATATCTTATTGTATTGAGCGCATTCTTCCCCGTTGTCTCAACGCTGACCAATGACAGATTCAGTTCTTCCCACTCGATCAGGGACTTCACCATTTGACCGATTCTCGGCTCGTCGTCGACAATGACGACACCGAGTGGATCGCTATCCATCAGCGAACTCCTTAATGTACCAGAATCCACTTTTTGGTAGCACCTGCCCCTAACACCGTCTGAATCATACAGTATCTTCGCATAATGACATTAAAATGTAATCGAAATGAATAAACAAGCGTTGTCAGAGAATTACATGACCACAACTGCTGAGCCCAATTATCAAACAACAATTCTGAATTACCAGGTTGAAACCAACCGCCGTCAGGCTGCTGACCGGTCTCCCTCCGCTCGGAATGATTCATTCATCTCATCTGGTGTCCGGTAATCCAGACTCTGCTGGTATCGCCTGTTTTTACAGAACCGGAAATACTGGGAAAGACCGAGCTTCAGATCCCGAACCGTTTCATAAGAACTGAGATCGATATCTTCGTACTTCAGCGTCCGCCAGAAGTGCTTAACAAAGGAAACTGGGGATGCTCTGGAGCCTCCCCAAGGATATCGTCTTCCGGAATGAGTTACCCCTAACCCGGGTGGCCAAAGTGGCCTATACCGAGCTGGAGCTGGAGCTGGAGCGGCGGCGGGGTAGGATCGCACCCGCCGTCACATCGGTTACTTTTCGATATCCGGTGCTTTCAGATCGTTGAAGATCCACGGCACCAGCTCACTCACCGTGGGATGAGGGAGCACCGTCTCCTGTATTTTGGTGTAGGGAATATCGGCCTGCATGGCTAATGCCAGCATACCGATTATCTCATCTCCACCGACACCAAAGACCGTCGCACCGAGTATCCGTTTGGATGACGCCTCGGTAATTACCTGCATCATCCCGCCGGTCTCCGCTTTCTCTTTTGCCCGACTCACCGCACTCATCGGCATGGTCCCAACCAGATAGTCGAGGCCGCGGCGAGCGGCTTCGGATGCGTTGATGCCAACCCGTGCCAAGGGCGGATCGATGAACATGGAGTAAATGGGTATACGGTCGGATATTCGCCGGCCTCCGCCGTTCAGGTAGTGCTCGATAAAAACTTGTCCGTCATGAACTGACGTATGGGTAAAGGCGCCTTTTCCGTTGACATCGCCAATTGCATAAATGTGGTCGACGTGAGTCCGCCCGAAATCATCCGTTGGAATATATCCCCGTTCATCGACATCGATGCCGACGGCAGGCAAATTCAATCCCGCCGTGGCCGGCTCCCGGCCGGTGGCGAGGAGTATATGCGACCCTTCCGCCCGATGAGTGACTCCGTCCGACCGGTAGGTCAGAATCACCTGATCGCCCTGACTCTCAACACCTTGGATGTCGACATTCAAATGGAATTCTATGCCCTCATCTTCAAGCAGTTCCTGTGCGGCGGTGCTGACTTCGGAATCTTCTCGGAAAATGATCCGACTGCCGTGTTCGAACACAGTCACCCGACTTCCGAATCGCCGAAAAGCCTGGCCGAATTCCAGGCCGATATACGAACCGCCGACAACCAGCAAATGCTCCGGGAGCTTCTGCAGCGCCAGGATTCCTTGATTATCCAGCCACGGAACCGATTCAACACCCGGAATACTGGGTGTTCTCGGTTTCGCCCCGACATGGATGATAATCGTTTCGCCCCAGATCTGCTGATCCTCGATGGCGATAATGTGTTCGTCGACAAAAGAGGCGGAACCCGGATAAAAATCCGTCACTTTCTCAAGCCAGGATCGAAAGCCATTGCTGTTGTCGTCGCGGATCTGGTTCACCCTATCCATGACGCGGGAAAAATTGGTAACAGGAGAGGATGTTTCTATTCCGAATTCCGCTCCCCGCTGCACCATTCGTGCCGCTCTGGCGCTTGCCACAAGCGTTTTTGTCGGTGTACAGCCCCAGTTGACGCATGTACCGCCGACGCGGCTCTTTTCTACAACGGCAATTTTTTTACCAGCGGACAAGAGTCTCGGCAGGATTGTGCCCGTCGCCTGTCCTGTTCCGATAAGCACGACATCATATTTTTTCATTATTCAGCTCCTCATGGACACAATCGTAGTGGACAGCATCAAAACGGCCACCAGGATGAAGAGAACGGCCATCATCAATTCAAGCGTACGCGGCGATATCGAAGAGGCGACTTTCGGGCCGATTTGTCCACCGATCAGCACACCAGGGATGGTGAAGATAACGATAGAACCGACTAGCATCAGAGTCTGCGGGCCGGACTGCACGAACGTGAACACATGGCCCACCGACGCCGCCAATGCGGTAATCGCAACGATAAAAACACTTGTGGCAATCGAGACCTTGCTGGGTACTCTGCAGCGCTTCAGAAAGAAGTAGCCGTTCATTTCACCAAGACCTGTCGACAGCATGCCGATGAAAAGCGCTCCGATACCCCCAAGCACTCCGCCCTCCGCGCGATTACAGACGGTGTACGAAATATTTTCACCCTCAGCCGTTACCAGAGTGGTTTTAGGAGCCGTCTCCTGATTTCTCTGCACAATTTCAAAATCCAAAGCCTGGACTTTCTCGTGATCGGGAGTCTTCAAAAAAGTGGATGCGATGGCAATCAATCCGATGCCCAGCATGATTTTCAATATCTCTCCCGGAACGTATCCGGCCAGAAACGTACCCACCAGAGCCAACGGTACGGTCATCATCAACATCGTGAGTCCAAGACGATAGTCGATCAATTTCTTCTTGACGTAGGACAACACGCCGCTGGCAAAACCGAACACTTCCGTAATCAATCCGACACCAATCGCCACTTCGGCCGGCAGTCCCAACCCAAGGATAAAAAGAGGCGTAAAGAACGTTGCGCCTTCAACTCCCGATGCCATCGCGATGGTGGCGATCACCATCGCGATGGGAAACATGAACCAATACTCTAATGACATATATATCTCCTAAGACTCAGATTCCGGAAGTCCGTACTGCTGCTCCAGCCGACTTTGCATATTTTTCCACCCACTGGCCGCGGCAAATACTTGAGCGCTGCGAATGTATTTCATTCCCGCCGAATCACGTTTGTGACGAATCAGCTGCTCGCCCAGGCGAAGCAGGGCGGGAATCAGCGTATTCACGTAATGGGCTGCCTTCGAAATTTTCACCGCTTGCTGATAGAAATGAACGGAGTCCGGGGGATCTATCCCTTCAGAATCGGCAATCCGTGTCACAGTTGCCCGGAGGTCGGGATTCTCGGGCATACCATCCCTCACAAGAGACCCCAGGGCCAGATAGAGTCTTCCGTGTTCCGGATCTTCACCGGTACTGCTGATCAGGTCGTAAAGGGATTGGATGTATTCGACGGCCTGTTCCTGCCGCCCCATCCGGACGGTGAGAGAACTGAGATAAGACAGCGTATATCCCCGGTATGTTTCAGCTCCCAGATCGGTAATCAGCCGATGCGCATCTGTGAGATAATCCAGTGATTTTTCCAGATTACCTTCTTTGTAAGAGCCGGCACCCAGACAGAATCGTGCGTAGGCAACCGCGAGATCCTCGCCGATCTCCCGGGCGATATTCAGGGCACGATGGAAGAACTCCTCAGCCTGGGAGAACTCCCCCTGCTGGTCGTAAATGAGTCCGATATTCAGCAGAGCGGCACTGATACCGCTTTTATATCCGATCTGAACGTAGAGGCTCAGGGCCTTTTCCAGGTATTCCCGGGCGGTATCCAGTTTACCTTCATTGCGGTGCAGCAGTCCCAGGTCGTAGAGAGGATTCGCAATCAGGCGCGGTTTATTGAGTTTGGTGAAAAGCTCCCGGGCTTTCGTGTAATAGACAGCCGCTTCCTTTTTCTTGTTCCTGACCGAATTCAGTCGGCCCAGGTAGTAGCTGGAAAGACCCTGCCCTTCGATATACTCACTTTCTTCCGACATTTCCCGCGCTTCGAAAAGCCGGTTCATCGCATCCGAATATGCGCCTTCCAATAGATGGACTCGTGCAAGATCGATTCGGGCTTTGATACGGGCCGGATTGATGCCTTGAGCCCGGGGATCCCGAACGGCCTTGAGCAGAAGGGCTTTGGCTTGAGATATTCGACTTTGCTGAAGCAGCACCTGCCCGCCCAGTGCGAAAAACCGGTGAAGTTCATGCTCCATGTCGGACAGAATCGCGAATCCCACACCTTTAACCAGTTCTTCATAGGCGTTGTCCCATTGGCCAATCAGATCGTAGATTTCCGCGATATTCAGGCGGACGGCGGTATTTTCCGTGTTTTGCGGATCCAGCCGTATTACTCGGTAATAGAGCTCAACAGCTTCGATGTTGGAGAACACAGCCTGGGCCTGGCGACCGGCCAGCAGATAGTACTCACGTGCCGCCGCGATATTTCCGGTTTTCTCAGCATGGTATCCTTTTTCCAGGCTGTAATCATCCTTGTCATCAAACGCGGCCAGCCAGGCATCGAAAATCCTCTTATGGAGTTCCTCCAACACTTCGTTCAGCTGCATTTCGTACACGGCTTCCCGCATGAATTCCTTACGAAATATCAGTTTGTCGAGATTGGATCGTTCCAGTATTCCCGCTTCCAGAAGCGACGAGACGCCCTCTCCCGATGGAGGAATATCCAAGGCTTCAAGAAGCTTGTCAGGAAATGAGTTGCCGATGGCGGCCAACAGCGGAAGGATGTTTTTCGCATCCCCGGGCAATGCATCAAATTGACTGATGGTCAGATCGTTAAGGGTTTTCGGCAGAGTATCGCCGGTCGATTGGACAAATACAGCCTTTCCGCCCTCAATCCGAATCATGCCGCGATTTCGAAGGTAACGAAGCAGGGTGATGATATGCAGAGGAATACCGGCGCTTCGTTTCCGGACGAGTTCGACTAATTCTTTGCTTGCCTCGGCTTTCAGTTCCCTTTCCGCCGCTATGCCGATGTCATCGTCGCTCAACGGAGTCAGGTAAACAGACCGCTCATCATCAACTCCGGGTAACAAATCCTGGTCGATGGTCCTGGTCAAATAGATGATGCACAACGGCATGCTGTCGTTGCGGGCAAGGAGCCTCTGCAGAAAATCCCGGGTATTCCCGTCCATCGATTGCGCCTGATCGAGAATGAGGATTCCCGGGGAGCGAAGGAAAAAAGCTTCAAAATAGGCAACAAGTGCTTCCAGGGTCCGTTCATAACGAGCCTCTACGTCGAGCTCGGAATACTCACTGCTGTGTACGTCCAAACCGGCGAGATTCATGAGCGCCGGTGCGGCACGGTTAAGTTCGTTCGTCAGGTAATCGGGTAATTCGCTGGAAATCAGTTCGGATAAAATCTTCTCAGCATCAGATTCCTTACGGTTCTGGAAAAGCTGGAAGAAATAGTCCTGAAGGGGTCCGAATCCGCGCTGAAACAGGGAGTCGAATGTGAGCCTTTGAATGGTGATACGGGAGTCAACCCTCAGGAGCAGATCGTCAATCAACTGACTCTTTCCGATTCCCGCCTCACCGGAAATCATGAGGGATTCCGGTGTCGACCGATCATGCACATCGCCGATCCAAGCCCGCAGACGGTCGAGTTCCTCATCCCGTCCGATACCCGGTTCGGCTGAACGTTCCCCGGATTCGGTTCGGCGAGTGAGAATTCCGAAGCGGATTTCTTTGTC
>JARGFR010000112.1 GCA_029210985.1 Spirochaetaceae bacterium | reverse complement strand
GGGCAGATCGCCGGGCAACGGAACGAATCCGTTCTCCGGAGTGCCTTCCAGATAGACCAGTCCCTCATATCGGCCATCGACGGCATTGCCGGTTCGGCCGGCCATGACATTGGTGTCCACATAAACCGGATAGACCGGATCCGGCACCGCCACCCGGATATTTTCGGCGAAGAGTTCCTGAAAATTTCCCGTATCGCATTTTGCTCCGTCGGAGACAAATATGTCCTCCGGTCCTATGGGGCAGCCCCGAGCGGCGAAATCCGCCCCGGCGATGGCCTCCCTCAAGAAACCGTATCCCTGCTCCGGACCGTATCCTCGGAAGGTGGACGCAACGGCCTGTTCCTCCACACCCTCGTGGAATGCTTTGACGATGGACGGCGGCAGGGGGTGGGTGACGTCTCCAATCCCGAGTTTGATGAGTTTATGCCCGGGATGGGCGGCGGTATGTTCGTTCACCCTGCGGCCGATTTCGATAAAGAGGTAGCTGGACTGCAGTTTCGCGAAGTTTTCATTCAGGCGGATCATGGCGATATCCTAACGAATCGTCGGCCTCTTTGGGAAGGAGATTCCGATTGCTCCGCCGACAGCATGGACCACCGGCCCGGACTTCGGTATCGTACTATCCATGGAAGGTTCGCTTTATGTTGATTAGAGACATCTTAAGCGCCGGTAAAACCGCGGTCAGCTTTGAATTTTTCCCGCCAAAAACCCCGGCCGGCTGGGACCGCCTGTTCCGGTCCATTTCGGAACTGACGCCTCTCAAGCCCGCTTATGTGAGCGTCACATACGGAGCGGGAGGATCAACACGGGATAGAACTCACGATCTGGTGACCCGTCTGCACAGAGAAACCGATTTGGAAGTGGTGGCCCACCTCACCTGCGTCGGGCACAGCCGGGACGAGATGCACGCCATTCTGGACCGATACGCCGAAGGCGGGGTGCATAACATCCTGGCGCTCCGGGGGGATGATCCCACCGACGGAAAACTGCCCCCTGGGGATTTCCCCTTTGCTGCGGACTTGGTGGATTTTATTCGAAGCAACCATCCACAGATGGGTGTGGGCGTCGCCGGCTTTCCCGAGGGTCATCCCTCATCATCAAATCGACTGGATGAAATCGCCAAGCTCAAGGATAAGGTGGATGCCGGCGCCGACTATATCGTCACCCAGCTCTTTTTCGACAATCGAGACTATTACGATTATGTGGACCGCTGCCGGCTTGCCGGTATTGAAGCCCCTCTCATCGCCGGCATTATGCCGATTTCGAGCCGCAAAAATATGGCCCGTATGGCCGAACTGGCTCCCCGGACCCGATTCCCGGCGAGTCTGATCCGCACCGTGAAGCGTGCCGACAGTGATAAACGGGTGGAAATGGCCGGAACTCATTGGGCGACGGAGCAGGTGAGGGATCTTCTGGACAATGGTGTGCCGGGAATCCATCTCTATACGCTGAACAACTCGGCTTCGACTCTTCGAATCGGAGAGTCCCTGGGACTGGATGGTTTCGACGCACTTCTGTAATTGACCGACATTTAATTGACCGACATTAATAAGCCGACCGGTTGATCGGCCGGCCAGTCAATCGACAGGCCAGCCCGCCGGCCGGTGGTTTGACCGGTTTCCTCCAGGTAACTATCCCCGGTTCTATCAGTCGGGCAGGCTCTTGGCGTATTTCCGAGCGGCCCGCTCGATCCGATGATTCATCCTTGACGAGAGCCATCTGAGCGGCTTCTCCATGGACATATCCGGGAAGAACCGCCTGGCTTCAGTGGCATATTCAGGTGAAATGAAGTCCGGAATCGGCGTTACCCCGCGATAAGGATAGGGTGTGACGGCATAGATGTCGGCATCGATTCCCGACTCCGGCCATCCGGGAATCGGCGCCTGTTCGGTGTAGAAGGCAAAGGTCCGATCCCGAAGATCCCGCTCGGCGGCGACCGACTCGATCAGGCCGTCCCACCGCAGGCCCTCACCAGGAACCGGGCTGTGGTGACGCAGTATCGCCGGCGGCGCGTTCCCCTGCGACGAATCCTCGTCGGGCGAATCACCCTCTCCCCAGGCTTCCATCGCCGAGGCCGTCTGAGAAGAAAGGAGCCAGAGAAAGACCGGTTCGGCCGGATCGCTGCGGGTTTCGGCGGCTTCCGTCACCACCTCCGTCTCCTCCTCCTCTTCGCTCTCAACCCAGCCCTGAACGATTTTGGCCAAGATCTCAATATCCAGCTGCCCGTTCCGTCCAAGGGCCGCGACGCGAATGGGTGTCTCCTGGCCGCTCAACCGGCTGTTGAATCGGTTGACGGTTTCGAGAAATCCGCAGTACTCGGCATAGCCGAGTGAGGCGTCGGCGGCCCTGAGCAGACTTTTGGCTTTGAGGGCGGGATTATCAGAAGGGTTGTCGGCTGGGTCGGACAGAATGAACTCATCCAAATCGGCCTGAACCGATACATCCATGAAGAACACGCCGACAGTCGAGATGCCGACGTCGTGAAGAGTGGGCAGCAGGGCCTCGACGAGCATTGAGGTATCGCCCCGCATCGCATCATCCTGGGCCAGTATCACCGAGCGTCCGGATACTATGGTTTGGGCCGCCAGATCCGCGGGGCTTACGATATTTTCATCCAGCCAGGAGTCCAGGATTTCCATGTCGTTCCCGGACGGAAGGGCAACGGAGGGAGAACAGCCGGAAACAAACAGCATTAGGAGAGACGGCAAGCCTGGAAAGAGATGGCGAATCAAGATGGTTCTATTTTTCATGGACCTGTTCTTCTTTCAGCAAGGCGATGAGGGTATCCACATCGGAGATGTTCATGGTGAGCACGACCGGTCTGTGATCCTTGGAGTAGATTGTAATGCGGCGGCGACCGACACGCCGATAACCCACCATCCCGTCAAAAGGGTGGTATTCGGCATTCTGCCTGTAGTGAAGGTAAATGCTCAAGCCTTCCCGGCCGCTGCGCAGCAGGGGCTGCTGATTGCCGTAGATGATCAGGAAAATCACCAGCAGTACGCCGCTTACGTAAATAATCATATGAGAGGTCTGGAAATTTACCATCAGCGGCCGCAGCGCCGGGAGGAAAGGCAGCAGAAACAGGTAGTGAGCGGCTCGGGTCATCGGATGCTTCTTCAGGACAAGGGCGGCCATCGGCTTATCTTATGCCGGAAGGGTTGGAGTGGTCCAGAACGCATTGATTCCGGCCGGCGTCCTTGGCACGGTAAAGGGCCCGATCGGCTGCGGCGACAAGCAAAGCGGGATCATCGATTCCCTGGCCGTAAGACGCGATGCCCATGCTGATGGTGATGGTGCGGTCTGCAATATCTGCCGATCTGGCTTCAATCATCTTCCGGGCCTTTTCGGCCACAAACAGGGCACCCTCGCCGTCGGTTTCCGGTAGTATCACCGCCAGTTCCTCACCCCCGTAGCGTGCCGCGGTATCCGATGAACGGCAGCTGCTTCGGAGAAGGTCGGATACGGTTCTGAGCACCTCATCCCCTTTCTGATGACCGAATTCGTCGTTGTAGGACTTGAAATTATCGATGTCGGCGATGATGAGGCTCAGATTTCGGCCGTACCGGGCCGATCTGTCGATTTCTTCCTGGAGTTTCTGGTCGAAATATCGACGGTTGAACAGTCCGGTGAGTTCATCCCGGAACGCCATATCCGATAACGCGTCACGTTTCTGGTTGTAGTAGCGTTTAAGATCCCGGATCCGTCCCGCCATCTCCGGGTTTCCGGCTTCTTCGGCCAGTTCGTGGACTTTCCTCTCGAACACGATGGTGTCGTCGGGCTGCGGCATCGAGGATTTGTCACCGGCAATCACCACGTATTGCAGGTCGTGGGGACCGATTCGAATCTTGTCGCCGTCCAGCAGGCGGATGGAACCGGCTTTGCCGCCGTTCACATATGTGCCGTTGGTGCTTTGCAGGTCAACCAAAGCAAATCCGGTGCCCGACCATCGCAGAGAAGCATGCTTACGGGACACGCGTTCGTCGGGGAGTCGTATATCCGCTTCGGCGCCTCGGCCGATGATGTACTCCTGCCCTTTGGAGAGTTTGGAGTTTTTATCCAGGTAGTAGAGGTAGTGATCTTCCATATCGTCAGATTCAGTGTAGGCCGGGGAGGTGAGGTGTACAAGAAGGTGCTGACCTCCAAAAGGCGCAAACCGAGGATGTCGGCAGTGTTGAGAACGCCGGTTCCTTCAAGACAGATTTTCCGGATTCAAACCCTCGAGCTCCGGAAGGACAAATCGCCCGTCCTTGCGCACCAGCACCCCGTCGAACCAGATTTCCCCGCCGCCGTTTTGGGCTTCCTGAAGCAGGACGATGTCCCAATGCAGGGCCGAACGGTTTCCGTTGAATGCACCGTCATAACTGTTTCCCGGCGTAAAGTGAATGCTGCCCCGGATTTTTTCGTCAAAAAGGGTATTGTTCACCGGTTTATCCACATAGGGGTTCACGCCGATGGCGAACTCCCCCACATACCGGGCGCCCTCGTCCATGTCGAGGATGGTATTGATACGTTCGGTATCGTTGGCCGTTGCTTCGACAATTTTTCCGTTTTCAAACCGGAATGTGATATTGGTGTACTCGAACCCGTCATGGATGGATGGGGTGTTGTAGGCGATGGTGCCGATGACCGAGTCTTTGACGGGGGCTGTGTAAATCTCACCGTCCGGGAGGTTTCTCTGTCCCGAACAGGGAACAACCGGAATATCCTTGATGCTGAAAGTCAGATCGGTTTTACCCGGGCCCGAAATGCGGACCTGGTCGGTGCGTTCCATCAGTTTCTGCAGCGGGCCGAAGGCTTCGCCCATTTTTTTGTAGTCCACCGTGCATACCCGGTAGAACCAGTCTTCAAATGCCTCTCCGCTCATTCCTGCCGATTGGGCAAAAGCGTCGGTGGGATAGCGCAGCACCACCCATTTCGTATTGGGCAGACGTACCTTCATGTGGACGGGGTTGTTGTAATGATTCTGATAGAGACTCATTATCTCACCGGGAATATCCGAAAGCTCCAACGCGTTCTCGGGCGCGGAGAAGCCGACAAATGCATCCATCAGCGCCATTTGATGCGCATCGGCTTGGGCCGCCAGATCGAGCATGGCCGGATCGGCATCCTTGAGCCATTCCCGGTGGGTTTTGGGATTCTCCAGTTTATAGACGGGCAGGGCTCCGACGGCTTTGGCCGCCCGGATGATGGACCGGACCAAGGGCTCGGTGACCAGGCCGTTACCCTGAATGAGAACTTTTTCCCCGGCTTTCAGTTCCAGGGAATGACTGACGATGATGTCGGCAAGCTTATCGTTTCGTGGATCGTGCATGGGAGAGATGATAACGCCTTGGCCGGTAACGCCGCTAGTCGGTTCCCATGACATTAATCAGGAGTGTTTGGAGTCTCCGTCTTAAAATGGGGTGGCCGAAGAATTTGCCGGCGATTTGGAAGTTATGATCCACGATTTCACGTCGCAGTTTCTTGTCCTTCAGAATGTTTTTTACGCCGTCGATCACCTCGGGAGTGACATAACCGTCCATAGAAATCGTCCGGAATCCTTTTGGTTCGATATCCTGAATGTAGATACTGTATCGGTTAATCAGGACCGGCACTTTGTAGTAGAACGCTTCGAGAAGCGCATTCCCGAAACCTTCATAGAGACTGGGATAGGTCACCAGATCGGCGGCGGTATACAGGTCCCACAGCCCGATAGAGCCTGCGGGAAGGGGCTGTTCAACACCGTCAACCACTTCGGGAACCACTGTGGTCACAAGCCTGAGATCCACATTCGATGCCTGTGCCGAATCGATCAGCGCGGACAGGTACGCGTCACCCTCGTCCCCGCTTTCATGGCTGATGATGAGCTTGCAGCGTGGATCCTTCAACCGCCCCACCACGGATATGGCATGTTCAATGCCTTTTCTCGGAACCACTCGGGTCGGCTGCAGGATGAGGATGTCGTCCTCGTCCAACCCGATGGACTTTCGGACGGCCGACGGATCCGAGGGGCGGGGTTTCATATCGAAATCAATCACATTGGGAACGATCATGGATGAAATGCCCTTCCTCCATGCCAGCTGGTCCCTGGCCGCCGAGTTGATGACGGCGTGCTGGATTTGCGGGAGTGAGGGCGGAAACGCCATCTCGAGGTAATCCCTGACGGATCCGATGAGGAACCGCGTCCTTTCCCAATAGAAATCGTGGTGATGAGCGATGGTCGGCATTCCCGTTTCCGCAACAAAATCCGTTATCGCGATGCCCAGGGGAATCTGCATGGGTATGGTCACCGCGTTTTCGACGATGAGGATGTTGACATCGAACCTTTCGGTGAACTCATAAAGCTTGCCCTTCAGGAATTGCGCCCGGGATTTGATGAGGTTGTTGATTTCCCGAGAGCGGCTGAGCTTCCCCCATACCTCTCCGTTGATTCTTACCGAGTCGGGATGGGTAAAGTGCGCCTCAGGGACCAGCATGCTGCTGCTCTCAGGCTTGTCCAGTACACCCGCAAACCACACCACCCGATGTCCTTCCGACTCGAGTATTTCCGCCCATTTGGTACTCTCGAGGCTGACACCGTCACTCCCGGCAAAACGAGTTGATACGAATCCGATTGTTGTCATCATTCTCCTCTGTTGGTGCCGTCTATAATCTGTGCGACTTCCCCGGCCATGTAGAACGACCCGGTCACCAGAATCGGTCGCTTCCCGGCGGATCGATTCAAGGCCTCTTGCCAGGCATCGGAAGGCTCGGGAATGAGGCTGACTTGAGCGCCGATACGGCGAAATTCCTCTGCCACCGCGCCGGGATCGCTGGGCTTGAAGGTGCCGGGCGTGCTGACAATCACCTCACGGAAGAAGGGGTGGCGGCCCCCGCACAGCGCCATGGCCATTTTTTTGTGATTCTTGCCCAGAGCACTGCCGAAGACGAGGATGGAGGATTCTGCCGGTGCGGCCGGATCGCCGTCGCCCGGTCGAACCGTCGAAAGCCGAGCGTCAGCGGCGGAGCATCCCGCCGTCTCGCGGAAGGATTCGGCCACGGCGGTGACGGATTTGGGTGTATGTGCTCCGTCGATGACGATAAGCGGCCTGTCGGATATCCGCTGGAACCGGCCCGGCAATCGAACCTCGGACAAGGCGGCTCGGGCTGCCCTGTCCGAAATATCGGGTTCCAGAGCCCGTGTCACCATCAAAGCCAGGGCCGCATTTTCGGCCTGAATCCGCCCGCCCATAGCCAGGAAAATCTTATCGGTCCGTCCGTCCCGCCAGACCAGATGCCACGTTTCATGGGCGCCGTCCGCACCGACCGCCCGGATTTCCGACAATTCATCGGCGAGTTCTATCAGGGGGCCGCCCTGCTCGGCGGCGACGCGCCTGAAGACTTTAGCGGCCGATTTTTTCTGCCGGGCGCTCCAGGCCCGGCTGCCCGGTTTGAAAATACCGGCTTTTTCCCCGGCGATGTCCCTGATCCGATTCCCGAGAACTTCGGTATGTTCTTTTTCGATGGGTGTGAACACAACGGCTTCGGGTTGCGATATGACATTGGTGGCGTCCAGCCGGCCGCCGAGTCCGGTTTCCAGAACGACGGTATCGCATCCGATCTCGCGGAAGAGAAGGAAGGCGAAGAGCGTCAGGAGTTCGAAGGTTGTGGCCCCGCCGTCACCGGGGAGTCCGGCTTCCGCTTCGGCGAGACTCCGCACCATACCGCAGGCCGTCGAATATGCCGCGTCTTCCGGAAAAGGATGGCCTTCAAGGCGAAATCGTTCCCGATAGTCCGCCAGATGAGGTGAACAGTAGACACCCACCCGTCGGCCGGTGCCGGCCAGGAGTGCGGCGATGTAGGCCGCCGTCGAGCCCTTGCCCTTGGAACCGGCGATATGGATTGTCCGAAAATCTTCCTGGGGATGACCCAATGCCGCGCAAAGGGCGTTCATCCGGTCCAGGCGATACATTCTGTTGGGATTTTCCGGCGGCAGACCTTTCTCCAGATTGGTGCGTGATTCAAAAAAGGAAAAGGCATCGTCCAGATTCTCGAACACCGACGAGTTCGAATGATTCATCGGTCCGTCAGGGCCCGTTTATGGGCCGGGAATCCCTCGTATTCGGCCAGAACCGCCGCATGACCCCGAAGGCCGTTCAAACCGTCACGGGTCAGGTAGACGACGCTGGAGCGTTTCTTGAAATCCCCTACCGAGACGCCGGACCAGGTGCGGGCGTTTCCGCCGGTGGGCAGTACGGCATTGGCGCCTACCGAGTAGTTGGCCGCCGAGAACGGAGTATTCTCCCCCAGGAGTATCTCACCTGCGTGCCTGATGCGTCCCAGAACGGCGAATGGATCGGCGGTGCGGATCTGCAGATGCTCTGTGGCAATATCATTGGTCAGTGCAACACCCTCGGACATATCGTCTACCAGAATGATTCCACCGTAGCCCGAGAGGACATCCGATACAAATGTCCGCCGGGGTTCGGGAAGTTTCTCGGCATAGTCAGCCAGATATGCGGCCGACGCGGAGGCCAATTCCGGCGAGTCGGTAATCAGGAGTGCCGCCGAGTCCGAACCATGCTCCGCTTCCACCAGCAGATCCTGGGCCACCAGACGCGGATCAGGAGTGGAATCAGCCAATATCACCGACTCGGACGGACCGGCCGGAAGTCCGCAGTCCAGAACGTCTCCCAGCAAGCGCTTGGCCGCGGCGACATATTTGCTCCCCGGGCCGAGGCACTTGTCCACTTTTTCCACCGATTCGGTTCCATAGGCCAGGGCCGCCCAGGCCTGGGCGCCTCCCATGGCGTAGACTTCCCCGACGCCGCAGAGACCGGCCGTATAAAGACAGGCGGGATCCACCTTCCCGAATTTGTCGGGAGGGCTGGCCATGGCGAGTCGCGGGACACCGGCGATTTGGGCCGGCACGGCCATCATATAGAGCATAGACGGGAAGCTGCCCCGGGCTCTGGGCACATAGAAGGCCGCCGAATCTATGGGGCCGGTGCGTTCCCCGGCCATAATTCCCGGCCGGATTTCTTTCCAAACCAGACCGTCGGGTGCCTGATCGGCGTGATATCGCCGAACATTTTCAACCGAATATTCCAATGCTTCTTTGATTTCAGGAGTGAGACGGCCGGCGGCATCGTCGAAATCACTTTCGGGTATACGTATTGCGGCGTCCTTCGGAGAGCCGTCGAATCGATGATTCAGATCTTTGAGAGCCGAGTCACCCCGTTTCCTGACATCCATGATGATGTCGGACACTGTTCCGGCGGCTTCGGCAATATCAATTTCCGATCTGGAAAGTATCTTTCTTCGCTCGTCTTCGGCCAGTTCAGACCACCGGCGGATGTTGATGTTCATGATGGATACTCTAGCCGCCTGGTAGAGTGGGTTCAAGTGGTTCGGAAGGCGGTCTCACGTCACGCTAAAGTGACTTCGATGCGCCCTCCCAGCTTGATGATGTCATCGGGATTCAACCGGACAGCTCGGCCCTTAATCAGCTGTTTCCCGTTGATCCAAGTGCCGTTGGTACTGCCGATGTCCTCGACGTACCAGGAGCTTCGAATGCGTCTGACGATGCAGTGGATACGGGATACCAAGGGGTCGTCGATGGTGATGGTATTGGATTTGTCCCGGCCGATGGTCATCTCATCGATGAGTTTCACCCTTCTGCCGTTATGGACGAGAAAACGCTGCTCGGATTTTTGAATTCGGGAAAGACGGCGGCCGACCGGACTTTTGCCGGATATGGTTTCATCCATTCTCGTTCTCCTCCTGGTAAAGGTATCACGATTCTTCAAAAACATGATTGGCGTAATGACGAATGTCCGTACTATAATAGGGTTCATGAAAGCCAACGCTGACTTTCCGACTATTAATGCCAAGGAACCTCAGGGTCTGTCACCTTCGGGTCAGCCCTATCGCGTCCTTCTTGTGGATGATTCCATGTTTGTGCGGAAGCAATTGAATCAGATTCTCACCTCCGAAGGTTTCCATATCGTCGGACAGGCCGAGGACGGGGTTCAGGGATTGGAGCTGTTCAAAGAATTGCATCCGAATGTGGATCTGGTCACCATGGACATCACAATGCCGAATATGGACGGAATCTCCTGCCTGGAGAAGATCATTGTCTTTGATAAAGACGCCAAGGTCATCATGATCAGTGCGTTGGGCAAAGAAGATCTCGTGAAAAAAGCATTAATGGCCGGTGCCAAGAACTATATCGTCAAACCTCTGGATCGCAAGAAGGTGCTGGAACGCATCGCCGGCGTCTTGGGCTGAGCCTTAGCGTATTACTATACGCACATTAGATTTGAGTCGGGTTATCCATTTTCTGATATGCTCCTCATCCTTGGCCGATAGAGAGCTCCATTCGGGATTGAGGGTGTCTCCCGGTCCATAGGACTGCCAGGCCCACAAATCCGCCCGTTCCGCCCAGGTCCTCAGTTCTTCCAGGACGCCGTAATCCACTAGACCCGGAACCATCGTGGTTCTGACTTCGAAGTCAACCTCGGCATCTTCCAGTGTTTTCAGTCCCCGGTCCCAAAGTTCACCCACCGTCGTTCCGTCGTTGACTTTCCATCCCAGCTCTTCATATCGATGGGGAGATGTCTTGAGATCCATCGCCACATAGTCGATTTTGAAACTGTTCAGAACATTCTCCAGTTTTTGAGGCAGAAGTCCGGCGGTGTCCAGCTTGACGCCCAAAGCGCAGCTGTTCACCAACCCAATGAGTTCCGGCAGAAGAGGATGGAGGAGGGCCTCGCCTCCCGAGAAAACGACACCCCCGAGAACGTTCCGTCGTTTTTTCAGAAATACTTCAAAATCCTCGATTGTACAGCCCAGAACCCCCGGCAGATTGAAGCGGGCAGGTTCCACGAAGTCGGGATTGTGGCAGTATGGGCAGCGGAGATGGCATCCCGGCAGGAACACCGCAGCGGCGACACGGCCCGGAAAGTCCAGCAATGTGGTCTTCACCAGGGCGAAGCGCCCGTCGGCGATCACGGAACCACCAATTCAAGCGCCGGCGACAGCGGTCATTCCGGCAAGAGACTCCAGAGATTCGACCGTGCTGCCTCGTCCGACTTCCCGACCCGCAGAGTCCAGAAGTATCGCCGTCGGTGCGGCGGAGACATCAAAACGTCGGGCTTCATGCATCCCGGACTCTCTGTCGACGTCGATTTTTCGGCCTGTGAGTGCCGATGCATCCAGCCAGGCCGCCACAGGCGGACAATTCGGGCATGTTTTGCGAAAGAAATAAAGGTATTCGGAGGGACCGCTCTCCGGACTGAACGAGAGCTGTTTCTGCGAGTCGTCGTCCGTCACCAGGCGGGGAACCGCCTCCGTCAAACTCGGGCCCGCACCGGGAAGGGGCCGCTCATCACTCAGACCGGTGTAATTGAGTCTCTTGGTGTACTCTTCCTTCTTCCCCTTGTTCCAATTTCGCACCGATCGGTAGTAGCCGACGATTC
>JARGFR010000111.1 GCA_029210985.1 Spirochaetaceae bacterium | reverse complement strand
ACCCGTCACATGAAACAAAACGTCTGATTCATAGGAAGGTGGCTTAGATTGGTTGACATCTTTCTTGACAAATACCGGCTATGCCCTGCTCGATATATGGAATCGCGAGATTATCGGTTGGACGATCCAGACCAGTGAATCGGAAGAGCACGCCCGGCACCTTTTTGAATCAATCAAGCAGCGACGGAACCTGAACGGTGTGTGGGTACATTCCGATAACGGGAATCCCATGCGAGGTGCCACCTTCTCTGTATGGCTGGCTACCATGGGTATGTTTCTTTCCCACTCACGCCCCCTGGTGAAAAACGACAATCCGTATATCGAATCGTTTTTTCGTACACTCAAGTATCACGCTGCCTACCCTGGGAGATTCAGAACCTTGGAGGAGTCGCGAACCTGGATGGGCGATTTCATTGACTGGTACAACACCGCACATCGCCACTCCGGTCTGGGCTACATCACGCCTGAACAGCGCCGTCTTGGAGAAGATATCAAACTGTTCGATCGACGGAATGAGACCTTGCGGAAGGCTTTTGCCAAACACCCTGAACGGTTTCTTAAATCCGGTCCTAAACAATGGAAGAGTCAGCGTGTCGTGTACCTGAACCCGTCACATGAAACAAAACGTCTGATTCATAGGAAGGTGGCTTAGATTGGTTGACATCTTTCTTGACAAATACCGCTATGCAAGGTGCATAGTCCGTATTCAGAATGTATAACCGAGTCTTCCGCGGGTCCGGATGTTCTAGAAGAAGCTCCAGAGGCTTATATCCAAAGCGGATTCCAGACTTTCTTCTAGTTCATCCGGCAGGCCGGGAAAGAAATCCAGTCCCGTGGCGTACTCCACCTCATCTACACTCACCGCATAGAATTCCAGGCCTGCCTCTCCGCGTTGATTCGGCAAGATGAAACCGATGGCCTTGAATCCGGGTTCCCGGATATCCAGCACCACCTTGTGGTAATAGTTTGGAACTGATACGCCTTCCGGCCCGATTGTTTCAAATCGGCCATCGCCCGGAGGCAAGTCGCCCGAGGCTTCCTTGCCTTCCGGCGTCCAATCGGTGAGCACCGGACCGGTGACGATCTGGATTGCACCCTCCAGATAAGCCCAATCCCGTACCAGCGCTTCCAGCTGCTTCCAGATACCCCGGTTGAAGGCCGGGCGCTGGGGACTCATGTTGGACATGAAAAAAGAATCCCTCATTGCCTCTTCGGAGAACTTCATGTCCGCCGCCGGCGCCAGATGGCCCCGGTCGAACCCCGAGCCGCGATAGTCCTTTAACGACGCCGACCCTGTGGTCACCTCCAAATCCTCTCGAAACGAATCGGAGCGCTCCACAGGACCCATCACCTCTTCCCGGGTGAGTTCGTAAGCCACCCATTCGGCCTGTTCGTGCTTCTCGGAATAGCTCAGGGTATAATAGTCGTGGATGACAAGCAGATCGTCGTCCTCGAGGGCCGGGAGATAGGGAGAATCGGCGCCTAGATGGGCGGTTCCAACAGGCCCGATCATCAGCAGGCTCAATATCAGCAAAACAGGACGTCTCATAGATTCCGATCATACCCTTAGCCGCTGAAAAATTCACGCTTGAGCAAGCGGCCGCCAAAGGGAAGACATGATGAGCGAATTCGGATATACTACTAAAATAGTATTATTAATAGGAATCCACAAATCATGAATATAGAATTTACAGACTTTATCAAAGACTACCGGAAGAGACTCTCGTCACTCTTTGGTCAACTTCCCCAAGAGGAAGATTCCCTGCACCAGCGAGGCTTATCCCCCCGGATCATGGACGAACTCGCCGAGCTTTCCCCCTCCGCCGTCTCCATACCCGCCGCCTACGGCGGCCGGGGAGGTGACCCTGCGGAAATCTTGAGTCTTCTGGAGGCCACGTCTTATGAATCATTGCCCCTTGCCCTGATTTTCGGCATCAACGGGGCCCTGTTTCTTGAGCCTCTGGCCAAATACGGTGATGAGCGGTTGAAGAAAGAAACCTTCAGCTGTTTCATCGGAGGGCGGTCTCTCGGCGGTCTGATGATTACCGAGCCCAACCACGGCACCGATGCCCTGGCCATGCAGACCAGCTGGAGAAAAAGCGACACCGGATACGCCATCGAAGGCACCAAACACTGGGCCGGCTTGAGCGGCCATGCCGATTTCTGGCTGATGACTGCCCGGGAACGCGGGGCCGAATCCGATCTGAAGCGGGATATCGATTTTTTCATCTGCGACTCGTCGGACCCGAAGCAGCTGGTAAAACCCATCGAACAGTATTCCAATCTGGGCCTGTACATGATTCCCTACGCCCGAAACCAGGTGGATGTGGATGTTCCTGCTCATCACCGACTCATTCCCCATAAATCGGGCATTCGATTGATGCAGGATCTGCTCCACCGAAGCCGGATGAGATTTCCGGGCATGGCCATCGGTTTCCTCCAGAGAATGATGGATGAGGCGGTCCGGCATACCCAGGACCGCTACGTCGGCGGCAGCAGTCTGTTTTCCTACGATCAGGTGCAGCAGCGTCTTTCCAGCCTCCAGGCCGATCACACCATCGCCTCGGCGTTCTGCCGCCATTCGGCTCGAATCTCGTCCATCGACAACGATCTATCGGGAAAGGCCATGGAAGCCAACATCCATAAGACGGTGTTGAGCGACATGATGCAGAACGCCGCCCAGTCCCTCCTTCAGCTGGTGGGCGCCAAAGGATACAAGACCGACCACATCGCCGGCCGATCCGTAGTGGACAGCCGTCCGTTCCAAATCTTCGAAGGATCCAATGACGTCATCTACCAGCAGGTGGCCGACGGCTTCCTCAAGCACATGAAATCCATTAACAATTTCCATCTTTTCTCCGCACTTCAGTCGCATCACCTGACTGAAAAAATCGCCGATCGCTTCAAAGCCATCACGAACTTCACCGTCAACCCGAACATGCCCCAGAGGAAAAAAGTCGATTTCGGCCGCATCTTCAGCCGAATCACCGGCCTGGATTTGACTCTCGATTTGGGAAATCGAGGCTTCGATCAGGCGCTGATAGACCAGGCCGTCGATTCCATGTCCGAGAGAATCCAGTCTCTCCTGGGCGGGTTTCTGGGAATCCATACCCCGAACTACATCCCCGTGGAGGCCGGCGGATCTTCGAGTTGGCGGGAAACGCTTTAGGGTTTTGTCGGCTTGGTGATTACCGGGTTACTAACTGTCCATATCATCCATCTCATCATCCGACATCAGCATCGGATGTCGCTCTTTTACGGCCTTGCGGAATCCCGGGGGCTTGAGGGACAGGAGTCGGGCGGCATGGGCCAGAACTCCGCCGCTCCGGTCGATGGCCCGGCGGAAGAACTCCCGTTCGATATCCAGGAGCATCAGCGGAAGGTCGATACCCTCTTCGGGTAGATCCAGAACGGGGATTCGGGATTGAACCGATTCACCGACGGCCTCCAGGATTTCCTGGGGCAGAGATTCCCGGGTCACCTTTCCGCCCTGAGCGAAGATGCAGGAGCGCTTCACGACTCCGGTGAGTTCGCGAATATTCTTGGGCCAGGAATAGGCGTTGAGTATGGATCGGGCATCATCATCCAGCACTACACGGGTGCCCTTTTCGGTGTTCCAATCCTCGATGATGGAATCCATCAGGGCGTCCCGATCCTTGGGCCGATCCCTCAGGGGCGGCATGGTGATGGGCACCGTGGAGAGTCGGGCACGCAGGTCATCCCGAAAATCACCTTTGGCTTCCATGGCCTCCAGATTCCGATTGGTGGCCGCGATTATCACCACATCCACCCGCTCTTCCTCGTCGGAACCCAGGGGATAAAACGGTCCGCCGTCAAGAACCTGGAGAAGACGGGTCTGGACCTCCAAAGGCAAATCTCCGATTTCATCCAGCAAAAGGACGCCGCCGTCGGCGGTGCGAAGGGCTCCCATCCTGTCTCGGTCGGCCCCGGTAAAGGCCCCCTTCACATGTCCGAAGAGTGTGCTGGCCGCCGCATCGCCCGACAGATTGGCACAGTTCTTCTGGTGGAAGGGCCTCTCCGACCGGGGGCCGCAGCTGTGAATCCATTGGGCCAGTTCGGTCTTCCCGGTTCCCGACTCGCCCAGAATCAGATGATGGATCTGATCATGCTGAGCGACCCTCCAGGCTTCTTCGAAGACCTTGAGAGTGGTTTTATCTCGGACGATCAGGCCGCTCCGCTCCAGATCCCCCTCGAAGGTGGAGGGCGGACTCGGAGCGGCGGATGCCTTGGAGACTACGACGGGGCGGCGGGTCTCTTCGGCAAATCCGTTGATGAGTCGCGTTTCTCCGGGAGGGACAATCCGGGGCAATGCGTCATCAGAGAGATCCACCACTCGGGATATATACACGCCGTCATTGAAGCGCGGGGGAATCCCTTGAATGAGCTCGGCTTCAAAGGCTCCCGATCGAACCAGCAGGATCCAGGCGGTCTGCATCTGAGGCGTTCCGGGATCCAGCAGTACCTGCCAGCGGGCGTTCTGATGAATCATCCGCTCCCGAATGGAAGTCGTCGCGGCGTTCAGGCTGCGGTAAATCCCTGAATAATCGATGACGTTGGGAATATCAATGGACACCAGATTCACCTTGGGCATGCCCGGAATGTCCCGACATTCATCCTTGAGTTCCCGTCCCCGCTCGAGATATTCATCCGAACTGACAAGGAGAAACACCTCGTCGAAGTGCCGGTGATTGAGGAGGGCAAGGATGGGTCCGTTCTCGGGTTCTCCCGTGAGTCCCGGCAAACCATTGACGGGGTGAGGGTCTCTGGAACCGACAAAACAGATCAATACGTCATATGAGGCGGACATGGGGTCATGATACCAGGAATCTTCAAAGGAGTCGGCCGACATTTTTTCCTCCTGAGACCACGGGAGTTCTCTTACCGGACTGCCTGAGGCGACGAAAGTTGCCTTCCTGGGGATCTTCCGGGAATCCTGGGTCGTTCGGCCGAATCGAGAGAGCTTGGCACAGGTTGTGCAAGCCGATGTGTCCATGGAGAAACACAATATAGCCACAGAGAAAGGACGGCTGGAAATCCTCTCCCGGGAGGGAACCAAGGCGATGAGCTACCGGGAACATCCCCGTAGGGACGGATCCCTTCAGATTGTCGAATTGGAGGATCCAGTGAACGCCAGGGAACTGCGCAGCGCCGCCGAAGAATTGGAAAACCGGGAAAAGTCTCTGGCTCGGCAGCGGGCCGGGGAGGATTCATGAGATCGGCAAAAAACTACAAATGGGGTGCTTAAATGCTGGCCGGAGTGGGATCGGTCTGAACAGACGGAACGGAGGAGTCGATCTGGCGGTGAGGGAATTGAGAGTTTTATTCGGTCATGTACATCAATCTAAGTTATGATAAAATCTACCACGAATAAATTGCAATGTGGTAGAATCTATCAAGGTAATTCTTGTGGATCAGAAAACAAGAGACAGAATCAAAGAGTACCTTGCTTCCCAAGACGGAGTTATCCGCACGTCCGATTTCCAAAAAGCGGGACTGCACAATGCCTATCTGACGGTACTGGTCGAAGAGGACGTTCTTGTTCGCCTGAAATCAGGGCTATATCTCAAAGCCGAAGATCAAACCGTTTCCGGGTTCTATGAAATTCAGATGGCACTCCCCAGCGCTGTCATTTGTCTGGCTTCGGCTCTTGCCTTTCATGAACTGTCAAGTTACGAACCGCCATCAGTGCATATCGTAATACCCCGGGACGACAGAACACTGCCTCCTGAGTTCCCACCTGTTAGAAAATTTTCCTTTGGTAGTATCAGATATCCCCTTGGAATCACCAAGGTTGATGTTGAAAGAAAGAAAATATCAATGTATGACCGGGAGAAAACAATCTGCGACAGTATCCGATACCGCCGGGTACTTGGTCAGGATATTGTGAATGAAGCTGTTCGGAAATATCTGGACGGCCGGGAAACCAATATCGACAAGCTGATCGAGTACTCACGAGCTCTTAAATCCGAAGGACCAGTGCAGACACACCTGAAGCTGATGTCATGAGGAACCTACCGGCTTCAGTTCGAGCCAGACTACTTAGTCTGGCAAAGAATGAGAACATCCCCTTCCAGCGGATCCTGACTCTATACAAACAGGAAGGCCTGCTGCATCGCATTGTGAAAACCCGGCATGAACAAGACGTAGTCCTAAAAGGCGGGCTCCTTTTCTATCAGCTTCAGGGATTGATTGCCAGACCCACCAAGGATATCGATTTATTGGGATCGGAGAGAAACGATTCGGAAACGACAATCCAGGAAATCCTCGCAGAAGCCTGTTCAGTTGACATCAATGACGGACTTCAGTTCGATTCGGCATCTATAGAAGTAAAACCTATCGCAGGTCAGACAGATCACGGAGGAGTGAGAGCCTGGGTCACGGTGTATCTCGGTAGTGCCCGTACGAGGCTTCAGACAGATATGGGCGTCGGAGACGTTATAACCGGTGGTCCTGTAATCCGAACCTACAGAACTCTTCTTGGAAGCCGTTCATTTTCAATCTGGACCTATACGAATGAAACCATCGTTGCCGAGAAGCTTGAAGCCGTTGTGTCTCTCGGAACTGTCAACAGCCGCTAAAAGGACTTCTATGATCTTTATGAACTTCTCATCGAAGCCGAATTGAATGATGACGGAGTCATAGACGCCGCCTACAACACATTTATCAATCGAAACACGGTGCTGCCGGAAAAGCCTGAAAGCCTGACAACGCTTTATTGGTCGTCTGCATCTTTTGAGACAGACTGAAATCGCTATCTTAAACGCATTGAAGCAAGTGGGCCGGATCTGGTTCAATTGATTCACGCCCTACTGCCCAAATTGCAGGAAATCTATGCATCTGTCAGAGAAAGGATCAAGTGAACACATCTTTATCTGTTTCTTGATGGTCCAATCATTGCTTTTGATTTGACAACCTAAGTTCGAATCGGAGTCAACATGAAGAATCCTCATCAACGTGTTCTGTTTAGCGACGGTTGCCAATGATAAGAGAATTGCACGCGCTCCCTACGGATCGGCCGCCGGCGAGCAGAATCGTATTGCTGAAGTGGGTGTCAACACCGGTCAAGCATTTCCAGCAACCATTCTATATTTATATTGGGAATGCGTATGGTCAAACTGGAGACGGTGTGGATCGAAGACGATGATGCCATTCGGGTAACCGACCCAGGGGTTCGGCGATGCCGCGCAGGAGCATCCAGGCGGCCGCCGCCTCCGGGGCACCCATTTCGTAGCCCTCGACGATCCATCGGATGGCCGAGGAGGCGACGTCCAGGGCGAAATCGGGATGGGACTCGCGGGTGTCTTCGGCGGCTTTGAGCAGGGTGTTGGGATTGACGGGATGATTCCTGGCCAGGTTCGCCGCGCGGTCCAGGAATCCTTCCCGGCGGATAGCGGTGAACCAGGCTACCGGGTTTTTCCGGATGGGCCGACAGGAGGTCATCCATAATCCTTTCCGGGTTATGCGACGGATAGTCCTTTTTCAGGCGGCGATAGTGGGCCAGGTAGGTTCCTTCCACACGGCGGGGGAGGGTGTAGCGGGTATAGGCCTCGTCATTTCGTCCGTACTCACGGAGAATCCGTTCGGCTTCCCGGGTGTAGTCCTGATATGCCGACCCATCCTTAGTCAGGCGATCAGCCAAGTTCACCGCATCATCCACATCTCCGCTATCCGCCAGGGCTCGAATCTTCCACAGACCGAAATACCTCAGATGATGATCTTTGTCCGGGCAGAGCCGGATGATGTCGTCCCAGCGTTTCAGTCGATGGAGAATGGAAAAAATCATCAGATGAGATGAGCCGTGAAAGATGAGGAGGCAAAAGCGGGTGCCCGCAGAGAGAACTCCGACCGAGGCAGCCATTCCTCCAACCAGACCCAGGCCGCCTCATCGGAGCCGCAAAGCTCGCCCCAGTGCTCCGGCAGCGAGGAGCAGAGCCAGTACTGAGTGGTCTCGGCAATAGACTTCAGGTCATCAGCCATCGGGATCGGAGTTCGTCGTCCGCGGGTGTCCGGGCAATGACGGGGATGAGTTCTTCGATGGTTTGGCCGATCACACCGCTCATTCGGCCCGAGGAGTCATCCACCTGCTCCAATACAAAAATCGAGCGGAGAACTGCCATTTGTGTTTTGCCGACGGTGTCTTCATGAACGCAGCACTGATATCCAGAAAGATAATTTCCGTTGCCTCATGTGGGCCCGGGGTGATGTTTGTTTGGTCGGTTGACCCCTCTTGTCGGCTTCCGCTGCACACAGAGCGATTGGCACGGTGGTTGCTTTGTCATTGATATATCGGGGTGTGGAGGCGAACTGATGAAATTCTTGAAAAAGGCCGGACGGCGAGTGGGAAGCGGAATCCACAATCTTCTCTTTACTCTCTCGACGACGCGGATTGAGTTTATCGGCGGGAGATTTTTCGTCAGTCGATTCATCACCGAGCCCTCCCTGTTCTGGTGGGAGTTCGGCCGAAAAAGGCGGATGAAGAAGAACTGGTATAAGTTGACAGGGAGGCGGGAGATGCCGCCGATGATGTGACCCTGACACAGATGCCGGTCATTATTGGAGAGATGTAAATCAGCCGATCAGCGATTCAAAGTGGGTCTACCCGGAATAATCGGCTTCCGACTCCCGGGCCAGACTGACTGTTTTATAGAGTTCCCGTTTGTCCACCAGCTGCTCGGTGACGTATTTGCGCAGGATGGTATTGATGAGTGTCTGATAGGGCATTCCTTCCTGTTCCGCCCGTTTTTTGAGCATATTGAGGTCGAATTCGGTGATTCTTAAGCTGATGGCTCGGGTTTTCCTGGCGCGATTCAGAATCGAATCCAGTTTTTTCCGTTCTTCATCATCCAGAGGAACAGACTGCTCCATCTCATCTTCAATTTGTTTCTCTTCGTCATTAAGGCGGATCATCATTTACCTCCATAGAGCTTATGGTATTTGCGGCTGGGATAGGCGGTTTTCAGAACGATGCGATTTTTATTATCCAGCAGGTAGGGAACCACCCAGGTGTATCCCCTGATATTTAAAATGAAGTACTGCTGATTTTCTCGGGTCGGATTCTTTCTGGTGTCGAGAATTTCATCATCCAGTATCTTCTCAGAGATTTCTTCGAACGAGACGGAGCGTTCCAGAATCAGGTTTTGATTTTTGTTCTCGTCCCAGATTATCTCCATCATTTATTTTAAGCATGTGTATATACAATGTCAACCTAGAGCACGCGGGAACGTCCCTCAAACCTGACGCAGCACGTCCAATATCTTCACCATCGCATGGGTGTCCAGCCGGCAGTAGGCGAGCAGTTCGCTTCGGATCTGTTCGACCTGATTCGGGTCGGCATTCCTCGGCAGCGCGGACCAGGTTGATGAGGCCTCGCCACCGTTGTTCACCCCGGGGAGGTTCTTGTAGGCCTCGTCCATTTCCGGCACCAGGGCGGGGAGGACTTTCTTGATGGAATAGCTGCCGTTCTGGGCCGGGTGGTAGTACCAGCGCTTCTGGAAGGGGAGCATCAGGTCGCGAACACGCTCATTCAAGGCCAGGAGGGGAGTTTTCAGATCGGGGAAGGCTTTGGCGAGTTTGCCGATGATGCTTTTCTCGAACTTCTGGTTGTAGGTGAGGATGGTTCCCTCTTCGGGGATGTCGGCCAGGAGCTGTTCGGCCAATTCCCGGCGGGGATCGGTGCCGATGGGTCCCAGGAATTCCTTGTGGAGGAGATTTCCCGGATTCTCTTCGATATGGAGGGAATACTGGAAGGGAATCTGGGTGTAGGCCTGAGTCCCCTGGTATTGGGGAACCGCCGATTGGAAGGATTCGAAATCCAAATGGGTGATGGGGTATACAAGATCCCGGACGAACTCTCGGATGGGGTCCGGTTCGATATGGAGCTCTCCCTGTATCTGGAGCTGCTGGGCCATGGTGCAGTCTTCGGGGGGAACATCTGCGATGTTGGCGATGCCCGACTTGTAGAGATCGAATTTGCGTTCCGGATTGGCGGTGGTGAGGGTGAAGACCGAATTCTCAGGCACCCCGGCAAGGGTCTTCCAGCAGTAGTCTTTGGCATCGCACTCATAGGGGGATAGGCAGTGGGGACCGATGGGCCGATGGGGTTCGGGGCCGGCGAGGATGCTCTTCATCTCGTCGATTCGGAGGGGTATTTCGGCGACGCGCAGTCTGGCCTCATCGGTGACGTCGAGAATGGAGAAGAGCTGTTTCAGGTCCAATTCACCATCGAGGACATAGCGGTTGTTGATGTGCACGATGTTCATGGAGGTCAGTTTAATTCCGGATTTCTCCAGGACATAACACTGGACTGCGGCATCGTCGATGTAGGTGTCTTTAACCCCGGTGGAGCTTTTGACTTCGTAGAGGTGCCAGGAGTCCTCTTCTCTGTGGAGGATGTCCACGGCGACGAAGAGCTTGTCGACGATGAAGGACGCCTCGTAGATGGTGTCGGCGCTATTTGTGATGGCGGTTCGGGTTTGCCGGGCCATTCCCGGGATGTTGGTGATGTTGAAGGGGATGAGCCGACCGCCGGGGAAGAGGCCCCAGGCGACTTCACCGACTTCCGTTCCGGTGTCGAAGATCTGCTGCTGCAAGGGAGACGGTGGTGTGAGTTTGCTTTTGTCCTTCCGGTAGAGCCAGAAGGCTTTGGGACATTGGAGGTATTTAAGGTATTGGGATTTGGAGAGCATCTTGTCCAATTATGGTAGAACTGATTTATATTGAATAGTTTATCGGGACTCGACAAATCTCCTGATGATCCCCGGATCATCTTCAATGATTGAGAGTAACCTGGAAGCCACTCCGCTCGGAGTATTTCGTGACGCCTCCCAGGCTTGCACTGTTTTCTTTTTGACCCCCATCAAATCGGCGAGATCATTCTGGCTCAGGTGATTCAAGGTTCTGATAGTCTTGATTCTGCCGGCATCGTATTCCCGTACCGGAGCAAATAGGTATCGTCTTCTGGTTGTTGTCCGGAGTTGTAGGTTGCCTTTTTTATATTCGACGAGCTGGTCAACACCCTTGATCAGTTTGTTAAAATCCTGGTTGTCCATGAAATCTCCTATAATTGCTTCACATGGGATTTAAGTATCTTCTTTTGAGCCTCAGTAAGATTCTTCTGTCGGCTTTTTGAATAGACCATAATAAAATAAATCGTCCGCCGCTTATCTTTGGCCATATAGATAACCCTCAAACCTCCGCTCTTACCTCGAGTTCCTGGTGCCGGCCATCTGAGTTTTTTCACTCCTCCTGTTCCCGTAATAATGTCACCAGCGTCGGGATTGTCTGTCAGGTAGTTGGTCAGCTTAATGAAATCCTCTTCGTCGTATCCCAAACGAGACCACTCTTTCTGGAATACCGTCGACTCGATGAATCGGAATTCGATTTGTTCGAGCATAAATTATCTCCGTTAATTGTACTATTGAATTAACCCATAATCAAGATTCCGCATTGCCTCATAACTAAAATCTATTTGAACGACCTTCTTATTAGGAGGTCGGGTTATGGGGATATCGATGAGTGC
>JARGFR010000110.1 GCA_029210985.1 Spirochaetaceae bacterium | reverse complement strand
CGGCGGGTTTGGAGGCCGGGTATTTGGACAGGGAAATGGCCCGCAGAGTCATGGATTTCGCGAGAAAAGGGTAGGCGTCATGAAAGCATGGTTCAATGCACCTTTAACAATCTGGGACATATCTTTGCCTTTCAGTCCCATAGATTTTCTGCTGCGATTCGTCCTTCCCGTGGCGGGTTTTCTGTTGGCTGCGTTGGTTATCAAGATCATCATGCGGCAGATCATGAAGAAGTTTGTCAAAGATCCGGAACGCGGTAGGGCCATCATACGGTGGACTCGACGTATCGTGGGAATGCTCATTGTTATCGGCATTCTGCTTGCCGGGGGGGCCCTCCTGGGAGCTGAAGTCTTCAGGGCGTTGAAGAAATTCCTTCAATTCTTGAATACGCCTTTTTTCACCAGCGGAAATACCAGCATCTCCGTCGTCACCCTCATCCTGATTGTCCCCATCATCACCCTCTCTTCCTGGGCTGGTCGCTTGGTGGCCTCGGGATTGGAAGCCCGTTCATTGAAACGATTCGGTCTGGATGCCGAACAGGCCTTCAGCACCGGACGCCTCCTGCGATACTTGGTGATGGTGCTGGTGTTCATCATCGGCATGTCCATCATCGGCATCAACCTTTCGGCCATCGGCGTTATCTTCGGCGTGATGGGTATCGGTATCGGTTTTGGACTCCAATCCCTCATTGCCGATTTCTTTGCTGGAATCACCCTTATCAGCATGGGGCTGGTGAAGGAAGGAGATCGGATCAGATCCGGCGAGTACGACGGCATCATTCAGCGTATTCGCCTGATTAACACCGAAATGAACACCTTCGAAAATGAGACGCTCATCATTCCCAATCGCCTTCTCACCGGAGGTACGATTCATAATTACAGCTACAAAGATCGACGAGTCATCATCAAGAACGAAGTCGATGTCTCTTATGGATCGAATCTCGACCAGGTTATCGAGATAATGGAGGAAGTCGCATCGCGCAATCCCTGGCTGGATACCAGGTCGGAAATTGTAGTGTGGGTCGTTTCTTTCGCCGAATCGGGTATTACGATGCAGCTGCGCACCTGGATTAAAGATGTGAGTTTCCGTGCCGCCGCCGCAAGCTGGACCAATCTGGAGATATGGAGGAGTTTCGCCGCCGCCGGAGTGGAAATCCCGTTTCCTCAGAGGGTGGTTCACATGGCCTCGGCTTCGTCTAAAGAATCACAAAATTCATCGGCGGGAGAGGACCATGAGATCCGAGCTGTCCGGAATCCTTCTGTGGTCGACTCTTCCGATTCGGAGGCCGATTAGATCCGGCGTCTAATTCCTCCGGAGTATCATCGCTCTCCAGCCCTTGTTCCTTTTGTCATGGACTGGCGTCCATCCACCGGACACCTTCATCAGTGAAGCGATATCCGCACTGCGGCCGACCAGAGCCCATTCACCGCCGCTCTTCAACAGACCCTTTGCGCAATCCCGGAGCGGTCCCGTCCAGTCGGACTTGGGCACAGGTGAAAGGTCTGTGACAAGCAGATCCAAAGAGCCGGCATCCACATATCGGTTGAGCAGGGACGGGTCCGCTGTCGAGTGGAGTTCAATCTCTACCGAGGACGTGATGTCCTTCAGATTATGTTTTCCAATCAGCAGTTCCAGTCTGTCTCGACCGGCGAGGATCAACCGGGTCGGTTCGGCTCCCCATCTTGTCGCGACGGCCAGGGGCAGATGTCCCTGGCCTGGGGACCAGAACGCCATACAGCCGGACATGGGCTTTTCATCCAGCATTCCGCCGATCAGTTTGAGGCGCCAGGACAAGGTATCGAAGTCACTGATGTTCCAAACGGTATCCAGCGTATAGGGGGTCTTTTTGAACTTGAAAGTGCCGGTATGCCGGATATAGGGAGACATTTGATTGCTCCCATCCGGTAATGGTGCGTCATTCGATCCGCCGTAGTGAAAGACCGTATGCTGTTTCGACGAATCGGTGTGCAGGATCCCGGCACCCGATGATTGAATGATTTCGCGACAGCGGTCCGCCAGAGTGTGCACAATGACAATTGCGGTTCTGCCACCGGGAGTCAGAAGGGAAAGAGAGCGGTTGATGAAATCCTCTAGAACCGGTTCTCCCGCTTTGGCCGGGAAATTTGTCAGAATGAGATCGTAGTGAGTTTCGTGTGGACCTTCGAGCATCAATCTCGAATCGGCGCGGATATTGTCGATTCCATTGAGGTCGGCGTTGTGTCTGGTGAACATTACCGCCATCTCGTCTCTGTCCACCATTGTCACCAGCGACCCGGGGAGTTTTTTCGCCAAGGCTAATCCCAGTGTTCCAACCCCGCAGCCGACGTCAAGTATCGCGGATGAGGAGGCAACAGGCGCTTCTTTGGCCAGGGTTTTCAGGAGCAGCATCGAACCGGTATCCACTCCGGCGCTGCTGAAGAGTCCAAGGGACAGGTCCAAGCGAAGTTCCATGCCGGAGAATCGATATGTGGTCCGGCGGTTGATAAAATCATCGGTGGGAAAATCCGTCACCATACCAACCGAATCAGTCGTTGATTCTCTCCTGGTAGTCTTTGGTTTCCACATTGATACGAATTTTCTCACCTTGTTTGATGAAAATGGGAACCTTGACCTTCAGTCCGGTTTCCGTCACGACATATTTGGTAGCGCCGGTGACCGTATCACCCTTGACGGCTTCTTCGGCCTCGGCAACAACCAGATCTTTTTTCGGCGGGAGGCGGATATCCAGCGTTTCACCGTTCCATCGGGTGAGTTTGAAACTCTCACCCTCGAGCATGAAATATTGGGCATCCTCATGAGCGGTCATGGGCACTTCAAATTGATCGAAGGTGGATGAGTCCATGAAGTGGTAGCTGGTACCGTCGGAATACAGGAATTGAGATTCAACTTCATCGACATCAATTTCTTCCACCGTATCCTGACTTTTGTGGGTCACTTTGAGTACGGCACCGCTGCGGAGATTTTTCAGCTTGAGTCGGACAAACGCCGACCCCTTTCCCGGATTGACGAATTCTCTTTCATTCACAACAAAGGGTTCATTTTTTTCCAGAAGGTAGGTGCCCTTCGCGATGGCGCCGGCTTTGATCATTCCCATTGGTATTGTTCCCGTAAAAAATCATTCTTGGATATCGACGTCGATTGAGACACAGGTGATTTCTATGCGGATCGACGGAAATTTACCGCCGAATCATATCACTTATATCGAAAAGGTCCAGCCCCCCCAGTCCTTGGTCGCCTCTGATCAATGCAAGGAGCCTGTCCAAACCAACCGCGACGCCCGAGCATGACGGTAGTCCTTTGGCCACCAACTCCGGCCAATCCGTTTCGAAATCCGCACGGACGGCGGAACCGGACTTCGCATCGGCTTCCGAATCCCAGAAGTCTCTCAATATCATTTCATCAGTTTCTTCACCGTAGCAATTCGCCACTTCAACATTTCGGACATAGAGCTCCCAACGTTCTGCCCAGGGCGTTCCGGGTATGCGTCGTGCCAGTGTCGGCACCAATGCGGGCCAATCGGTCAGAATCAAAGGTCTGTCGGCGGGAAGAGCTTCTTCTACCAAGGTTAGAAATAAACGATGGAACAGGTCTGCGGCGGAATCTGTTTCCCCGCAGCCGGGTAGACCGTGTTCTTTCAGTCGTGCCCCCAGAACGTCCGCTGCGTAAGCCTCCATCATGTATGCCTCCGCCGATTGTGAGTCGGTTTTTCCGCTGTTCGATTCAACCAGTCCAGCGTTGACCAGGTCGGACTCTAAAGAAAAACCGGCAAAATCTCGGAACACTTCCTCCATTGACAGAACGCGAAACGCTGCCGAAATCTCAGCTGGGGCCCCGGGGTTCACAGCGTTGATGCAGGCTGTCAGCACGTTTTGCATTTCGGTAATATTCTTCTCGGCTGAAGCGCCGATACCGTACCATTCCAGCATGGTGAACTCCAGGCGATGCCATCGGTCCAGCTGCTCTCCGTTCCGGAAGCATCGTCCGATTTCATACAGTGACGGTGCTCCTTCGGATAGAAGAATTTTCAGCCAGACCTCCGGCGAGGGCACCAGGAAGAGGGGCGACGGACTCTCGTCGTCGGTGATGCGTTCCGTTCTGAAGAGCTCAATGTGGGATTCGGGGATGGGAGCGGGGGTCAGCAGAGGGGTTTCGACTTCAAGAAAACCACAACGGTCGAAATAGTCCCTCAACGCTCTATACATTTTCGCCCGGTTTTTCACCGGATTGATTCTGAAGGGCATAGGGCTATGATATGCCGGATCTGAGGTTACTTGGAATCAGTGAAAACCGGCACAGCCCACACAATCGCGTCGAAAAAAACCGCCGGACAGCCGGCGGTCTATTTAAATGAAAGGAACAAATCAGTCGGCGATGATGCAGTCGGTCGGGCACACTTCGGCGCATGCACCGCAGCTCGTGCAGAGATCGGGATCGATCACACGAACATCACCCTGTTCGCTGATTGCATCAACGGGACACTCGGGTTCGCAAGCGCCGCAATTGACGCAATCATCCTTGTTTATGACATAAGCCATGATTTACCTCCAAATGGGATAGTTCAGTCATCAAAATAACGGATATGAGCTTTCCTGATCAAGCCCGCACCTCTCTGATTAGGTTAGGCTAATTATACTCAGTATAATGAATTATAGCGGTATATCTTCAGGTGATAGACCATATCCCTCTTTGGGATGATCCACTCCGGCCGGTTCGACATGAACCATAATATCAAAAATATTCCGTACCCGGCGGCGAATTTCTTTTTCCAGACGACTGGCAAGCTTGTGGCCTTCCGCCACAGTGATGTTGGCATCCACTTCCACATCCATATCGACGACATACAGTGAATTCAAACCGCGTATTCTGACCCTGTGGGGATTATTTACGCCGTCGATGGAATCCACGGCTTCGAACACCTGTCTATAGATATCCTTGTCGTCAATACTGTCCATGAGCTCGGTGTTGGTACGCAGAAAAATCTGTATTCCAGAGAATATGATCCATCCGCTCACCAGGAGTCCCGCCAGAATATCGATGAGTGGCATACCGAGTATCCGGGTGAATAAGACTCCAATGAGAACAGTGAGCGACAAGATGATGTCGTTTTTCATGTTCACGGCGTCGGCAAGCATCATTCGACTATTGGTGATCCGACCGGCATGGTGTTTATAGTAGGCCAGCAATCCTTTTCCCAGGACGGAAATCCCACTGGCTATCAATGCCAGGCGACCCGGCACAACAGTCTCTACGCTGCCGGTGAGTTTCTTGAACGACATAATCAACAGCTGAAGTCCGGCCATGATGATGATGAGAGAAAGCGTCTTGGTTGCAATCGTTTCGGCTCGGCCATGACCCCAGGGATGCTCAGGATCCGGCGGTTCCGCGGCGGCTTTAGAAACAAATAGGGTCATCATGGAAGTGACGACATCACTCAGACTGTCTAAACCGTCTCCCACCACAGCCAGAGAACCGGTATAAAGTCCGACGATGATTTTCAGACCAGATAGGGCCAGATTTCCGAAGATGCCTGTCCAAGACGCCTGTTTTAGTATTTTCAGACGTTTTTCAGGATTCATTGTAGGTAGATCAGCCATCGTTATCGGGCTCCTCCCGTCTTGTTATCTGATATATACACGGTAACCGACTCTGCGGTCTCGTGAACACCGCTTCGTCCTGCCAAAGCGTCTGTCAGTTGAGACGCGGCGGCGTTTAGAATAATCGACAGCGCCGATTCTTCCACCGGGTCGAAACGACCGAGAACCCAGGATTGGACTGTACCTTGCGACGGACGGCCGATGCCGATTCTCAGCCTGGAAAAATCGGAACTCCCGATTGAATCACGAATGGATTTGAGGCCGTTATGTCCCCCCATTCCGCCCCCTGTTCTCCAGGCTAAACGTCCAAACGGCAGTTCGATGTCGTCATGCACGATCAGTACTCGTTCTAATTTGAACTTGAAAAAACTCATCGCCGCAGCCACGGATTTTCCCGATATGTTCATGTAGGTTTCGGGAATCAAGAAACGCGCCCTTGAGGCGCCAACACCATATTCGGCGATACGCCCATGGAATTTGTCTTTCCAATTCAACGTGTTGACGCTTGGAATATACTCCAACAGGATTCGCGCCGCGTTGTGTCTTGTACGGGCATACTGGTCACCTGGATTTCCGAGAAACACCACAAGTTCGAACACGTTGTCCATACTATGAGGGTGTGCACAGAGGGTCAACGTATCATACCGATTCCGGCTATGATACAGTGAGATGAAGACACAACTGATTGTTCCAGGATTCCGTATTCTCAAGGTAGAGCCCAGGGCTAACGATAAATTGACCACTTTGATATGCGAAGCGCTGCCCGGCGGAGCTGCGGAAGAATCTGAATTGAGGTTATTCCCTGGGAATCGGAACGTTTCCATCAAATCCAAATCCGAAGCGGACGAATCCTACCGACTGAGGATCAAGGGAGTCAGGCGCGCCGATCTGTCTGAGGGAATGGTGTTGGTCTCCCATTTATGGCCGGTGACCGAAAGCCGGGAAGGCCTGTTTCTCCACGACGGAGAATCCATTCCGGCAGAGTCCGAAGCCTTTCGCGGCGGATTCTGTCCCGATTTCAACCGCGAGCGAATCCTTCCCAGGGGTACATTGAAACGTCAGGGTGCCTTTATTACAGTTCATTTCCCGGTGTCCTTTCCGTTATTGCCGGGTGCCAACTATTCCATTCTTGGACCCGACGGAAAACCGAGATTTTTCACCTTGCTATGGCCCCGGATGCCGACTCAGGATCAGTTTCGTCAATTGAATGCCATGGCCCCGCGGCGTCCTGATCCTCATCCGGATCCGGAAGAAATTTACGGCCGTATCCTTTATGTTCAGGGATTCGTCAAGATCCCTCCCTCTCTCGGCAAGGATCTATGGGACAGCGCTGTCCGGGTATACGACTGGGTGCTGGAAAAGCGGCGATGGGAAGCTCTTTGTCGGCGTTTGATGAAAATCTCGTCCCGACCCGGAGGTGCGGATACATCGTTGCTGAGTATCGAAGACTACCCGGCCGAACTTTTGCTCGATCTTGCCCGTTGGATGGTGGCTCAAGGAGAACTTTCGGAACGAGGGGGCTGGTATTTTCCACCCGGACCTCCTCGTCTGTCTCCGTTCCACCGGGGTTGGCTGGATAGAGTTCATAAAACCGGTGAAGAGGGACTCCGGGTGGGCAGTCTGAAGAACGATGTGGAAAAAGATGCCTTGGATGTGTTGGAACGGGCCGGACTTGTTCGAGGCGGAATCGGGATTTGGCTTTCCGAAGAGGCCTATCAGACACTCGCCGGCAGACTCCTTGAGGGCTGCATTTCCGGTGATGTCTTGTCTATGGCGGATGCTCGAACCAAGCTCAGCGGCAGCCGAGTCCGTACTCTGGAGATACTGGCTCTGATGGAGTCCGACGGACGTCTGATTCCCGGCAGAGACGGGAATCTGAGGACGGTGAGGTGAGGGGGGTCAACTTGACGGCATTCTTCGCCCTTGTCGGTTCAAGTTTGCTGATCTCCTGCAGCGGCTCCGCTCCGTCCCTCGATCAGATCGAATGGCGGGTGATTTATCGGGATGACGGCGGACAACGCTATGAGGAGCTGTCGTTGTTTTTTCGGATATCCGACCCGGATGGTCCGGAAGATCCGACAAATATCGAGGTGAGAGCCGGTGATACGGGACTTTTATGGCGCTTTCCCCGGGAAGAATGGCTGACGAATCCGCAAGGTGGGAAGTTTTGGTGGGGTTTGCCGTCGATGATTCCATTGACCGGACAAAGACTGCCGGACGCCATTTATACAATCCGTCTGGAAGACTTGGCGGGGCGTTATTCCGAGACAACCTTCAGGCCTGACCCCTCGCGGCCGGCCATTGATGAGATGGACTGGCCGGAGATTAGTCTTGTCGACAATGTTGTGCGGATCGAAGAGCCTTACAATGAAGCTGTCGTTATACTCAGGGACTCTGAGTACACACATCTCAAAACTTTGACCGTATCGGACGGCATGTCCCTCGATTTGGGTGAAGCCGAATGGTGGGAAGCGTGGGTGATCCTAGCCGATGTGTCGCGGGGATATCGGCTCGGTCCCTATTCCCTTTCAGGAACCAATCTTCAGTAGACTTTTCAGCCGCTTGAAATGTCTCTGAAAGAAACCTCTGCCGTGGGCGGCCGCATATTCCGATGCCGCTTGATCCAGGGGGTAATCCTGTCCGTATTTTTCCTTGAGGCTGTGCCAGTGCTTGATAATCCAGATATACAGGTCGGCTTCGGTTCTATTGGGAAAACGGAAAATCAGGTTTTCTTCACGGATAATTTCGATGATGGGAAGATAAAGGGCGTTGTACCAGGAACGCGCCGCGTCTTCGAAGGCAATTTCTTCTTCAATTTCCATGTTGAGGAAGTACTTGTGACCTTGTATGTGATTGAGCACCTCATGCCAGCGGCCCGGTGAGGTGAACTCGATCATCTCCACCGGTATGATTTGTTCCAGCCCCGTCTGCTCCAGAACTCGACGTCGTTCCCACATCAGAACAGATTTCATGATGTCTTCCCGAGTGGCATCTTTCTCGACGGGTATTTCCGCCGTTAATTCGATCACCTCGGCATCGATTGTCTGAACACCTTGAGCAAGGGCAACCGAAACCCGGTGATTGCCGTCCCGGACAAAATACAATGCGCCGATTTTAAGGAGTTTAATGGGTGGAAGGATGACGTCAGTCAGGTGAGCCTTGTCGATGCTCATCCATCTCTGTCTCAGATGTTCTTTCTTCGGGAAAAAATGTCGGCTGAAATCCTGATAACGGTCTTCACTGCCCGCAATGTTCTCGATGGGAACGGCTTTCATACCCAGATATGACTCATGACCGGGTTTGAGAAGGTTTTTCACATCATGGAACGACAATAACTGTCCGGCTTCAGGATTTACGATGGACTTCAACGAATCAATCCAAGCTTTCTGCTTGGCTTTTTGGAAGTCCTGCTCCGCTTGAGCCGCTACGTAAGAGCTCTGTCTCATGCCTTTCTCCATGTCAATGACAATATGATCGTAAGCGTTGAGCACCGTCGTGTCATCGTACATGCTCTGCCTATTCGCATTTATATCATATAGATGTACATGACCGTGGATGAGGTACTTCGGTCTGAATCGCCTCATGAACCACAAAAATACCCGAAAACCTCGGTGACATGGGTCATCCCTGTCATGAATACCCGCCGGAGTGGCATGAGTCAGGAGGATGTCCAGATATCGGCCATGGATGATCCGTAAAATCATCATTTTTGGTACCAGTCTGAGAATTCTCCGAAGCATTTGGATTTCAGTAAATTGATGCTCACCCCGGTTGTAGCGCCGGCTGCCTCCGAGTCCGGCAATAATCAGGTCGTGCTTTTTATTTCGGATGACTTTACCATCGACACATACGGACCCGAAACCGGGATGATGCCGCTTCTGCCAATCCTGGTCCGGGAATGAATCCACCGACGGACGAAAGAACGAAAGATTCTTGAGATTGTGATTCCCGAAAACGAAATACAGCGGTTTGTTCAGACAGGTCACGATGTATTCGTAGTAGCTGATATCCAGATCTCCTGCGCCAAGTACGCAGTCGATGCATCCGAACCGCTCTCTGATGTTTGATGAATAGATCAGAGGATCAACGTGATCGGCGACCGCAAGAAGATTCAAGGCGCGTCCTTGTCGATTTTCTCCGCCTGTTTAAGGAGCTCCTGCAGTTTTTCTCTTGGAATCAAATCGATAGGACGGGATTCGACAAATTCATAGGCTGATCGTGTAAATGAAGAACTTGTAATAAAATAGCCGCGGTTCACTCCGGTTTTTTTCATATGTTCATGGAACTCTCGAACACTGGGCAGGTCGATAATGTCCGGCACACGCAGTATGCGCATGAATTTCGGGAATTTTCTGGTGTTTCTCCATTGCCCCGTACTGCGCTCCACCGCCGTAATCTGACAGCCTTCGGTTAATGCTGTGTAATCAGTGACCGACAGGTTCATTACTTCAGCCAGCTTAAGGCATGTCTTCTCGAAGTTCTCAGGCGATTCGGTAATAAAGTCCTTAATTCTGTCGTCGCCTCGTAATTCCTGATATTGGCTCAATTTCTCCGCGACATCACGGAAATTTTTCTTTTTCGAATACAGCCATTCCCATTGTTCTATAGCTTGGTCCAAATTCCGTTTTCTTTCATAACAGACCGACAGGAAATACCGTGCATGAAGCATTTCGTTTGATTCTTCATCGCCAGAAGAAAGTTTAATGGCTCTCTCCAATTCATTCTGTGCTTTATCATAACTCTTTGTGGCCAGGAAACATGCCCCTCTCTCGATAAGAGCTTTGATTTTGAAATCGGGATCCTTCTGGGCATTTTCGAATGCTCCGAGAGCACCGGAGAAATTTCGGGAATCCTTGAGTATCCGCCCCAAGTAGAAGTAGGCTTTGTAGTTGTCGGGTCTGAGTTTCAGCGCTTTCTGGAGGGCATCCTTGGCTTCGGCTTGCCGTTTCGCTTTGTACATCAGCTGCCCCAGCGCGAACCAGCTGTCCGAAAACCGGGGATTCACCTCAAGGGCTTTTTTATAGTAACCCGCCGCCTGGCCGCCTTTGTTCCTTGCTTCGAACAGCTGACCGACGGCATAGTAGTGTTCCGGGACATAGGGCTCAAGCTTGGTGAGAAGCAGATATTCCTTGAGGGCTTCTTCTTCCTGGCCGAATTGTAAAAATAAGTTGGCGATTTTCTTACGAAACGGAGCTTCTTTGCAAATCCCCGTGAAATCGCTGATTTGATTGACGGTTTTGTACTCCATGAGTGCCAGTTCGTTTTTACCGTCTTGTTCATAGGCTTGGGCCAGAAGGTAGTGAGCTTCGTTGCTCCGAGGCTCCTTCGCCAGGATCTGCTTGGCGCTCCGAATAGCTTGAGCCGCTCTACCTTGTTTGAGCTGTTCATGAAGTGTTGTGATCTTTCGAGGGGCGAGCATGCTCCTGATGAGGAAAAAAACCAGGATGCCCAATAATCCACTGGCTATAATGATGAGTAAGATGATGATTCCCGTATCCATATTAAAACCTGACTTCCTCGGAATTGATCGTAGCGTAGACTCAAAAATCTACCCTGTCAAACAGGTAATGCGCAACTTAACACTCGCTCTTGCCATTGTTTGTATTACGAGCAGCCTCGGAGCGCAAACTGCCTCTGAGTGGTTTGATAAAGGTTTGGAATCGTTTCGATGGCAGAAAACCGATGAAGCGGCCGTCTATTTCTTGAAGGCCAGTGAATTGAACCCCGGGAGGGACGACTATTTTCTCTATCTGGGTCTGTGCTATCACGAAAACGGAAGTTTCCAAAGTGCGGAAGAGGTTTACGGGAAGGGAATTTCCCTTGACGGAGGTATGAGGGACCGGCTGCTTCTCAATCGAGGCAATCTCAGGATGACACGCAGCGATTTTGAGGGTGCCTCCGATGATTTCAGCCGAATCATCAACTCCGGCGGTTCTTTGGCCGCTTCCGCCATGC
>JARGFR010000010.1 GCA_029210985.1 Spirochaetaceae bacterium | reverse complement strand
AATCCTTCCCGTCGGGCGACGGGCTCGGCTGCCGAAACCACGTCATTGAGGAGTGTGCCGAGTTCAACCGTTTCGACATCCAGGGTGAAAACCGGAGATTCCAACTCAGAGAGAACTTTCAGCTCATCGACAAGACGGGATAGGCGCTGAGCTTCGTCGGAGAGAGCCGCCAGATTCACCGCATCCATGGGATAAACACCCTCTTCCATCATTTCTATCCGTGCCCGGATCAGACTCACCGGAGTCCGCAGCTCGTGAGCGGAGTCGGCCACCAGACGCCGGCGCTGCCGGTCGGCGGATTCCAGGGAAGCGGTCATGGAATTAAAGCTCCTGGACAAATCGCCCATCTCATCTTTTCTGCAATCCGGAACCCGGGTATCGAGTCTGCCGCTCTCCACGTCTCCGGCGGCCCGGTTCAGTATTTTGACAGGCCGGATGATGTGCCGGGTCAGCATAGATCCGAGTGCCAGGGCGATCAGAAAAACAAATGACGCCACAATCCACGTCACCACCCCCGCCGATCTGATGAGGCTGATTTCCGGCGGCCCGGCAATGTCGGGTATCATTCTGCCCAGATACAGGAAACCCACATTCCTGCCGCGGTGGCGAATAGCAACCGAACGTCGCCCGTCGGGGGATAGGATATCTTCTCTGTATCCGGAATTGTTCCACAGCACTCTGCCGGTGGTGTCGGTAATCACCAATCGATCGAACCCCAGAGGCTCCCGACTCCAATCCCCTCGTCCCATCATCATGTCGCCCATCATACGGCTCATGCGGCCGTTGTCGACCGCAACTCCGGGCATCATCGGCATCATCGGCATCACCGGGTTCAACACCGGAGGGGGAGACACATTCCGGCCTTCCGAGGCGGATTCCGCCCATTCTCCCAAAGACGGGGCAAGGGCCTGAGCTCTGCTCAGGTCTCTGGCGTCGGAAAACTCGCCGAATCGGAGACGAGTCAGTCTGTTTCCCGAACCGACGGCCGTCGCCAGGGAGAGGGAGACGATGAGCATAAAGGATCCGAGTATCTTGGTGCCCAGCGAAACCCTCATGAATCGGCCGCCTCCGCCAGACGATATCCAACGCCCCGTACGGTCTGCAGGTAGCGGGGATGGTCACGGTCCGGTTCCATTTCCTTGCGGATATTCTTGATATGAACGTCGATGGTCCGTTCGTAGCCGTCCCAGGCCATGTCCTGGAAAAATTCCAATATTTCAGGACGAGTGAAGACCCGGCCGGGTTCGCGCATGAATCCGTGAAGAATATCAAACTGGACGGAGGTGAAGTTCAGCACCCGGCCGTCCCTCCTGACGATGCGTTTTTCCGCATCAAGGGTCAAATCGCCATTGACGATAACAGGTGACTCCGGTTCGCCGGTTTCGTGAATCTTGACTCGGCGCATCACCGTGCGGATGCGGGCGGCGACTTCCTTCAGGCTGAACGGTTTTGTGATGTAGTCGTCGGCGCCGAGTTCCAATCCGATCAGCTTGTCGGATTCTTCGACCATGGCCGTCAACAGGATAATGGGGACCTGGGAGACCTCTCGAATCCGGCGTATCACGTCCAGACCGTCCAGGCCGGGCATCATCACATCAAGCAGAATGAAGTCCGGTTCGCTGGTCCGGAACATTTCCAAGGCTTCGGTGCCGCTCTCTGCACCCAAAGCGGACCAGCCGAGAGTTTCCAGGTAATCCCTGATCATCAGGTTCAATTGGACTTCGTCTTCGACGACGAGTATTGTCATGCCCTTCTCCTGGAACACATCTCCCTGAATACAGGCGGCGCGGATGAACCGCGCCGCTCAGCTCATTAAAGGACCGCTATCTGCGCCAGCCGCCGGAACCGGGATTGCCCCAGCCGCCTTCATCATAACCATAGCAGCCGTAACCGCCGTAACCGCCCATCATACCGCCCGGTCCGCCGTAACCGCCGTAACCGCCCATCATACCGCCCGGTCCGCCGTAGCCACCGTAACCGCCCATCATTCCCGGTCCGCCGCGGAAAGGAGCATAGAATTCAAGCTCCTCACCGTCCACTTCGGCCGAGAATACCATGAGATTCACCGGAGACATGGGGGAACGTACCGCCTCAACAGTCAATGCCGCACCTTCTTCGGGAATGGAACTCCCATCCACGGGAGCATGCACCATCAAATAGTAAGTGTCGCCCTCATCGGTCACCAGAGCGGGATAGAGATTATCCACCATGGTGAAACTTCCCTGGAAGGTCTCTGTCTCAAAGTCATTGAAGGACTGCCGAGGGGAATTCACATATCCTCTTTCATCCACACTGCCGTTCGCAAAAATCGTCCCGGCGCTCAGTGCCAGAAGTACAAAGCCGATTAACCAATTTTTATTTGCCATCTTAGGCCTCCTGGCAATTAAGATGATGGGCGGATATGAACGCTCCATGAACGCCGTATAGATAAACAACGAAAGACTGCCGATTTCAGCCGTATTTTTCTATTTACCGGTGCGTTCGGCGTTTAATTCGTCCAGAACGAGGAAGAGACTCTGGGTTCCGGCCCTCTCTAATCCGCGGCCCATGGCGGCGTGATAAAAGGATTCCACCAGAGCCAAACCCGGAAGAGAAAGTTTCATCCTCTTGGATTCGGCCAAGGCAATACCCATATCCTTAATGTAGTGCATCACCATAAATCCGGGGTCCATATCCCCCTTGGCGATGCGCCGACCAAGATTGTTGAGCGTCCATGAACCGGCGGCACCGGTACCGATGACGTCAATCAGCGCTTCCAGATCCAAACCGGCGCGGCGGGCATAGAGAAGCGATTCCACCGTCCCTATCATCGTACCGGCAATGGCGATCTGGTTCGCCATCTTGGTATGCTGCCCGCTTCCCGACGGTCCGAGCAGGGCGATGGTTTTACCCATTGCGTCAAACATGGGTTTGACTCTGTCAAAGACCTCTTGTTCGCCCCCCACCATAATCGCCAAACGCGCTTCTCGGGCCCCCACATCGCCGCCGGACACCGGGGCATCCAGAGCCGAAGCCCCCTTGGCTTTGGCCGCCTCGGCAATGCGTATCGCCAGATCGGGACTGGAGGTCGTCATATCGACCAGGATGGTTCCGGGGGTGACAACCTCGAGGATTCCCTGATCACCGAAATAGACTTCCTCCACATCGGCCGGATAACCCACGATGGTGAAAACCACATCCCTCCCTCGCGCCGCTTCACCGGGGCTCACAGCCACCGAGGCTCCCTTCTTCTCAAGATCCGCCGTTTTCGCTTTCGTTCTATTGTAAATGACCGCTTCATGTCCGGCGTCCATCAGATGACCGCACATGGGACTTCCCATGATGCCTGTGCCGATCCAACCGATTTTCATACTGACTCTCCTGGTAAATTTCGTCGTTATGCCTCATTTTAACAGGATGAGGCGGAGCCTGTCCTTCATTGCGGAGGAATCCTTGACTCCCGAGAGCCGGTATTCCTAGGATGTAAACATGAATCAGATGGGATATTTTCGCGTCGCGGCTGCCGTACCGGCGGTCAAACCGGCCTCGTTATCGGACAACGCGGATGCGATTATCCGCAGCTTCACAAAGGCCTGTGATGAAAGCGCGGACCTTGTTCTCTTTCCGGAACTCTCGGTCACCGGCTATACCTGTGCCGATCTGTTTCTGCAGTCCCGCCTGCTGGACGAAGCCGAGAGGCAGGCGGTCAGGATAATCGAGGAAACCTCGGCCCGGGGATCCATCCTTATCTTCGGAATACCCCTTTCCCGACGCGGTCGTCTGTTCAACGTCGCCGTCATCGTCAGGGGAGGAACGGAGATACTGGGGGTGGTGCCTAAAACATATATTCCCGATTCCCGGGAGTACTATGAAAACCGATGGTTCTCTTCCGCCGACGATGCCGATTTTTCTGAGGTAAAACTGGCCGGCCAGAGGGTGCCTTTTGGGACCGATATCGTTTTCCGTCACGAGGATGAGCGGCGCATGAGCTTTTCCGTGGAGATTTGCGAAGACCTCTGGAGTCCCATCCCACCCTCCTCCCGCCATGCGATTGCCGGAGCCCAGATGCTATTCAACCTCTCGGCCAGTAACGAGTTGGTGGGCAAAGCCGATTATCGGCGCTCGGTGGTGCTGCAGCAGTCGGCCCGATGTCTGGCAGGCTACGTTTATACTTCCGCCGGTCCCGGTGAATCCACCACAGACACCGTCTTCGGCGGACATGCCTTGATTGCGGAAAACGGGCGGCTATTGGCCGAATCCGAGCGATTTCCCACCGGTGCCGAAATCATATACTCGGATTTGGATCTGGACCTTCTGGACCACGAACGCCGAGTCTCCCGGACCTTCGGTCCGGCCGCTCGACGGGAAACGGCCGGAAAAGAGTACAGAACAGTTCGATTCGGCGGCCGCCTCAAAAATCCGAGAATCAAAGAGTCCTCTCTCCTGCGCCCCGTGGATCCCCACCCCTTCGTACCGTCCGATCCGACGGAGCGGGAAATGCGGTGCCGGGAAATTTCATCCATACAGGCCGCGGCCCTGGCAACACGATTGGAACGGACGGGAATCAAAAAAGCCGTCATCGGCCTCTCAGGCGGACTCGATTCCACTCTGGCCCTCCTGGTCACCGCCCGGGCCTTTGAACGTCAGGCCCTGCCCCTGGAAAACATCGAAGCCATCACCATGCCGGGATTCGGCACCACCGGTCGGACTCTCGGCAATGTCGAGAAACTCTGCAGCGGCTTAAACATCCCCTTGGAAACCATCGATATCCGCAAAGCCTGCGAACAGCAGATGTCGGATTTGAAGCATTCGGGCGAGCCGAATGACGTCGCCTACGAAAATGTGCAGGCAAGATACCGCACCTCCATCCTGATGAACCGGGCCAACATGAACGGCGGTCTGGTAATCGGTACCGGCGATCTTTCCGAGCTCGCGCTGGGCTGGTGCACCTACAACGGCGATCATATGTCCATGTACGCGGTGAATACCGGAGTTCCCAAGACCCTGGTGCGCTACCTGGTCCGCTGGGCCGCGGAAACCTGGGCTCCCGAGTCCGTGAAGCCCATCTTGGAAGATATCCTGGATACCCCCATTTCTCCCGAGCTGCTGCCCCCCGGCGCGGACGGCGAAATAGAACAGAAGACCGAAGAAAAAATCGGACCCTATGAACTTCATGATTTCTTTCTGTTCCACGCCATCCGTCATGGGTTCGGTCCGGCCAAGGTGCGGACTATGGCGGAAAGAGCCTTCGACGGTGTCTATGACAAGCCCCTCATAGACCGATGGCTCCGGGTGTTCTACCGACGGTTCTTCTCCCAGCAGTTCAAGCGTTCCTGCCTTCCCGACGGTCCGAAAGTGGGAACCATCGCCCTGTCCCCCCGGGGCGACTGGCGCATGCCTTCGGATGCTGACGTGAGCACCTGGTTGGCTGATTTGGAGGAAGAGGGGACCAAATGACCTCCAGGGGCGATGAGGTTGACGACACTATATTATTTTATATATATGTATACACTCCGCCGTTGACACGGCGGCAAAGGCAGGAAAGTTATGGCCGAAAGCGGCATTGAAAACGTCATCATCATCGGATCGGGCCCGGCAGGGCACACCGCGGCGATTTATGCCGCCAGGGCGGAACTCAAACCCCTGATGTTTGAAGGCTTCATGGCCGGAGGCGTCGCAGCCGGCGGCCAGCTGACCACAACGACGGAAGTGGAAAACTATCCGGGATTCCCCGAAGCCGTTTCCGGCCCGGAGCTGATGGACCAGATGCGGGCTCAGTCCATCCGCTACGGAACGCGGATCGAAACCGATACGGTGGAATCGGTCGACTTGTCGTCCACGCCCAAAAAAGTGGTGGTGGGAACCGGCGACTCGGCCAAAATTTATGAAACTCACTCCGTCATCATCGCCACAGGCGCCACCGCGAGACGGCTGGGAGTTCAGGGCGAAGACACCCTTTGGCAGAAAGGAATATCCGCCTGTGCGGTCTGTGACGGCGCCCTGCCCATGTACCGCGACGTCCCGCTGGTGGTAATCGGCGGTGGGGACTCGGCCTGCGAAGAAGCGACATATCTGTCCAAATTCGGATCGGAAATCCACATGCTGGTTCGCCGGGATGAATTGCGGGCCAGTAAAACCATGCAGCAGAGGGTATTCGATAACCCAAAAATACATATTCATTGGAATACGAACGCCCTGGAGGCCCTGTCCGGCGAGCCCAACGCTTTCGGTCATGCCTTTCTCGGCAGTGTGAAGGTGAAGAACAATAAAACAAGTGAGGAATCCATCATCCCGGCCAAGGGGCTCTTCTACGCCGTGGGGCATACGCCCAATACGGCATTCCTGGGCGATCAGCTCAAGAAAGATGAGACCGGCTACCTCATCACCAGGCCGGACTCCACAGCCACGGACATTCCGGGAGTATTCGCCTGCGGGGACGTGAAAGACAAGGTGTTCCGTCAGGCGGTCACCGCCGCCGGTTCGGGCTGTATGGCCGCGCTGGAATCCGAGCGATGGCTGGGTGAAGAGGGTCTGATTTAGATCCCACAGGGGCCTCGAATCCTGATAACCTGTTCCAGACGGTTAATACAGGAAGGAGTGCCCCATGCTTCCCAGCGCCTATCGCGGACGGATTCTCTCGATCAATCTCAGTGACGGTGAGAGTCGCATTATTCAAACAGCCGACTATGCCACCCTCTACCTCGGAGGACGGGGTATCGCCACCGCTCTGTATTACGACCTGGTTCCTCCCGAGGCCGAGGCGTACGGACCGGAAAACGCCCTGATTGCCATGACCGGCCCTCTCGCTGGACTCCCGGCCATCGGGGGCTCCCGCTGGGGCCTCTTCGCCAAATCGGCCGATACGCCCAAAAGGGAGCATTTCTGCTACGGCAATCTCGGGGGAAGCTTCGGGGCCGAACTCAAGTTCGCCGGATTGGATGGGCTGGTGCTCACCGGGAAGGCCGAAGTTCCCTCGATACTCGTCATTGAAGGCGGCAAAGGCGATCCGGCCTACCGGTTTGAGGACGCCGGAAAATGGAAGGGCCTGGGAGCCGAATCGATGCTCTCCGCCATGAAAGATGAGTTCGGTCCCAAAGTGAAAACCATGACCATCGGCCCGGCCGGTGAGTCCCTGATTCCCTTCGCATCGGTCCTCGCCGAAGGCGGCGCCAGCTGCTCCGGCGGGATGGGCGCGGTGATGGGTTCCAAAAACCTGAAAGCTGTGGTGGTACGCGGGGAAGACAGGAGCGTACCCGCCGCGGATCCCGATGCCTTGAGATCCATCGCCAAACGCATCAGGGAATGGGACCGGGGCAACGTCAAAGTCTGGGGTCTGGACTTCATGGCCCAGGATCCCGAAACCCGCAAGATGCCCTGCCATGGATGCATCGGAAACTGCCTCAGGGTGAAATATACGGCCTCCGACGGCAAGGCGGGCAAATACATGTGCCAATCCCGGTTCTTCTACATGGCCCTGGCCTGGGCATACCACGGACAGGAGAACGACACCGCATTCCGGGCCAACCGACTTTGCGACGAATTGGGATTGGACACCTGGGCGGTGCAGGACATCGTGGATTGGATGGTGCGCTGCCGGGACTCAGGTGCTCTGGATGACGGCGTCGTCGGTCTGGATTTATCGGAAATCGGCAGTCTGGGATTCATCGAGTCCTTGCTGGGAAGCATCGTCGAAGGCCGGGGTTTTGGTCAGACTCTGGCCATGGGAGCCGAGAGGGCCGCCGCGAAGCTGGGCGGAGAGGCCGAAAAGGAATTCCGCCATCACGATCCCTACGAACCCCGCTACTGTCCGGTGAATACCTTCCTTGTCCCCTTTGAATCCCGCATCCCGATACAGCAGCTTCATGAGGCGGGCCTGACGGTCGCCAAGTGGTCCAGCTGGGTAAAAGGCACGGAAGGCGCCCATGTCACCACCGATGTGGTCCGGGGCATCGCCGAACGCTTCTGGGGGGGAGCGGCGGCGGCGGACTTTACCACATTGAAGGGTAAGGCCGCCGCGGCACGGCTCATTCAGGATAGAAATCTGGCCAAGGAATGCCTGTGTGTGTGCGATTGGATGTACCCGGTACTGGATATCCCTCCCAACGGCAAGGCCTCTCCGTATGTCGGCATCGTCGGAGATCCGGCCCTGGAAGCCGAAGTCCTTCGGGCGGCCATCGGCGGGAACTGGGATGAAGCGGCCTTGATGGAGCTGGGAGAGCGCGTGTTCCAGATCCAGAGAGCCGTAATGCTTCGGGAAGGCCATCAGCCCCACACGGATGATGTTCTTCCCGACGAATGGCACAACGTTCCATTGGACGGCCATGTCGCCGACCCGGACTGCCTGGTCCCGGGCCCCGGCGGTAAAACCGTTTCCCGTCTCGGAGCGCTGATCGGGATGGATGAGTATCTGCCGGCCCGGGATGAGTTTTACGCCTTGAGGGGCTGGGATGCCCGGACCGGTCTGCCGGCCCGGAGCCGACTCGAGGCTTTGGGTCTGAGTGGATTGGCCGCCGATCTTGCGGCCGGGGGAATGCTGGCCGAGAAGGCTCGGGGTCCCGGACTGGCGAGAAGAGCGGCAAGATTGGCAAAGCGCCTGGGGAGATTGGGAAAGAAAAACGGTATAACCGCCGAAAACCTCGGGCCGTCGTTGGAGGACGATGAAATACTGGCGATACTGAACCGGGAACGCCTCAAGTACGCCGACGAACGCATCGCTGGCAATTTCACCGGATGGAACAAAACCATGCAGTACATCTTCCCGGACAATGAAGCGGCTTTCCTTATCCGTATGGTGAATGGAGAACCTCAGCCGCCGGAGAGGATAGCCAGTCCGGAACCGAAGCCGGAAATCCAATATGAAATGCACAGCGCGGTTCTCAAGGCCATGGATATCGGTGAGATAAACGGGATGCAGGCCTACCAGAAGCGCCTGTTGAAAACAAAGGCGGCGTTCGGAGATCTGATGAAGCTCCAGGCCCTGAACAAGGTCAGCTAGAGGGACGCAATATAATCCGCCAGAGATCGACGTGCGGCCTCTTCGGCATCTTTTGCCGCGGAGAGCCGTTCCGAGAGTACGAACAGATCGTCCTCCTGACCGTCCAATATCTCAACATAGCGTTTATACAAATCCGATCCGCTCTCCAGGGAACGCAAGTTCTCCCTGATGCGGTCCTGTTCCCTGTGGATGACCGCGATGTCGGCTTCCATACGGCGGCGCTCGGTCTCCCGGGCACCGACACTCTGACGCAGCGTCCGGATGCGCACCAGAGCGGTTCTCGTATCCGGATCGATAACCGATTGGGACAGATAAAAATCGATCCGATCGTCCCGAAGCGAACTCAGGGAAAAATTCCGGCTCTGAATATATTCCTCCACCACCGGCATCGTCACACTTTGATTCCCATCGACATCCACCTCGAAACGCCATGTTCCGGCGGTTTCCGACTCGGGCTGCATCTCTCCTTCGATACTCCAGCCGGATCTTTTGGGATGGACAATCAGGTGCCGGGAAGGCTCGTCGGAAAGGCGCTCGATCCGGTATTCGGTTCTCGAGACCAGTCGGACCGTGGATTCCAGAACCCCGTCGGAGATGCGCAGCCGGATGATTTTTTCCGGTTCGGATTCGGATTCAACGATGATGTGGCTGCCGGAATCCACCGCATAGCTCAGAAGTCTCTCCTCACCTTCGCTCATCTCCGGTATACGGACATCTCCGCCATAAAACGCGCCGTCGAAGAGCGTTGCGGGACCGGCCGGAAGATCGACGCCCGAGTCATTGGTCATCCTCACCGCTTTGAGAGGACTGTTGGAGAGAACACCGGCGTCAAAAATAGACAGGCGCCGGATCGGAACAACGGTATTCACGATGGGAAGCATCGCCGCTTCCCGTCGGGGCACATTCACCGGACGCCGGATGCGATAAATGGATTCACCGACGGTATCGGCGGCCGCTTCAACACCCCCGGCCAGATCGATGGGCTGAGGTTCGGGGGGCGCGGCTTTGGCGAACTCCTTAAAGAAGCCCTCATCGGCCATGGCTTCCGCGGCAAAACCGCTGACCGACGGCGAGGGCGCCTCGGAACGGGCCGTCGCGCGATCCCTCTCGTAGCTTTGGGGTGCCGCCGCGACTCCGTAATCTCCCTGCACTCGGGGACGGGGAACATACACGGGAGTGTAGAGATCCATCATGAAGGAAATGGGTTTACCGGTCGCTAAGGACAGATCGACCTCCCTCCAGTCATTCTCCCCGGTATTCTCCACCATGGCCCAACCTTGTATTTGGGCACGGTCATCATCCCCGATCACCAGACGATAGCTGGTCTTCCAGACCGGGACTTCCCGCACATAAGAGACCCCCACACGGCGCCGACCCTCACCCGCAAAACTCAAGGTGAGGATTTTCTTATCCTCTTGCCGATTATCCGCAATCACCTCAAGAGCCGCGTCCAATTCGGCTCGAACGGACGGATCCAGGAAGCGAAAAGACCGTATATCTTCCAGCAGAACCTGGCGAAGTCCGTCTGAGGCGGCCAGATTGAGCACGGGAACCTGCTTCGTCGCTCCTTCGGAAACTAAAGTGCGATATTCGATGCCCATGATGGAACCTTCCACGGAAGACGGGCCTTCGATGCGCACATCCTCGCCTCGGGCCCGATCCAGAAGCCGGGCCAGAGAGGGATTGTCGGCAATATTCAGGGAAAAGCTGCCGAGAATGCGGCCGATGGGATCTTTCGAGGGATAAGTGACGGCCTCGACGGTTCCACCGTCAAAATCCTGGAGCACGAGGCTCTTGAGGAGATCGTCAATATCCCCGGCATCGAAGGCCAGAGAGATTTCCACATCACCGTCGATAATGCCTTCGTGTTGGAAATACCCGACACCCGAGGTGAATAATGTAACCCCCGTTACCGGAAGAGGCGGCTGGGACGCCGACCCTGAATCCTGGGGTATCCCCCGTGCCGATGCGGCGACGAGATTCATCAGAATAACGGTGATTACAACGGAACGGCGGATGTCAATCGTGAACATGGGTATCTCCTCCGCGATTACTGCAGCTTATCGAAGAGCGGAATCTCAAACGGCTCCGCGTCGGGGAATGTTCGTATGGGTATCCCGTATCTGACTGGATTTCGTGGATTTCTGATGTTGTTCGAGAGGTACCTTTCCCGGCTTGCCGGATGAGGTTTCACCGTCTTTTTCCGCGGCTTTCTCATCGGCGGCGACAACCGCATCCCGTTCTTCGGCCGCTTTGGTCAATTCGGCGTGCTTGGCCGCCTCATCCTCGGCCAGATGGCATTTCTTATACTTTTTACCCGAACCGCAGGGGCAGGGATCGTTGCGGCCGGTCGTCTTTAGGCGTGTTTCGTAGTCGTTTGCGTTCATATTTCCATTCTAACGCATCATGAGGAAATGTGCTTCACATCCGGGAACTTCGGATACCGGGAAATCCCAAAATTTATTCCGGCTTTATTCTATTCCCATTATCAGCCGATTCGGCCGGCCCCGATTCGACGCGAATCCGCGGTATGGACACCGTAATATTCGCGTCCTTCAGCCGGGTACTGATATCCCGGAACATCGAGTTCTTCAGCTCGATATAGTCTTCTTTGAGAAACCATGCTCCGAAGAGTACGGCAATACCGTCATGGTCCCATTTTTTCAGAAGGAAAATGGGTTTGGGTTCCTCAAGACTCAGCGGATTGGATTCCGCGCTGTCCCTCAGCAATGTTTCCAGCGCCGTCAGGTTGGTGTCCATGGATACACTGAACTCGTAATCCATACGACGTATGGGATAACGGGTGATATTGACGACTTCGGTTGAGATGAGAGTTTCGTTGGGAATCCGCACCAGGAGATTGTCAAAGGTTCGCATCTTCACCGAGAGGAGATCGACATCGTGAACGATACCCGCTTTGTCCCCGACTTTGATGACATCACCAATTTCGAAGGATTTCTCCGATAGAAGGAACAGACCGCTCACCATATTGCCCAGGCTCTTCTGGCTGGCGACACCGACGGCCAGTCCCAGAATACCCGCCGCCCCCAGCAGTGCCGTCAGGTTCACGCCGAGTTCTGCCAGAATCACAACCAGAAGAACCGACATGCCCACATAAGTGACAATCTTATTCAGAATCATCCGGGACTGACGGCTCACTTTGCTTGATGTAAGACGGCGGGTGAGGAAGGAGGTGAGACGGATGATGAGAATACCCACCAGATAGTAGAGAGCGGCCTTGCCGACCCGTATCAGGATATCGGAAGAGAGAATGCGTGCTATCGCACCGTTGTCGCTGAATAAATCCATCACAGCACCCTCACCCGGTGTAAAGATTTTTTATGAAAGAAAAGCTCCGGCGAAGCAGAGCCCGATCGGATTTCGTTCTTGGGCCGGAGATTCTCAGAGCCGAGTCTTCCCCTTTTTTCGGGCCTTTACCAATACTCACCTGGCTGATCTGGGACTGTCCCCGGAAACGAACCGTCACTCTGTTGGTATAGATGTGGGCCCTGACGGCGTAGAGGGAGAGAAAGGGCACCCGGAGGATCAGTCTCTGAAAACCCAGAACTTCCGGGGACTCGTTCCGGATCACCAAGGGACAATACGCGATCCGCTCATCCGGCAGCCGCGGCCCGAGGCCGTCGGAAAATGTCGTCTTCCAGGCGTAGGCGGCCTCTCCGTCAAAAGGCTCTCCAAACCAGGTTTTAGAAAGATGAACGGCGGGAAACTCTCGAATCAGCTGCATATCATCCCCCAGGCCGTAAGTCACACCGATACCCAGGGGAATGGGGATGTGAGCCTGAACACGGGCGCCGGGCAGAATCCGCAGTTCGGTGTCGGGCTGCAGTACCAGAGGCTTATCGGGCAGCATCGGAATGACGGACGTCGGTCCCTCCCCGTCCAGAATCGTGATATCAAAAACCGGGTCTTTTTCGTTCTCTTCATCCGGAAGAATGATGGCGGAGAGCAATTCCACACCGTTCCGTTTAAGTATGACAGTTCGACCGTCACTCATGTCCACCTGCCGTTCACCGACGGTTTCCAGAGCGACAGACCAGTGTTCTTCCACAGCCGTCTTCCCCGGGACCGTTCCGTGCCTTTTTTTCACAGCCATTTTTTCACCTTGAAATAGATCAGCATCCCGAGAGCCGTCAATCCCATAAGACCCAAGGCGGCGGGATAACCCCATCTCCAGGCCAGTTCGGGCATCCGGGCGAAATTCATTCCATAGATACCGGCAATAAAGGTCAGCGGAATGAATATCGTCGCGATAATGGTGAGCACTTTCATCACGGCATTCATACGGTTGCTCTGGACGGCGATCAGCATGGACATCAAATCGTCGGTCATGTCCCGATAAAGATCCAGAAGATCCGAGACACGGTTCACGTGGTCCGACAGATCCAAGAGGAAAGGTTCCACAATGACGGAGAAGTGAGCGGGTGCGAACCTCTGCAGCCAGGACCGCAGATCCCGGAACGGTCGGAATGTCCAACGCAGCCAGGCCATTTTCTTCCGGGCCTCATGGATATCCTCGGTGAGGGAATCCCGATAATGAAAAAGCACATCTTCCTCAAGAGTGAGAATCTCATTTTCGGACAGTTCAACCGAATGAAGCCAGGTATCGATGGAGTCATCCCAAATCCTGTAAGCCAGATAGTCCGCCCCGAACCTCTTCAGCTGACCGCCGTTTTGATCCAGGATCGATTCCAGGCCGGCGTGCCCCATGGACGAGGTTTCCAGGAAGCAAATCACTGTGCGGCCCGTCAGAATCATGCTGATGGTTTCCGCCCCGAGATCGGAGAAGGAATTCCCTTCCAGAAGACGTTTGGTTGTGACAAAAAGTTTATCCCCGAGAGAATCGAAACCCGGTCTTCTGTCGGTATTCTGTACATCTTCCAGAGTCAGTGCATGGATGCCGTAGGCGTCGCCGATAGATTTGAGCGCCGCACTGTCATGAACGCCTTTCATCTGTATCCAGACAACCGAATCGGCGGATTCTTTCGCCGGCAGCTCGGCAGCATCGATATTCCGGTTCTCCAGAATCCCTTCCGTGCCGAAACGAATCAGACGCAGAACAGCCGGCTCTTCACCGCTTTCCAGGAGCGTGCCTGGAGAAAGCCCTCGTCGCCGGCCGAAATGTTTGGATTGGAATAACACCATTTGACTTCCTTAATGAAGTATAACGTGAGATACGTCATTGATGACAATGCGCCGTCGGATCACGTCGACGGATCCTGTCCGTGGCACGCTTTGAATTTCCGGCCGCTCAAACAGGGACACGGATCGTTGCGCCCCGGCCGGTTCTTCGGATCGATGCGAAAGAAACGCCGGAATTCCGACGCCGGCATCCGTGCTCGAATCGCATCGGCCATGGCCTTGAAGTGGGGCGCCGTATGCTCATAAAGCGCATAATAACCCTCACATAGCCAATTCAGTCTGCCGCCGGGAACATCGAGAAGACGATCCTTGGGACAGGCGCCCCAGCACAGTTTCAGATGCGGGCAGGACCGACAGACATCAGGCAGCGTATCCCTCTTGTCCAAACCGAATTTGACTTGACTCGGTCTATTCACAATTTCCACCAGCGGTTCTTCCATGATGTTGCCCTGACGATATTCGGGTGAAACAAAATGGTCGCAGCTGTACACCGTTCCGTCATGTTCGATGGCCATGGCCCGGCCGCATGTTTCCCCATGGACGCAGACACTGGCCGGATAGCCGGCATGGAGACCCAGGAGCATATCGAAGTGCTGAACGAAGATTTCTCCGATGTCCTGCTTCACCCAATTATCAAAGATACCGTTCATGAATCGGCCCCATTGACCGGGACTGACGGTTCGGCTGCTCACCCCCGGGGATGCCGCGGCTCCCGAAGCACCGCCGTGCATCGGTTCGACGATGGGAATGAACTGGAAAAATGTCGATCCGACGGACTTCAGGAAATCGTAAACCCGTTGGGGGTGCTCGGCGTTGTCGGACTGAACGACGGTGAGCGTGTTGAACTCCACGCCGGCGGCTTTCATATTCTCCAGACCGGCCATGACGTCCCGGAACGTTCCCTGACCCGCCTTATCGATCCGGTAGCGGTTGTGGAGGTCTTCGGGCCCGTCGATGCTGATGCCGACGAGAAAATTGTTTTCGGCAAACCATTCGGCCCGACTCCGGCTCACCAGAATACCGTTGGTCTGGAAAGCGTTACTCACCTTCATTCCGCGAGGGGCGTATTTCTTTTCAAATTCCACCGCCTTCTCAAAAAACGACTGGGGCAGCAGCGTCGGCTCACCGCCCTGCCAAGCGAAGGTAATCTCCGGTGTCCCGGGCGGCTGAGCCTCGATGTACTGCCTCACGAACGTCTCAAGAACATCCTCCCGCATGGCGAATTCCGATCGGTTTTTGCCGCCGAAAAGCTCCTCTTTAGAAAGATAGAAACAGTATTCACAGCGGATATTGCATATGGGTCCGATGGGCTTGGCCATCAGATGAAAGGGATGTTGTTGCGTCATATGTTTCTCACTATACCAGAAGCGGCCGTTCCAGTGATTTTCGGTTTCTATACGATTTTCGTTATTTCGATCATTTATTTTACGTTTTTCGTGTATAATTATTGACCTCCAGGACTTCACCGGTAATAATCACCCCATTATCACGAAATTCGGAGGGTGAGCATGAATATCGGCGTTGTCAAGGAAATCAAAACCCACGAGTACCGGGTCGGGATGACTCCGGCGGATGTCAAAGCATATGTCGGTCATAGTCATCGGGTATTCATCGAGGAAGGCGCCGGACGCCAGGCGGGTTTTCCCGATGAGCAATATGTCGGCGCCGGAGGAGTGATTGTCTCCGATAAAAAGAAGCTCTTCGACGACTCGGACATGATCGTCAAAGTCAAGGAACCCCAGGCCTCCGAATACCCTCTCTTCCATGAAGGCCAGGTTCTATACACCTATCTTCATTTAGCCGCCGAACCCGAACTCACCGAAGCACTCCTCCAGAGTAAAGTGAAATCTGTGGCCTACGAAACCATCGAAGACCATGAATCTCTGCCCTGCCTGGTGCCCATGAGCGAAATCGCCGGCCGCCTCTCGGTGCAGGAAGGGGCCAAATATCTGGAGAAACAATTCGGCGGCCGGGGAATTCTTCTGGGCGGTGTACCAGGTGTGCGGCGGGGCAAGATTTTCATTATCGGCGGCGGCGTCGTGGGCACCAATGCCGCGAAAATCGCCATCGGTATCGGCGCCGATGTCACGATTCTGGATGTGAATGCACGGCGTCTGGCCTATCTGGACGACATTTTCGGGTCCTCCATCTCCACCCTCTACAGCACCGAAGCCAACATCGAAACCGCGTTGAAGGAATCTGATCTTCTCATCGGCGCCGTTCTCATCCCCGGCGCTCGGGCACCCAGGCTGGTGCGCAGAGAACACCTGTCGATGATGAAGGAAGGTGCCGTCATTGTGGATGTCGCCGTGGACCAGGGCGGATGCGTTGAAACCATACACCCCACAACTCATGACGATCCGGTATACAACATTGACGGCGTGGTGCACTACGGTGTGGCTAATATGCCCGGCGCCGTAGCCCGCACCTCCACCTTGGCCCTCACCGGCACCACCCAGAGATATGGTCTGTACCTGGCGGACAACGGGTTGGAGACGGCGGCCCGGAACAGCCGTCCCATCGCCACCGGCGTGAACACCTATGACGGCGTTATCACCTGCCGAGGCGTTTCCGAAGCGTTCGATAAAGAGATTGTATCCGTACGGGATCTGTTGAAATGAGTCCCCAGCCCCGCCCGGCAAAGGAGCTGATGGAGCTCGACGAAATCGATTGTGCTATCGTTGAGGCTCTTCGTCAGGAGAATGCCACCAACATCGATCTTGCCCGGCGGCTGGGTGTCTCGGAAGGAACAATACGCCAGCATCTGAAGCGGCTCAAGGATGCCGGTGTGCTGAAAGTGGCCGCCGGCATCGATCCCGATGCACTGGAAAACCAGCAGGCCGCCCTGGTGGCCCTCAATGTCACAAGGGCCTATCTCCTCGAGCAGAAGGCCCGGGAAATCGCCGCCCTGCCGCATGTTCTGGCGGTTTCCATCGTCTCGGGCCGCTACGACCTGATGGCCGAGGTTCTGGTGAACTCAAATCATGGTCTGGTGGATTTCCTCACGGGAGAACTGGCAGAAGTGGAGGAGGTGTCCGCCACCGAAAGTTTCCTGCTGCTCAAGAGCTACGGAAAATACGTATAGCTATTCGGGTCCCGAATCATATCTCAAACAGCTCTTGATCGACGCCGCAACACCCTCGGCAGCCGCTCTGAAATCCACTTTTTCCCCGGTGAGCTTCTCAAGGGATGTCACTCCCCGGGTGGAATCGGCGATGCCGCAGGGAACGATCCAGTCAAAATGGGAAAGATTGGTGTTCACATTGAATGCAAAGCCGTGAAGAGTCACACGGCGGCGCAGGGCGATGCCGATGGCCGTTATCTTATCCATACCCACCCAGACACCGGTGTGCTCGGCGTCGTGCCGGGCTTTTATGCCATGGGCATCGGCCAGATAGAGAATAAAAGCCTCTTCCAGACGCTTAACAAATCGCCGAACCCGAAATCCGTGGTTTTCAATGGACACGAAAAGATAGCCCACCAGCTGACCGGGGCCGTGATAGGTCACTTCACCGCCGCGTTCGGTCTCCACAATCTCCGCGTCCACCACCGATGGGTCAATCAGGATGTTCGCTTCCTGGTTTCGGCGGATACCCGTGGTGATGACAGGAGGGTGCTCCAACAGCCAGAGTGTATCGGGTATTTCACCGGCCACCCGCCGGGCATGAAGCTGATGCTGACGTTCCAGCGCCTCACGATACGGTACGGGCACATCGCTGGTGATGACGTCCAGCACCATCAGCTGACATCCTCCGGGACACTCTTCTCATTCCCCCGATTCTCGGCCATCCATTTCGCGGCGAAATCCACGACGGCCCTTTGGCTCATAAGTTTGGATTCGGCCAGGCCGATACGTCCGGACACCAGGACTGGACGTATGGGTCCCTTGCCGTCCCCTCGGGGCACTTCCCCCCGTGTAACGGCGTGTTCGAAGGCCTCGCCGCATCGGGCAAAATCATCCGCATCATAATCGAGTTCATCAAAGGTGGCCCATTTACGCTTTCGTCCTTCGCTGATGGGAGAACCCTGATGAATGGTCTTCCTGCCGGGCCATGCGGTCCGGTGCTCGGCCAGGTGCATGGACGTATTGTTCTCATAACCGCAGCCGATCAGGAGAACCCGAGCACCCAGATCATAAAGTCTGGCCAGGGGGCTCTCTTCGCCGAGACCGTTTTCCAGTGCATGAGAATCCAGGATTCTTCTGGCTTTCTGTCCCGATGCGATAAACGAGTCCATGGGGTGCCGGCTTCTGATAACTCCCGGAAAACAGCGGAACAACTCCGGAACCCGGCCCATCCCCCGGGTTTCGGTGATAGCCGGATCAAAGGCCGGCATAGTGTCTCGAATCACCTGTTTCCACGTATCGGGAACAGGTGGATGCTCCCAATCATCGGGATTCGAGAGATGACCGGAGTGAGCCGGCATCACCAGGGTACCTGATTTACCGACAACTTCCAAAAGAGCCCGAATGAGGGTTTCGGCGCCGCCGGATATCCAACCCACCGAGGAAAGGGAGCTATGGACCAGAAGTATATCCCCGGCGGCGGCACCGAGACGGTGCAGATCGGCCATGATGCGCCCTAGGGTGACGGGATTTCCAAAGGCGGCATCCGTTTTTGCTATAATCTCGGCTTCTTTCATGGCCGTCCCACCATTTTAGGAAAGTCGGTTCGGGATCAGTCTTTGATCAACCAGAGAATCACCAGGATAATGCTGTGGTTCACCAGAGAAATCCACCATCCCAGAGTGTCGACAGCGTTGATGTTACCGCCCAGAACGAGCCTGAACACCATGTAGACGATCCAAAAAATGAAAATGACCAACCTGAGGAGCTGGTCCAAAGACCCGATGGACATGAGCCTGCTCAAAATGAGAAGGGCGCCGGCGGCGATTTCCACAACGGCGAAAATGATGTTCACCGTATTTCCCGATCCGCCGAATGCCCGGCTGAAATCGTGAAAAAATCCGCCGGCACCACTTGTATTGCCGGTCAGAGCAGCGATACCGCTCAAGAGCATGAATGCCCCCACCAGAATGATTAGGATGGCGGCCACGTTAAGATTTTTTGAACCCATGGGTTCCTCCGTTTCGTTCAGTATTTTGACTATTCTAATGCGATGCGGAAGAAGTTTCACCTCCGTATGGAATTCAGATCGGCAGAGCCGTCCAATCCCCATCCAGCAGCGCCCATATCTCGCTGTAGCCGACGTCCCTCAGAAGCTCACGCGACTCATCAAAATGGCAGTCGATGTCCTGGGGCCGGTGAGCATCGGCGTTCACCATCACCGGAATGTTTCTTTTTTTCGCCTCGGCAAGTATCCATGGCGAGGGATACACCACATCCAAAGCGCCACGGGATATCGCACCGGAGTTCACTTCCATGATGATGCCGCTGCCTTCGACGGCATCCAGGGCTCTCAGGACATGCCGGTGATACCAGGGTTCTTTTTCGGAGAAATATGCCTCATCACGATTTCGCTTCTTGATCAGGTCGAAATGCCCCAGGAAAGAAAAGCCGCCGAGTCCGGCGAGCTCCGCCACCCGCTGAAAGTAGACTTCACTGAGGTTCTCGAACGACCCGCCGTGAATCTCATGAATGAGTGCTTGGAATTCATCTTCGGGTCCGTCGACGCAGAAGTAGGAGGGATTCTCGTCCAAACCTGTTGTAGTGTGAACCGAGCCGACAATGAAGTCCAGGTTCAACGCTTTCCATCTCTCGTCACCCGGGGTTTGAGAACCGGGTATGTAATCGATTTCCAGTCCTTTGTAGATCTGGATTCGATTGGCCCAGCGTTCTTTCTGCCTATCCACTTCCGCCAGATAAATCGGAAGTTTCTCATCTGAGAGAGTCCATTCATTGGCCAGAGGCAGAGGTGCATGGGAGGAAAAGCCGAGAGCCGTAAAGTCTTTGGCGACGGCCGTCTCGATATACTCCAGGATGGATCCTTGTCCATCGCAAAGATCGTTATGGGTGTGGTAGTTGGTCTTGATCACATCGTTACTATAGCTTTTTTTCAGGGGGCGGAGCGAGCCCATTTCAACCCAATGCCGGATATCAGTGAACCACCCCTTGCCCGTCTGCACATCGAATCGTAGGATAAAGAGAAGAGGGAAAACGGTCCGGCAATCGGGCCTGTTCTCCTGCCGAAACACACCGACATGGAGCCCCACCATGCGTAAAATACTCGCCTTCATCCTCTCCCTTCAGAAGAAAAGGTCGCTCAGGCGCCTGAAGCGCCTGGGCCTCACTCCCGATCAGGCCGCCGCCGAAGCCATTGTCACCGGCCGGGCCTGGGAGGAGTTCTGCGATACCCTCAAGGATGCCGGAGGATCGATTCTGGGATTCGATTCTCCTGATGATCCCCAAACCCGCACCGAAGGATTCCGCTATCTTTCCCGGTTGGTCCGTGCGGGTCTGGAAAATTTCATCGAAGGCGGCGATCCCGGAGCCCCCCTCCTAAGGCGGCTGGTACATGAAACGGTGAAAATGGGAAATGACAATCCCGATTTTTATTACAGAAGCGCCGCAATCGACGGCCGGATGAAATACCGGGTCTCCGGAACACTGGGAACAACACCCTTCATCATTTTTTCGACCCAGGACGGGGACTACACCGATTCGGCCGGAGCTTCCATGCCCATAGCGGGCCAGCTCACCACCGATGAGATGGACATCGGCCCCAACGGCGAGGTGGAAATCATCCTCTCGAATGAAAAAGAGGGAGTGAACTGGCTGCGCACCACGCCGGAGACGAAGATGCTGATGATTCGAGAACTCTTCGGCGACAGATCGAGAGAGGTCACCTCAGATTTACAGGTGGAGATGATCAGCGAAGCCCTGTCGAACGCATCCGTGCCCGCCGGAGGAATCGCACCGGCCCGCCTGGAGAAAGGATTAGCTCAAGCCGGACAATTGGTGGCCGGGGCCTCTTTGATGTTCGCCCGCTGGAGTCGGGATTTCGCCAAGACCGTCAACGAAATGCCCAGGTTCGACCAGGCCAGATCCGATGCCGCCGGCGGGGACCCCCATATGGCCTACTACCACAGCTATTGGCGTCTGGATCCCGGTATGGCGCTGGTGGTGGAAGCGGTTCCCCCGGAATGCGCCACGTGGAATTTCGTCCTTTCCAACCACTGGCTGGAGAGCCTGGACTACCGTTACGCTCAGATTCACGTCAACAAATATACGGCCCGCTATCGGCCCGACGGCTCTGTGCGCATTATTATCTGTCACGAAAATCCCGGCCTGCCGAATTGGCTCGATCCTCAGGGACACGATTTCGGAGCGATGTGTTTCCGATGGAATCGCGCCGAATCCCACCCTCAGCCGACAATCAGGTCGGTTCCGTTGAAGGAGCTGGACGCCTTTCGTACCGAAGAAGAGAACCGACCCGCCGCCCCTCTGGATTACGCGCCATCGCGCCCAGGCGGGAGGACGATATGACCCATCGTCGTAAATCATCCATGAAAGCGACAATCACGTCGGTGGTGGCCGAGGCTCCGGCTCCTGTGGAGACGAAAACAACACCCCCGGAAACGACGGTGCAAAATAGCACGAAAACCACCTCCCGGAACTATGCCGACCCCTATCGGCCCTTCCCGCTGGGAGCCGTCAATGCGGTGGGCCGTGTCCTGGAATACGCCGGGATCCGGCGACGCATCACGGCCGGAAGCATCATCAAATCCGCGGCGAAGGCCGCCGGAATGCCTTCGGGCTTCCGAGGATATTCCGAAGACTATCGGGAAGGACTGGAGATCCTCATCGATTCCATCGAATCCGAAACCGAACTGAATACGGTGGGCAGGATGATTACCCGGGGGCGGCTTATCGGAGTTCTCAAGGCCAGGTTTTGCGCCGAACAGGAGTGGAGAAAGCGGCCGGAAATCCTGGGAGCTCGTCTCTCTCCGCCTCTCATCATCACCGGACTCCAGCGCACGGGAACGACGCTTCTCCATCGCCTCATTGCCTCGGACCCGCGTTTCCGCTCCCTCTCGTCATGGGAAGTCCTCGATCCCTCTCCGCCTCCCGCGTCCGCTCAAGGGAAAGATCCCCGCATCAAAGCAGCACAGAGGGCGGAAAAAGGCGCCGCCTGGATGTCTCCGGATTTTTTCGCCGTGCATCCCATCGACCATCGAGCTCCCGAAGAGGACGTACTGCTGCTGGACACCACTTTCAGGAGTACCGTAGCCGAAGCCATACTCCATGTGCCGCGCTACGCCGCGTGGCTTGAGAGTACGGATTCAACTCCGGCCTACCGATTTATGCGCCGGCTGCTGCTTCTCTTCCAATCCCGGGACGTTCGTGATGCCTGGATTCTCAAAACCCCCCATCATCTGGAGTTTTTGGATGTGCTCTTTGACGTTTTCCCCGAAGCCAAAGTCGTCCAAACCCACCGTGATCCGTCCAAGACGATGGGAAGCTTCCTGAGCATGGTAGCCCACGGGTACGGCATGTTCTCCGACTCCCCGAATCCGATAGTGATCGGGAATCATTGGTCCCGTAAATGCCGACGTATGGTTGAAAAAGGAATGGAGTACCGGAATTCACTTGGGCCCGAAGACGAGTCCCGAACATTTCTGGACATACAGTTTACCGATCTCATGGCCGATCCCCTGTCGGTATTGGCGCGAATTTATAAGTTCGCCGATGTGGATTTCGACGATCGGACCCTCCGGAGAGCTCAATTATTCCTGGAGACCCACGGCCGACATCGATACGGCCGACATGTTTACAACCTGGCGGATTTCAATCGCAGCGCCGAAGGGATCCGTTCTGATTTTGCCGACTACATTTCCGAATACGCCATACCCGAAGAGGAGTAAGAGATGGCCAAGACACAGAAAACCTACAATTCCAACAGTACGGCGGTGTGGGCGGGAATCAAGGATTTGAAGGACAAGACCGATCCCCCCTACGATCAGCTGCTCCCGGAGGACCGAATGGACGGCCGCACCGTCCTTTTAACCGGCGCTTCTTCAGGACTGGGATTCGCAGCGGCCAAAGAACTCTCCTCCCGTGGTGCCCGGGTTCTGATGGTCTGCCGCCGAAACGCGGTAAAAGAACTTGTTGAGGTACAGCGCACCGGCGAGAAAGAAGGCGGCAGCGCGGAACTGCTTCGTGCCGACATGGCCGATTTTTCCTCCATTCGGGCTTTGGTCGACGAGCTTGCCCGGCGGGGTGAACATATCGATGTCGCGATTTCCAATGCGGCTGTTGTCCCTGGTTCGGCCAGGACCACCGTGGATGGATTTGAGGAAATGCTTCAAGTGAATGCTCTTGCCCCCGCCCTGCTGATGAGAGAGCTGCTGCACCGGGGCGTTATTCCCAACTACACATTCGCGGGCAACGGCCGGCGCGCGGATTCACCCATACCTCGGATCGTTGTGGTGGCCTCGGAAGCTCATCGGTCGGCAAATGCCTTGAACCTGGAGGATCTGAATCGGATAGAACCCTACGGCATGGCCGAGAGCACACCGCGCTACGGCTGGACCAAACTCTGGCTTCTCACTTATGCCAGAGAACTTGCAAGAAAGCTTGCCCACGGCGCCGACGATAAGCCTGATGTGAGTGTGAATGCCCTTTGTCCCGGACCCATCGCATCCAATATCGCCCGGGAGGCGCCGGCCGTCGCTCAGCCCTTCGCTAAACTGTTCTTCGCCCTGTTCTTCCAATCACCTCGAACGGCGGCCCTGCCGGTGGCCTACCTGGCCGCCTCATCCAGAATTGAGGGAGAGACCATGCTGTATCAGTTTCTGATGCGAAAAAGAGCTCCTTCCGATATTGCAGACTCCCCGGATAACGGCCGAGAGCTGTGGGATACTCTGGAAGAAATTTTTTCCGAAACGGAACGGCGTTATGCCTGAAATCTGCTGACGGCCCAATTGTTTCGATTGCGCAGGGCCGAAGGCGGTCCCGAAGGCTTACATCGCTGAAAATTCGGCTTCTGTGACTGGAAAGCACCGTTCCGGCTCACTATATTGCCTGCATGACCCCTGTACGAATCATCTCAGCCCTCTTACTTATTATTCGATTTGCACTGCCTGTGTCTGCATCCGATGAACTCTGGTCCCGGGCCATAAACTATGCCGATCCGATCAGAGCCGACAAAGCCGCAACCATATTGATGGAGACCTATAAGCGAGATAATGTCAGTGCTGAAACAACCGGTATGGTGATGGTTTTCGCCTGGAAAGAACAGCTCGGTGACTATGAGTTGGTATCGGCGGTGGAAAACGGCAAAGATGTGACGAAACATGAACAGCGCCGCCTGGAGAGAGTGGACGAGCGTGATGGTCCCTCATTCGCGCACCAGATCTTCAATCCCGATAAAGCTGCCGGACTCACACTAATACCTCGAGCCACGACAGCTGTCGTGGATGGGTATGAATGCCGTATTTACGACTTTGTTTTCAAAGATGAATGGCCCATGGGTGCCGGGAAGCCGAAGCCGGTGACGGAAGAAGGTACGGTATTCATCGATGTCGAGAATGGTATGCCGCTCCGTCTGGTGAGCCGCCTGACCGAAGGACCGGATCTCATCGTCTCCTACGAGTATAGGATGAGCGCCGCATCAGGTTCCGACGGTTCGTGGAGGCTGAAGGAACTGTCGATGGATTTTGTCGGTCGGATGCTGATAACCCGGGCCGGAGGATTCCGGATGCGCTTTAACTATGGTGAGGGATCTTCGTGAGATCTTAACAAAAACTACATCAATTTGTCCCTATCGATGATTTTGTACGACCAGTATAATTTCATGGACGCCGATGCGTCGTTTACAATAAAGGAGATCCGGCACTGAGCTTGAAGAAATGAAAAACATCAACGGCCGTGACTGGATACCCGTCAGGAAATCCAATCTCAAATACTACGATGATATCAACCTCTATTACCTGCCGAAGAAATCACAGAATGTTCTGCTCTACAAAGCTGCCGGTCTGAAATTCACCGATGAATACCTGGCCGATAATCCTTTTACCGGCAGTCTGTACATCCAGCCCGAGGATAAAGAAAAATGCCTGAGAGAAGCTCAGCGTGGATTCAGCATGGAGCTGACCCACAACATACTGAACGAGGGCGCCGGGAAGGTGAAGGCGGGACTGTTGAACATTGTCGGTGAGTCTCTCTCCGATCCCCGGGCCGGGGGTCTCGGTGTCATGGAGCAAACTGTCGAAGTCGTTGTCGACGGTTATGCGAAGCAGCCCGAGATCATCAAGAATCTTGCCAGAATATCTCACAGCGACTACACCACCACCATTCATTCCATTAATGTCATGGCCCTGACCGTCGGATATTGCTTTTATACGCAAAAAGACATCGGCACAACGGTTCGCTACGGCTTGGCCGCCCTGTTCCACGATATCGGCAAGACGGAGATTCCGATTGAAATCCTCTCCGCCCCAAGGAGACTTACCGACTATGAATTCCAGGTGATCCAAAGTCATCCCCAGCTTGGAGCCGAGATTCTTCAGGCCAACGACTCATCAGTCCATACCGCTATCCCCGGGGCGTTGGAGCACCACGAGAAGGTGGACGGCAGCGGCTATCCGGTGAACTTGAAAACCATTTCGGAAATCGGACAAATCCTGGCGGTCGTAGACTCCTACGAGGCGCTGACAAACGACGACAGGCTCTATCGTTCCGCCTTAGAACCAATCGAAGCATTGGAGATTCTAAAAAAAGAAGTGACTTCCCGGCGCTTAAACCCGGATTTTTTTGTCGATTTCGCCTACAGTCTGACCGATTTCACCAAAGAATCCGGGAAGGACCGTTATCGAAAAATTTTCCAAGGCTGGGACGTCACAAAACATGCCGTATAGGGAAGGTCTTTCATGTCGTTGCAACTCATCCTCTTCATCATTGCCGTGCTGGAAGCCGTCATTCTGGCGTTCCTCCTTGTCCGTGGGAAAATCGTAAAAAAACGCCGCGATATCGATCTGGCCGCCATGGGCGAACTCAAGGATATTGTCGACCGAAATGCGGCGGCATTCTCCACCATCGCGGAGGAATTGGCCGAAAGTGAACGAGCGGGGACACGATTATCCCGCAATATTCAGAAGACCCTGATGTTTTCTTCGGATATCAGTGCCCATGCGGAAAAGAATCTCGGAACGGCAAAACAGCTCAGGGACGACGTGACCGAAGGTTCCAGCGCCGTCGAGCAGATTACCGCCACCATCGAATCCCAGGGCAGGCAAGCGACCGAACAGCTTAAAGCCGTCGAAACCACAACTATGGCGATGGCGGAAATTGATGAAGCCCTGCGGAACGTTTCTCGTATCGCCTCCGAACGTCTTAAGGCTACCGAGACGCTGGTTCAGGTGACCAGTCTGGGCAACGGGAAAGTTAACGATACGGATCAGGTGATTCGAAGCGTCGCCGGAAAAGTGAGTGACGTCTCAGAACTCATTTCAGTCATCAACGGCATCGCATCCAAGACAAACCTCCTGGCGATGAACGCCGCCATCGAAGCGGCCCACGCCGGCGATGCGGGGCGGGGATTCGCGGTTGTGGCTGAGGAAATCCGAAATCTGGCCACATCCACCTCGGCAAACGCCCGTACCATATCCACCACCCTGGGAGAGCTGGTCGAACAGATTGATGAAGCAGGCGAAACGAGTCGGGCGAGCGGCGAAGCTTTCGTCGAAATCGATAAAGGGGTCCGGTCGGTCACCGAATCATTCCGGGACATCGAAGGTTTGACATCCGAAATCTCAGGCCGGTCGAGAGAGGTGGTGGAATCCGCCAATTATCTGAGGAACATCAGCGGCCAGACCGTGGAAAGCATGGACGAGATGGGAGTCGGATCCCGGGAAATTGGAAAAATCCTCACTTCCTCTATGTCGATCGCCGACGGACTGGACGAATCAATGGAACACCTCACCGACAAGGTCCGGGGCATCAATCTCATATCGACGAAGATTTCCGAGTCGTATCTTCGCTCCAATCGATCCCTGGAACGGTTCGGAGAGACGGTGTCCGCACAATTGTCCGGGGATTATACTCCCGTCGCCGAACGGATGAGCATGTCGAATATTATCCTGGGTCATATCAATTGGGTGGCCAAAGCTCGGGCGATCATGGACGGAACCCTGTCCCCCGACGATGCCGACCTGACCGATTCCCGGGCCTGTGAACTCGGGAAATGGTTGGAAAAACCCGGTGATGAGAAGATTCTCACCAACGGGAAAATAAGCAATCTGCGCCAGACTCACGATGAACTTCACGACACTCTCAAGCACCTTCTTACCCGGGTGGAAGCCGGGGATCGCAACGAGGCGATCGCAGCCTACGGCCGTCTTCTCGAAATCTCGAACAAGGTTGTTCAGATACTCACCACCATCGGTTATGACGATTTCATCAAGTGGGATCCGACGTTGAGCGTGGGAATCGAAGTGTTCGACGGGCATCATCAGAAGCTGATCGGGCTGATCAACAGGCTCTACGTGAAGATGGAGTCTGGAGAGGGTGAGGACGTTCTGAGAAAGACGCTGGGGGAGCTCATCGACTATACGGACTATCATTTCCAGGCGGAGCAGGAAGCCTTCAATGCTCATGAATACCCTGACCGAGTCGAGCACAACCGCCGGCATGACGAGCTGCTGTCTAAAGCCCGAAGCCTGAGGGACGCTTTAGAATCAGACCAATCGGTCCTCACCAATGAAGTTCTCGACTTCCTGCAGGACTGGGTGACCAATCACATTCTGAAGACCGACCGCCAATACACGGAGTTTCTGACCGGAAAGGTATCCTGAGAACTTCATCGGTGCTCTCAGAATACCACTTCCACCTCATGGATGCCGCCGTCTCCGACAGGCCGAATGACATTGCCGTCCACTCTGCGCCCATCGACGGTCATTCCGAGTATTCCCCGGCTGCCGGATCTGGATTCATTGCGGAAGGAGATACGGTATCGGTCACCCCGAAAAAATCTCTCCACAAGATAACTATCCCAGTCGGCAGGAACGCAAGGATTGATTTCCAAGCCGTCCCAATGGGGTCTGACACCGAGGATATACTGACTCACCGCTACGAAATTCCAGGCGGCGGTGCCTGTGAGCCATGAGTTCTTTGCTTCGCCGTGCCGAGACGCCTCTTTGCCGGCGATCATCTGGGCATAGACGTAGGGCTCGGTACGGTGGAGTCGGCTTATTTCTTCTCTCCAGGCCGGCGCGATGCGTTTGTAGTAATCCCAGGCCCTTTCCGCCCGACCGGCAACGGCCTCACCGATCATCACCCAAGGATTATTGTGGCAGAAGATGCCCCCGTTTTCCTTATATCCCGGCGGATAACTGGAGATTTCTCCAAGTTCCAGGTGGTAGTCCTTGTAAGCCGGCCAGAGAATCATCAGGCCATGGTCGGTGCCCAGGTATTTCGCAGCCGAATCCATCGCCCGAACCGGCATGTTCTCCCGGGCACCGATTTCGGCCATGGCACAGAACCCCTGGGGCTCAATGAGTATCTTGCCGTCATCACATTCCGCCGAACCGACTTTGTGCCCATTTGCGTCATAGGCCCTCAAGTACCATTCCCCGTCCCAACCATGCTCCGTAACGGCCTGTTCCATCACAGAAATCTTCGCTAAAGCTTCATCGGCGTCTTTTGTCCGCCCGGAACGCCGGCAGATTTCGGCGTATTCCCGTCCATAGAAGACGAACATACCGGCGATGAAGACCGATTCGGCTACCCGGCCTTCACCGTCGCCGGCGGTCTGAAAGGAATCGTTGGGATCGGACGAAAAAGTGTTCAGATTCAGACAGTCATTCCAATCCGCCCGGCCGATGAGGGGCAGTCCGTGGGGTCCCCGGTGATCCAGAACCTGCCGGAAGGACCGCTGGAGATGGGTGAAGATTGTAGCTTCTCTTTCCGCGCCGCCGTCGAAGGGCACGATGGTGTCCAGAAAACTCCATTCGCCGGTTTCCCGGATATAGGCCGACACCGCCGCAATGAGCCAGAGAGGATCGTCTCGGAAATTCCCACCGATTCCCGCGTTGCCTTTCTTGGTAAGAGGTTGATACTGGTGGTAGCAGCCGCCGTCGGGAAACTGGGTGGCGGCCACATCAAGGATACGCTCTTTGGCTTTCTCGGGTATCTGGTGGACAAATCCCAGAAGGTCCTGGGACGTGTCCCGGAAGCCGAGACCCCTGCCGATGCCGGATTCAAAGTAACTGGCTGAACGAGCCAGATTGTAGGTGACCATGCACTGGTATTGATTCCAGATGTTCACCATCCGCTCGAGCTTCTCTTCGTGATGGGTGATGCGGTAGCGCGATAGCAGGGATTCCCAGTGCTCTTTCAGGTTCAACGCCGCTTCATCGACCTTGGCCGGGGTTCCCACTCTGTCGATGAGGCTGTGGATTCCCTCTTTCCTGACGACACCCGGGGATTCCCACTTATTCCTGGGATCGTTCTCGACATATCCGAGGACAAAAACGATGTCCTTACTTTCCCCGGGGCCCAGTGTGATGTCATGTCGGAAGGCGGCAATCGGACTCCAGCCGTCGGCGATGGAGTCCTTCGAGGTTCCCTCCATAGGGCACCGGGCTTCGGCCAGCGTCTCATACAGTCCGACGAAGCTCTCCCGATCCGAATCGAACCCGTCGGCGGGTTGTGAACTGTGGTAGAACGAAAGGTGATTCCGGCGTTCCCTATACTCGGTTTTGTGAATAATTGTGGAACCGTCGATTTCCACTTCACCGATATTCAGATTGCGCTGGAAATTCTCACCGTCGGCCTGGGCGTTCCACAGCGCGAATTCCACGTATGAGTAAAACGAAATTTTGCGTATGGACTCGCCGATATTGGTCAGACTCACCTTTTGGACTTCGGCGTTTTCTCCCCGGGGTACGGTGTAGAGAATCGAAACTTCGAGACCGTCCAACGAGCCGGTTATGCGCGTATAGCCTAATCCGTGTCGGCACTCATAGGAATCCAGATCGGTCTTGGCGGGCTTCCAGCCCGGAGACCAAAGTCTCCCGTCGGATTCCCGAATCCAGAAACCTCTAGATCCTTCATCTGCGGGTACGCCGTTGTAACGGTAGCGGGTGATTCGGCGATAAAGGGCATCTTTGTAAAAGCTGTATCCGCCGCCGGTATTGGATATCAGAGAGAAAAACCCCTCGTCCCCCAAATAGTTGATCCAAGGCCAGGGTGTTCGAGGTTCGGTGATGACGTACTCTCTATTCCCATCGTCAAAAAATCCGTAAGTCATAGGTTCCTCCAGAACGATTGCTCGAAAAGATGATCGGTAAAATGGATGGCGGCGCCGTAAGCCACCGCTTCGTCCCCCCGAACCGCCGGGAGTATCTCCGGTTTGGCCAGATCGGGATAAGTTCGCCCCAGCCTTGCGGCGGTATAAAACGCCGGCGCCAAGGATTTGAAATACCGCCGGAACAGTCCGCCCAAAACGAGACGGTCGATGTCAAGAGCATTGGCCATCATGGCCAGCTGAGGAGCCAGCTCGGAAACCACCGAAGCCAGTGCCCGGGTATCCGAGGCGGCCTGAGTGAGGATGTCTGTGCTCAGAGACAGCTGATCATCCCCTTCTCTGCGGAAGACACTCAGGATTTCACCGGCGGCTCCATGATCCCCAAGATGCAGGACGCCGTTAATCACGGTACCCAGTCCCAAAGACATACCTGTCTTTCGTGACTCGGCCATGACGAACATGAAATTCCGGGACATCGTCCGATCGATAAAACGCATTTCGGCCCTGCAGCTGCAATTCACGTCGTTCTCCACCACGGTACTTATGCCCAGAATCTTTGAAGCACTTGGGCCCAGATCGATGGATTCGGCAATCCCCAAGGGTCGGGATCTCTCGACGATTCCCGTTCCGGGCCGGAGGACCCCCGGTACGGCAAGACCGGCGGACACAAGAGGGATGCCCAGAATAGCGGATCGTTCTACCGCCATTATCTTGGCCGAGGCAAGGATTCCGATGAGTCCCGAGTCGGCAAATGATGCAGCGACATTGAAATCCGCCCGCTGCCGTCCCGCAAAATCCACAAGAACACCGATACAGGCATCGGGCTGAATTTCCAAACCGAGCCAAAGACCCCAGTCCCCGTTCACCTCAAGGTTTGTCCGTCTGCGGCCGCCCTTCGGCCCCGACTCGCGAGATTCCGTTTCCTTGAGAATTCCTTTAGTGAGAAGGCTCCCGACACCTCTGCTCATGGTCGATTTATCCACCCCCAGAATCTCCGCCAGCTCCACGCGGCTAAGCCCCGGTTTTTCCCACAGAACTTCCACGATTTTTGCCCGGCTGTCGAGAAGTGAGCATGTTTGTTGCATCGTGCACCTATCCTACGCAATCTATTGCGGCAGGTCAACTCTGGAAAAAGACACCTCGCTGACTATATACTGCCGGGAAGCATGACACCGCGAGGAGATTCGAAATGGCAAGAACACTGAGAAGCGCTGTAAGCCGACACGGGCGATTGATGGCGGGCGCAAGGTCTTTGTGGAAGGCAAACGGAATGACCGACGCGCAGATGTCCAAACCCGTCATTGCCATTGCCAACTCATTTACTCAATTTGTCCCCGGACATGTCCACCTTCATGATGTGGGACAGCGCATCAAGAAGAGGATTGAGGAGTCCGGCGACTTCGCCGCCGAGTTCAACACGATTGCCGTGGACGACGGCATCGCGATGGGTCATGGCGGCATGCTCTACTCCCTGCCTTCCAGAGAAATCATTGCCGACAGTGTCGAATATATGGTGAACGCCCATTGCGCCGACGCCCTTGTATGCGTGTCGAACTGCGATAAAATCACCCCCGGGATGCTCATTGCCGCCATGAGACTGAATATTCCCACCGTCTTCGTTTCCGGCGGTCCGATGGAGGCCGGACAGGGTAAAGACAAGAATCTGGACCTCATCGATGTCATGATCATGGCCGGGGACAAATCCGTTGATGATGAAGAACTCGCCGAAGTCGAGAATCTGGCCTGCCCGACCTGCGGTTCATGCAGCGGTATGTTTACCGCCAATTCCATGAACTGTCTGGTGGAAGCGTTGGGATTGGGGCTTCCTGGAAACGGAACCATCCTGGCCACCCATGCCGAAAGGGCTAATCTTTTCGACAGAGCCGCCGATGTCATCGTCGAGTTGGCAGACCGGTACTACACAAAGGAAGACAATTCGGTCCTGCCCCGTTCCATCGCCACGAAAGCGGCCTTTTCCAACGCGATGGCGTTGGATATCGCCATGGGGGGATCGACGAACACAATCCTGCACATTCTGGCCGCCGCCCGTTCCGGTGATGTGGATTTCAACTTGAAGGACATCAACGAGCTCAGCCGGAACGTACCCTGCCTTTCCAAGGTCGCGCCCAATTCACCGAAATATCACATCGAGGACGTCCATAGGGCCGGGGGCATCATGGGGATTCTGGGAGAATTGGCCCGGGCCGATCTCCTGGACACCTCGGTTTCCAGAATTGACGCACCAAACCTGGCCAAGGCTCTCGCCTTATGGGACATCGCCGGGGAAGCCCCGACCGACCGCGCGAAGGAGCTGTACCTGGCGGCCCCCGGCGGTGTACGAACAGTCCAGATGGGCGGCCAGGCAAGCCGCTACAAAGAACATGACCTGGACCGTGCCAAGGGATGCATACGCAGCGTGGATTGCGCCTATTCCAAGGATGGCGGACTCGCCGTCCTAACCGGCAATCTGGCCGTGGATGGAGCCGTGGTGAAGACCGCCGGAGTCGACGATTCGATTCTCAAGTTCTCGGGTGTTGCCAAAGTATTCGACTCCCAGGACGCATCGGTGGAAGCCATCCTCGCCGGTAAAATTGTCCCCGGCGATGTGGTGGTGATCCGTTATGAGGGTCCGAAAGGCGGGCCGGGTATGCAGGAGATGCTCTACCCCACCAGCTACCTGAAATCCATGAAGCTCGGCAAGGAATGCGCTTTGCTCACCGACGGCCGTTTTTCCGGGGGAACATCCGGTCTTTCCATTGGGCATGCGTCTCCTGAAGCAGCCGCGAAAGGGGGAATCGGTCTGGTGAGAAACGGCGATATTATCGACATCGATATCCCGAATCGCAGCCTGAACGTCCGTCTCGATCCCGGTGAACTTGAATCTCGTCGGAAGGAAGAGGACGCGAAAGGGTCGAAGGCGTGGAAACCCGACCGACAGAGAACCGTCAGCGACGCCTTGAAGGCCTACGCCCTGATGGCATCCAGTGCCGACAAGGGCGCCGTGAGAATGCTCCCCGACGAGTAATTCGAAGTCCGTTATCCTATACTTGTAGGGTGAAAAAAGGAAAATCTCTCGTGTTCCGTCTCCTGGGTGTCTTTTTCTCGGTGGGCATCCTGTATTTCCTGGTTATCACGGTACTGGACATCGTGGTGATGCAGCCCACTCTGAAAAAAATAGACGCAGCCGCCGCGATGAATCGGCATGACGGTGTTCTTGATATCATCGAAGGAGAACTGGATTCTCTACGTGTGATTTCACAGGGCTTCTCCGCGACGATGATGAGGGAAAATCAACTCATCTCCGACGCTGCCGTCGCCGATCTGATGAATGCCTTTGAAATCGATATACTTGCCCTTCCCACGGAAAAACAGAATCCCCGACTTTCCTCTGGCCGGTTGAGGGAGAACGGTCAAATCGTTGAGCTGCCGGAGAACCTGGGGATTCTTCCTGCATCGAAGACTGCCGTACCTTGGACGTTTCTGAGCCTTGAAGACGGGAACGATATCTATACCGCCGTCATCGGGAACGTCATCATCGCCCGTCGGATCGGATATCGCTTAAGGACCGGGGACTCGTCCCCTGACGGTTCGACAATTCGTTTGAGCATCACCGAGGAACAAGAGGTATCAGATATATCGGCAATGGATAAGGATGGCCGAATCATCTTTGAGAAGGTGTCTCCGAACACCATTCTGATTGACCGGACCGCCGCCGGAGTCGTATCCACCACATTCATTTCACCGGGACGCGATTCAAGGGGACTGACAATCAGTTTGGAGAGTCCATCCTTCATAGAGGATGTCGGCAGTGCAGGATTCTGCCGGATCGTCGCAATGAATGCGGCATTGTTCATCCTGGTTCTCATCGCGGTTCTGATATGGTCAATCCGACGTGTCTCCCGGCCCATGATGCGGCTCATTACCGGTATCAATGAATGGGACGGCTTGAGACTTCCGGATTTCGGAGTCCTCACCGAAAGACAGGACGAGCTGGGAATATTGGCCAAAAGTTTCATCCGCATGTCGGGTGAGGTTCGATCGAAGACCCGGTCGCTGGAAGAACAGGCCATCCGCGACGGACTCACCGGACTCCTGAATCGCCGGCGATTTGACGAAAATCTGGGCAACGAATGGAATCGGTCTCATAGAGAACAGGAATCATTGTCCCTGGTGATGGTGGATATCGATGATTTCAAAGCCTATAACGACACCTATGGCCATCAGGAAGGCGACGAATGCCTTCGGTTGGTGGCTCAGGCATGCGGCAGTGCGGCTCTGCGTCCGGGGGACCTCCCGTTTCGTTACGGAGGAGAAGAGTTTGCCCTGATATTGTCGGAAACCGATGCCGAAGGCGCGGCACTCGTCGCCGAGCGGATCAGGATCGCGATAGAAAACCTGAATATCGAACATTCTGCCAATCCCCGGGAAGGGAAAGTGACCGCCAGCTTCGGCGTGGCCACAGCCGATTCAAACAACCGTATGACCAAAGAAGAGCTGTTAAGGTCGGCGGATGAAGCGCTTTACCGCGCGAAACAGACAGGACGGAATCGAGTTGTCAGTAATTAATGCCCAAACCGGTGTAGATTCCCCCGGACAGAGGAAAACCGGCGAATTGGTTTGAACCCGACACGAAGGTTTGAAGACCGGTAAAATCCACGGCGAACTTCAGCCCGATCTGAGCGGTGAGAACCTCGTTGAGACGCACATAGTTCTGGAGGTCAATTCCAACACCGAAGGAGGCCAGATAACTGCCGCCTTCCACCAAAGCACCGGTGTGAAATCCAGCGGAGAGAAAAAAGGCCATAGGGTCCAGATCCAACTCGTATCCGAGCCCGATTGTCCCGTCCAATGCCAGAGGCAGACCGCTCAGGGTTTTTGCTGAAAATGTCGTGGCGGGATATGATTTTTCCTCGAGTTTATGGGGAAAAAGCAGAGACAAGTCGATGACGCCGTGTATGCCTTCACCCCGGGCACTCTTCAGGTTGATTCCCGCAGCGGAGTAACGAATGATATCTTTACCGCCGGTGCCGAACATGGGAAATGTTGCCCTCTGAAATACTGTATTAATCTGAAACAATCCCTCGGCGGCATAGATCGTGCAGGGAACGAGGATGAGTATCAATATCGCAGCGAGAAAGAACTGACGCCTCATGGCGGCCTCCCATATCTTTAGGATCGGCGCATCCGTCCAACCAATGTACACCGTTTCTCGAGGATTTCAGCGTTCTCTCAGATGAGATCGAGGCGTTGAGGTGAGCTGAACTTCAACTGACCTTCGAAATCACCCACCGGATCGAACAATTCCTGGAGCTTCTGGGGCAGGGGTTTCCAGATGGACTCGGTGATGGAAACGAATCCCGGTTCCGTGCCCTTTTTTTCCAGATGTGCAGCCACATTGATGACGTCGGATATCATCTTGCCGGTATCGGACATGAATGAAACCTTGCCGCTGTGCATACCGATTCGGATGGCAACTTCATCATCTATGGGGTTTCTGGAGTGGGAGTTCACCAGAGGCATCACACGCTGCATTTCCAAGGCAAAACGGGCCGCTCGAATACGGTGCTGCTTGAACGTGAAGGCCAGAATACCGCCGTCGCCGGCCCAAGACCAGATACGACCGTTGTAGAAGGACAAACGTTCCCCCAGGGCAGACCAGAAGAAAGAGTAGAATTTCTCCATCGTCTTCCTTCCGTACTTCTTCACCAGATCGGAACTGCCGACAATATCCATGCTTGCGACAGTGACGTCGTAGCTCCGTCCGTTCTTCAGTGAGCCCCAATCGGGTCTGGTGCTGAGGTCTTCCTTGAGTGGAACCACCTTGCGCTTTTTGGCATCGTACACGAGTCCCGTCTCGGTGAGCTGCTGAAGGAAGTACTCCAGGCCTTCAATCCGGATTTCTTTGCCCAGAATAACCGCTTCGTCCATTTCCACCAGGAGTTTAATGAAATCCCCCAGCTGTTTGCGCTCAATCATATGTTCTGTGAGCACTTGAGCGGCCATCCGGGGAGACAGGGTAAAATTACGCCTTTTACCGCTCAGGTCGTGAATATTGAGGTCTGGGATGAGCATCTGTCCCAAGGCTTCGACCTGATCCGCCACCAGACTCCCACCGATGGTTTCAATCAGCAGGTTTTTCATGGCGGGGTCTAAATTTAACATGCAATCCTCCGAAGATGCCCTGCACCGAAATCGTGCCCAGTATATCAGGCCATGGGAGTAGTGGACAAGATTTACATTGGTACTCCCCGATAACAGGATGCGAGCAACACCTATCCTTCATGCCCCCTTCATCTCCAAGTTGTACAGTCATATCGAAAATCCGCCGATAAGGTACGCAGGGGGAGCATGAATGTCGACTGTCGACCAAGCCGAACACCTTATGCGCGAAGGTGCTTTCCAGAAAGCCAAAGTTTTGCTATCGGAGATTTTATCGGATGACCCGGAAGATCTGAGGGCCATATGCGATATCGGGATCGCCTATACCGAAACCGGTGAGAACACCAAGGCGATTCGTGCCTTGGATCACTATATTCGCAACGATCAGACCAACCCGTATGCGTGGGAAGCCCTTGGATGCGCAACGTTCCGAACCGGTGATTTTGAGCGGGCGCGGGTCTGTCTGGTCAAGTCTCTCGATCTGATGCCCGACAATCCGTCTTCCCTCAGGAACCTGGGGATTCTCCACGGGATGGAGGGACGCCGGGAGGAAGGTCTGCAGCTGCTGCAGCGATCCATGAGATTAGCCCCAGGCGACTATCGGACACTGTATGCCCTCAATTACGCCTTTCGGGATTCCGGCGCCCAGGAAGAACGCACCAGGATTCTGGATCGACTCACAGAATTCGAACTCCCGGAAGAAATCCGAAAAGATGTGGAACTCTCCCGGATTCGTATGAACATCGGCTGGGAATAGGGTTCGCCGGCTTATTGAGCAGTCGACACCATTCAAATAAGATAGACTCCCTATGCAAAAAGACACAGCCCGCTTCCGCGGCAATCCACGACATTTGAGTCTCCTGACCGATGCGGTTGAAAAAGGCGAAATCTCCGCGTGGAACAGTTTCGTCCGAAAGAACGGCGCTTCGTTCCGGGCCCGGTTGGCCGGGGCCGACCTGTCGGGATTGTCCCTGAGCGAAGTTCGGCTGGACGGGGCCGATCTGACGGACGCCGATCTGTCGGATTGTTTAATGGTCAGGGCGAATCTGAATCAAGCCAGAATACGGGGAGGCAATCTCGCCGGCGCCGACCTCACCAGCGCACGTCTGGCCCATGCCGACCTGACGAATGCAAACCTCCGAGGCGCCGACATGAATCATGTCAAAGCCCGAGGAGTCATATTGTCGGGGGCGGATCTCACCGGAGCCAATCTCGACGGCGCCGATCTCTCGAAAGCGTCTTTGAAAGGAGCCGCTCTCACCGGTTCTTCAAGATCTGGTGCCAAAATGAAAGTGCGGGTGAAAGTTCGGTCATCGTCAATAGAACGTGAGGCGGATGTAAATTACAGTCCGTGGCTCAAGGCTCTTGATGAGGAATCCCGTCTGAAGGAATTTCGCCGTATACAGGAAGAAAAGAAGGCGATTGCGGAGCGGGAACGTCTGGATCGGAAATTGGGTCGACGAAAACCCTTATTCAATAGAGTTAAATAATAAAAAGAAGATAAGCGGAGTTCCGGGACCGTCAAACGGCCCCGGATTGTTTTGGATTCCTAGAAATCCTTGTCCTGAACAGTCTTCCGCTTGGCAGCCTTTGCATTCTCGACGGCAGTATCGCACATTTCGCGAATCTTGTCGGAGAGAACGTCGATGACGGCAGCCGAGCATTTCATGTCAGCGGTCGTTTTGATGTAGGCTTTCACTTTGGAAGCCACCACCAAGGTTTCTTTTTCAGCCATTGTGGGCTCCTTTCGTTGACAGTCGTTCTGTATGATTATACTGCGGAAGATACTTCCCGTCCCCCCTATTGAGCACATAAGATGATTCAACTGGCGTTTTTTGTTCCTAATTCACGCCAATTTGGGAGATAAAATGTGATTTTACGCTTTCGATACCGTCTAATTCTGGCTCTGACGGCTGTTCTATTACTGACATCCGGACAGATCGAAGCCCTGGAAACACCCGAGGCCTCTCTGATAATCGTCGGTCCCGGAGATCCGTTGTATTCATATTGGGGGCATATCGGCATCGCCATCGGTGAGGACTTCTACGACTTCGGCAATTTTTCGTTTCACTCGGACCATTTCTACTCGGACTTCGCCATGGGTCGAATGCTCTATCTCGGAATGAGAACTCCAACTGATTTGTTTCTTTCCTATTCCATGACCGAAGACCGGGATATTTACGTTTACCCCCTCAACCTCGGACCGGAAGAATTGGAGCTGCTGGATTCAAGACTGAGGGAATGGATGCTGCCGGAAAACAGGGAGTATCTCTACGATTATTTTTTAAACAACTGCTCCACCATCATCCGCGATATTTTAAACGAGGTGACCGGAGGGGAACTGAAAAAGGAGTCCGCCGAATGGCAGGGCGTCAGCTTTCGGCATCTGGCCCGCACCGGGGCTCACCAGTCTTTCGGGGCGGAAGTCCTGCTCCACTACCTCCTGGGACCGGCGCAGGATGAACCCATCGACGGCTGGGAACTGATGTTCCTTCCCCAGGCCGTTGCGGATATCGCACAGAAAACGGAGTACCGCGGCGCAGACGGCAGGACGCGGGTCCTGGCCGGTGAGCCGATGATTCTCAAAGAGTCGACCCGGGAACAGGTACCGTCTCAACCCCGCACCCTGTGGCCGTGGATGCTCCTTGTGGGCATATTGGTGTCAATCGGATATGTTGCTGCAGCAAAGTTGGATGATTCGAAGAGAAAAGGAGGGCTCATCGGACGAATATTCCGCACATTGGTGGTCCTGGGATTCGGAATGCCGGGTGCAGTTCTGGGATTCTTGATGTTCTTTACCGATCATGCCGCAGCGTATTCAAATCTCAATATCGGTCCCACTCTGCCCACCGTGCTTCTGGGCATCATTCCGATATGGATGGCCGGCCGCCGGTCTGAAGTATGGCTTTCCTGGATATGGACAGCCAACCTGCTGGGGTTGGTCGTCGTCATCCTTGTCCGCCTGACGGGCCTGAATGTCCAGGAC
>JARGFR010000109.1 GCA_029210985.1 Spirochaetaceae bacterium | reverse complement strand
TACTTTGGCTGTTCTACCTCCGTTGGTGACATCCTGGTATATTCCGCTGACAATCATCTTCCGGTTGTTCCCGTCGATACGAAGGACGATGGAGTCACCGATGTCCTTGCCCATATCCCGGCTGTTCAAGCAGGAGAGAGCAATCTCGTATTCCCCCGATGGCGCCCTGCCCTGAATGTAATCCAGCGGGAAGAGTGAGAAGTCGCCGGATTCGACGACGATCTTCTCAGTTCGGCCGTCTGACTCAACCAATGTGAATCGTGAAGTGAGAAACGGTGAAAACCGCACTACATCCTTATCCGCGGCAATCCGACCGACCATTTCATCGAATCGACCTTCAATTCCATCCGATTGGCGGAGATCGATACGGATATCACTGCGACCGATGCCCATGTAGGAGATGAAATTCGGAGACTTCAGGGTTGAAAGAAAGTGCAGCGGCATCACGGTGATGAAGGCTGAGAAGAAAAACACGAAGAGCAGGAGTCCGAAGAGCCGGAAACGCTTCAGTACATCCCGCAAACCTAAGAAAATGTTGAGGTTCAGGCGGCGATTTCGGCTGATGGGAAATGACCTTCCTACGGTGGGTGCTTCGGTGCGATTTCCGGTGTTGAGGCCTTCGACGGCGCCGATGGAGTCAAAACGTCCCAGGATAATCCTAGCCGATACGATAATGATGAAAATCATGAAACAGACCGCCAGGGGGGGGCGCCGCGGAGAAACCGGATTCAAACCCGATGCCCCTCCCCAGAAGCAGATTCACCGTCAGTGAGAGGAAGTAGCCTGAAAGCCCGGCGAAAAGGCTCAGCACGACATATTTCACCAGGGAGATCCGGCGGATATGCCGCCGATTCATCCCGACGGCCTTCATGATGCCGATCTCACGGTAATCCTCTTCCATGGCCGCAAGAATGGTGAACCTGAGGCACAGCAGAGCGATAATCATCAGCAGAAGACTCAGCATCACAACCACGGCGGCCACCATACCTTCGCTCAAGGCATTGAGCATGCGAAACAGCCTGAAATCCACAGCCGGCCCCAGATCGGGTAAATCAGCCGACTGGTAGGCTTCGGCAAAATCGCCCACCATATCCGGTTCCGAGAGTCGGAACTCAATCAGGTATTCCGATTCGGGGAAATGATTCTTGAGTTCTCTGTAATCGTTCTCGCTCACCAGGAACCGTTTCGAGTGAACGATGGCCGGATTCATTTGGGCATCCTGGATAAGGGCGAAAACCGTGAAGGACCGGGAGAATCCATCGCCGGAGAGTTCAACCGTGTCGCCGATTTCCACACCCCGACGTTCGGCATAGTACACCGGTACGCCGATTTCTCCGGATTCCGGCCGGGCAATCCGATTGTCCCGATCCAAAAGAAAATCAAAAACGGAGTTCTGCCTGACGATGCTGAGGTCCATGACGCTCTCTTCTTCGCTCACTTCCGATGAGGAAAAAGTCAATGATCGGCCGTCGAGGGAAATCATCCGGGAAATCTGAGTCTCTTCCACCATTCCGGTTTCCGTCGCCCATCGGTTTATCCTCTGCTCGTCGATTGTGCCGGTATGCATCTGAACAAAGTGGGGAACCTTGGCTGCGGAAAAGAGTCGGTCCAAAGCGCCATTCAATTCGACAACAAGATTCACCCCGACGGCTATCAGAAGAGAAGACAGTGTGACAAAGGCAGAAACGACGGCCATGGAGCCCTTTCGCCTTGATGCATCATTACGCGCGATACGAAGGAACATTCTCATGACTGCACCGCCCGACGAACTCTTCTCCCGCCGACAGCGGCGGTAAGGGCAATGCCGAAACCGCTTAAAATCAGCATCAATCCCGTTCCCCGACCGGGGCCGCTTCCGATAATCCTGCCGACCGACAAGGCCAATGTGCCCCCTCTCTCCAGCATGGGATTGAACACCCGATCCGCCAGAACTCCCGCGGCGGAGTAGGCCGCCAGGTAACCGATCTGAGAGAGGAGTCCGATGATGCCCCAGGCACGTCCCTGCAGTTCGTTGGGTACGCCTTTCCGGATAAGAACCTCTGCACTGGTGTTGATAAGGGGAAGGCAGAGGAAAAACAGGAAGAACGATATGGTGAGATAAACGGAATTTGTTGTGCTGCCCATAAGAAGGAGGAATACGCCGGAGGCGGCCAGTGCGAGCCGAAGAAGTCTTCCGGTCTCCCGGCTTAAGCCCTTGATGCCGACAGCCAGACTTCCCACCACCATACCCACGGCGCTGACGGATTGGATGAGCCCCAGGGTTCGGGAATCGCCGAATGAGAGCACCATGGGTGGAAAGACGGTTTGCAGAATCCCGACGAAAAATGTGACGGCGGTCAGAATGAGGACGACATCCATAATTTCTGTGTCCTTTGTTACGGCGTACCAGCCGTCGGTCATCTGTTTCATCAAGGGAGGCTTTTGATCCTGTTGCCCGGGCCGGAGTTTCCCACGAATAAACAAAACAGTCGTCACGGCGAACAGGAACGTGGCCGCGTCGATGATGAGTACGGTTTTAAGTCCACTTGTCGCCAGAAGCACGCCTGCGCAAATGGGTGACAGCAAGTGCTGGGCGGAGGCGGCCAGCTGCACCAGTCCGGCGGCCCGGGCGAACTGAGCCGCATTCAGCAGGTCGGTGAGGGAGGCCTTGTAGGCCGGGTTCTGCAGCGCGGAAAAGGCCGAACCGACACCGACACCCAGAAGGATTTTGCCCATGTTCAGTTCTCCGAATATCAGCGTCAGGAGAAGGAAGAGCACTCCGGCGGCGGCTCCGAGGTCACCAAATACAATCAGCACACGGCGATCAAAACGATCGGCAAGCAGACCACCCAAGGGCCGCAGCAAGATGGACGGAAGGAACAGAGCCAGCACAACCGAGGCAAATCCGGACACCTTACCGGTCTCGAGGAAAACGTGGACACCCACAGCAAAGGCCGTCATCCCCGTTCCCAGACTCGAAAGAAGCTGCCCGGACCAGACCAGGAGGAAACGCTGGAATCCTTTTTGTTCAATAGTCTTCATGACATCAGACTAGGCCCGAACCTAACAGACCGGTATCGGATAAACCTCGTGTTCGGCCCCGAAGCACCTACGTAATTTATCTGAGGTTTAACGTTTCAGACCTTTGTTCGATGTTTGAGTTTCGACCGGAACACTAGGATACGGACTCGGGAGAATTGCATGAAGGATGAAGTACAGACTCAATTCGGACAGTGGCCGACGGCGGCGGCGTGGTTTCTGGTGATTGCCGCTTTCCTGCTGTTTGTTCCCTTCCATCGAAAGGTGGATCGGAAACCCGCCGGGGCGTTTACGGCCTTCGCACTCGCCTTCGCTTTCGAGATGTACGGGGTTCCGTTTTCTCTCTATTTGATGATGGGCTTTTTCGGAAGGCGGCTGCCCGAGGGTGTTCTGGGGGAAACGGGACACTATATATTTCTTGCATGTCTGCTCCTGGGCGGAGGACTTGTTGTTGCCGGATGGGCGAGAATTTATCGGGAGTATTGGAGCAAAGATGACCGGGAAGGCCGCCTGGTCCGGGAGGGGCTCTACCGTTTCATCCGCCATCCCCAGTACGCCGGGCTGCTGCTGATATCCTTGGGTATGTTGTTCGAGTGGGCCACCATTCCTCTCCTGTTCCTTTGGCCGATATTGATTCGGCAATACTATCGATTAGCCCGGCGGGAGGAATCGGAATTAGCGGAGAGATTTGCGGAGACCTGGACGGAGTACCGCCGAAGAACCGGAATGTTCATGCCGAAATTCCGTTTTCCGGGACCGCTCAGCTCCTGAGCATGTTCAGCAGCTCAACCCGGCTGCCGGCACCGACTTTGCGATACAGGTTGTAGATGTGGGTTCGAACCGTCGCGGGCGAAATGAAGAGCTGCTCCGCGATTTCCTTGTTGGACAGACCGCGGCCTATCATCACCGCCATCTCAGCCTCCCTGGGAGAGAGGGCAAGGGCCTTGATGCGTTCCTGTGGCACTTCTTCAAGGAACTGCATCCCTGTTTCTCCGGGCTGAAACAAACGCAGAATCGCGCTCATGGACACCAGGTTCCACACCATATAGAAAAGGTGATCGAGGGAGATGAGGGTCATCCAGGAAATACCCGAGGACTGAAGCACAGACTCGATGAGTCCCACCGGGGCGAAAATGACGGAACAAAGTCCATAGGCTCTCAGCAGGGGACGGAGAGCCGGCGGCTCGCCGGGATTCAGCGGCCCTCGGATATGGACACCGAAGGACGCCATGGCCAGACCCGTCAGGACATGCCCCCCCAGATTCCATGCACCGGTTCCCGTCAGTGCCGCCGGACCGTCGAGTCCGCTCCGGGAGATTGCCACCAGAACCACGTTGGCCGCACTCTTGAAAATCACCAGGCCGGTGAGGATCTGTGCGGCAGGGGGAAATTGACGAGACCGTTTAGATGGAATCGACATGCGGCGGATAATCAGAAGAACCACACACCATAAAACCGTGTTGATGAGCGTAGCAAGAAGAAGGAGAATCCGGGTATCCTGACCTTCAATCCCATAGAGAGCCATGACGACACCCATACCGACGACGAAAAGCGACTGGAAGATAACCAGAAGTCGGAGTATGCGGCTTCGAACCCTTTTCTGCAGAAGGAGCAGTGCCGCGCTTCCCATGAAGCCGGTGGCGAAAAAGAGAATGTAGAAGGCCATCACTACTTGCCTCATTCAGACCTCTGCATAGTAGGATAGGCCCATTATACTGGAATCTGTTGATGAAGATTCGGAAAAACACATCGCCGCCATTCCCTTCAGCTGCATAAAATCATGAAAAAAGCCGGAGGTGCGTCCAGAGCACCTCCGGCTTGAACTCAGAAATCATGAAAAACCGGTGGAATAACCGCCTAGGTTTGGTGCAATCCAGGCAGAGTGCTTACATTCGAAGGCCGACGGTACCGGTGACCGAACTGCCTTCATCCATCATGAACGTTTTCTGGAGCTCTTCGCTGGCGAAATAGACATTGCCGTCTACCGTCGCGCCTTTCAATTCAAAATCTTTCGCTTCAACATATACGTCGCCGACGAAGGTCCCATTCTGGATTCGAGTATGGACGCTGCGCACGATTAGCTTGTCGGCTTTGAGGGTAAACGATGCGGTCACGTTTCTATCCTCATCCTGAGTGTACAGGGCCAGTTTCCGATAAGGCTCTCCGTCATCGAGGAATTCACCTTCCACAATCAAATCGCCTTCGATGGTGATGTCGTTCAAAGCGGCGGCGATCCATGTGCCGTCTGCGCCCAGGGCGGCGGCGAAAGCGTCGGGATCCTTGACAATGGATGCCGTTGTCATCGCATCCATCTCACCTTCGTCTGCACCATTGGCATATGCTGAGAAGGCTGCCAGGGCAACCAATACGATAAAGAAAAAACGGAACTTGGTCATTATTGTCTCCTTATATGACTTATTGACTATCTTATAGGATTGTCATGAAAAGAGCCAGCAGTCCCCGTCATTCAATAACGATAAAGCTCCCGTACATACCAGAGCGACGATGTCCGGTGACCGAACAGTAATACTCAAACGTACCGGCTTCATCCGCCGTAAACTCGATTGTCTGTGAACCTCCGCGCCTCATCACCTCGGTGGCGGCGTCGAACTCATCCAGAACCCAGTCATGCATACCGCCGACAACATCGAATGTGAGGCGAACGTTAGCCCCTATCCGGACGACTATTTCATCCACCGTAAATCGAAGACCTTGATTAGACACGGCAATATCCACGACTCCGTCGGTGACATCCGAGTAATCCAGCACTTCACCGGCCGAAAGGCTGCCTGCGATAATGAGGGCCATTATGACTATTATGCTATTCTTTTTCATGTCTCCAATTCTGGTCATTTGTCACTCATAATCAACAACGATCGGCGCAAAAAAACTCTCATGAGTGGAATCATCGGTAAGGAACACCTAAGCTGTCACTATGAGTCACTCTTCGGTTCTTTATATCCCTCACGGAGGCGGCCCCATGCCTCTTCTGAGCGATCCGGGACACCAGGAACTCGTCGATTTTCTGTCGAAAGCCGCCAACGAATTGCCCTCTCCCGAGGCGATCGTCATTGTCAGCGCCCATTGGGAAGAGACCATACCCACGATTACGGCCGGCGCGAGCCCACCGCTGTTCTATGATTATTACGGGTTTCCGGATGAAGCCTATCAGATCGGGTATCCGGCGCCGGGGAATCCGGATCTGGCCAAAACCATTGCGGAGCTCCTGGGCTCGGCGGGAATCAAAGCGCGTCTTGACGATGAAAGAGGTTTTGACCACGGCATGTTTGTGCCTCTGAAACTGATGTATCCGAATGCCGACATACCCTGCGTCCAGCTTTCACTGGTCCGTGGATTGGACCCCGCTCTCCATGTTCGCATGGGTCGTGCTCTTTCACCGCTCCGGAACGAAAACATTCTTTTGGTCGGCTCGGGCATGTCCTATCACAACCTCAGGGAATTTTTCACTCCCGACGGCCTCACCGAAGAGCGAAATCAGGATTTTCACGATTGGCTGGTAGGCACATGCACCGGCGTTGATTTGAAACCTACGGAACGCGAAGCTCAACTGATCGATTGGACATCGGCGCCCTATGCGCGATTCTGCCATCCCAGGGCGGAGCACTTGGTTCCCCTGCACGTCTGCTATGGCATTGCGACAGGTGACGGCGCCTCCGTGGACCGCGCCGCCGCCAAAGAGGTTTTCGCCGGAGAGGTGATGGAACGCCGAGTCACGGCCCTTCTCTGGGATTGAAAACCCCTCAGACCGTACTCACTCCGGCATCTCGCCGACTTGCCTTCGGAGGTCATCCAAAACTATCCTTGTACCAACAATATGCAAGGAGGACTCCATGTCCCGAAATTCCGCGGTTCTGCCCCTGAACGAACGGAAGATGGACTGGTTTTTCATCATCTTCTTCGGACTCTTCGCCTTTACGAGCCTCGCGGCCGACTTGGTGAACGCCGTCTCCCACCCCGCACCGGGAAGCACGTATTTCTGGGCCAATGCCACGTATGAACTGTACGCCAAAGGAAACGATCCTTTGCTGGTGGCCAACCCCGAATGGCTCCGTGCCATGACCTTCCTGTCGGCCTTCGTCTTCGGTCCGTTCTACATCCTTATGGTGGTGGCCTTCGCCAAAGGATGGAACCGAATCCGCCCCTGGGCCATTTTCTACGCCGGCATGATTATTGAGAGCATGATCGTCCTGGTTTACACGGAGTTCAAAGGCGAAGCCGCTTTGTTCGCCCAAATGGCGCATGAGCTCAAGAGTGCGTCTGAGTTGGCGGCCGCCGGTTTATCCGCAGACCTGAAGGTGATGAATCCGGCGAAGTTCCTGGCATTCAACCTGCCCTATGCCGTCGTGCCTCTGCTCCTGGCCATCCGAATGTGGCGTCCTAAGCCGTTTTCCGCCGAGAAGCTGAAGGAAAGTGACCTCTAGCGGCGCTTCTTCCTGTGTCGGTCGCCTCCGGGGGATTTAATATACCCCCGGCAGAATGCGCCATTTCACTCGCCGTCGATACTCATCCCACGCCGGGCCGTACTTGGCGGCGCAGAGACGATCGTCCCTTCGCTGTCTGTGGACAAGCAGCGCCGTGAAATAGATGACGTAGAAGTACGGAACGACGGATCCGAAGAGACAGGGCAGGCCCCAGGCCAGGGCCATCAAGATGTCCCCGACATAGTTGAAATGGCGCGATAGGCCCCAGAATCCCGAGGCGAGCAGCTTCATCCCCCTATCGGTCTCGATGACGAGTGGGGGCTTGCCCCATACAGGCTTGTGAGGGTCTTGTCGGAAACGATGCTTCTGGAGGTTTACCGACCGGAAGATACCGTAGCCGGTGAAGTTCACCGCGGCGATGAGAACCGCCGCCCAGACGGGAAGGTCGACAGGATGGGTCAGCAGGTAGTAGCCCTGGATGCTGTAGGTAAAAGGAACCCAGACCGCGTCCCCGAAAAGCAGCATCCAGCCGAAGCCCTCCTGAACCACGTCCATCGTGGAGAGGATGGCCTCTTCATGGATGAAGTAATCCAGAACATACCAGAGTTGGAACACCGCAACGAGAATCATGGCCAAGGACGGCCTTCCGCGACGTTCGGCCTCGGCCATCAGGAAGGACAGATCCAACAGAACCCAGCCGATAAGACCCGGGCGAGCCTCAAAGAAGAGCTTTAGGTCGAAGCCTCTCCGGGGCGGGATGCGGGGATTGTGGCCGGCACCCAGGAAGAAGTCGCAGAACGGGATACCGGTCAGATGGGGAGCCGGATCGGTTCGTTTGCCGTATACATAGAGGAACAGGGCGCCCGGGAAAGAGGCGGCGGTGATGAGAAGCGCCAGAGCCATAAAACGCCGGTGCAGCCAATCCGACGGAATTAAATCACCAAGCACCGCTGCGGTGAAGAGAACCACCGACAATACGAAGGCCAAAAGGCCGTTCATCCGGTATTCCAGGCACCTCCCATCCGGCAGAGGGCGGCCCGTAACACGCCGTCCGGGCAGGGCAATCTGAAGCAGAGCCTGGAAACCGATCCAGCCGAAGGCTGCGGCGGCGTCCCTCCAGGTCGGCTTCATGGCTTCGGCCAAAGACGACCAATCCTCGGCGGTTATTCGCCACAGGAACAAGCTTCCTCCGTTTTCCCTCACCGCAGCCCAGAGGGCGAAGGTGATCAGAGGAAGAACTACCATCAAAATCAGGTGTCCGGGTATTCCGCCGAAGTCCGGGCGTCGCGGCTTGGAGTGTACGGAAAGGTCTGTCATAAGTCCAGTATAGCGGACGAAAGATTGACAACTCGCAAAACAGACTTGAAAATGCTGCAATGCGAACGCATCGGAGCCTACAAGTCATACTCATCGCCGTCATCGTGAGTCTTGCGGGAATCGGGATGATATCTGATGGTCCGATGGAAACGCTGCGGGGGTTTTGGTCTCTGCAGCTCCACCCGGCGAGACTCATCAATGATTTCATCGATATTGCCGGTATCGGTGCAGCGTTCATGAACGCGGCCCTTGTCGGTACAGTCGGATTGATGCTTATCGCCGTTTCGGGCATTGAGCTCTCGGGACCCACATACGCCGCGGTTCTCACCATGGTGGGATTCGGCCTCTTCGGAAAGACGCCGCTGAATATCCTGCCGATTATCGCCGGTGTGTGGATTTCGGCTCGGGTCGCGGGTAAGGGGATTCGGGACTACCTCATCATCGCCCTGTTCGGGACCGCCCTGGGGCCTTTGGTGAGCGCCTTGGTTTGGGAAATGGGACTTCCACTTATTCCCGCTGTGGCGGCCGGCGTCGCCGGCGGCTTGTTGACCGGATTCCTGCTTCCCGCCATCGCGGTCTCCATGCTGCATCTCCACCAGGGCTACAATCTCTACAATATCGGACTCTCATGCGGCTTCTTCGGACTCTTCGCTTCGGCACTGATACGCGGCTTCGGCCATGAATGGAGCGGTGAAATGCGGTGGTATGACGGGGGGTCCGCCACGGTCATTCTGCTGGTACCGATTCTCTCTGTTTCGTTGATTCTCGCGGGTTTGATTCTCGGACGTCGGAATACCTGGTCCGACTTAAAGAAGATTCAAGGACTGCCCGGTCGACTGCCGTCTGATTTTGTCGACATGTCCTCTCTGGCCGGAGCACTGATGAACAGCGGAGCCGTCGGCCTGGCCGGTTCTATTTATGTATATTCGGTGGGAGCGGATTTCAATGGACCGGTGATCGGCGGACTGCTCACGATTATGGGTTTCGCCGCCTTCGGTACTCACCTGGCCAATTCCTGGCCGGTACTGGCCGGTGTGATTATCGCCACATTGGCCACCGGAAACTCCCTGGACGCCCCCGGACCGGTTCTCGCGGCGATTTTCGGAACCACCCTCGCTCCGCTGGCTGGAGAATTCGGTATCATCGTCGGATTCCTGGCCGGCTTCATTCATCTGGTGATGGTGATGCAGACCGGGGCATGGCACGGCGGAATGAACTTATACAACAACGGTTTCGCAGGAGGACTGACCGCCGCACTCATTGTCTCGGTCATCCAGTGGTATCGCATGAATAGAGCGGAGAACTAATTATGAAACGGAAGGATTTGATACTCAAACTTATCGGAGAGATGACCAGTTATGTTCTGGATAAAGACCCCATGCGGATGGTGATTTCTCTGCATCAGGAAGAAGACGGTCTTCATATGGCCATCATCGACGACTCACCCCGTACCGATCAGGAAATCGCCGATCTTGAACGTACCCTGAACAGTCGTAAACGGCCGGAACTGGCCGCCTATTACGGTGCGATGACCGGACACGACCTTTTGGGTTCATCGCGTTTGGACTTGATGGGCTGGCAGATCAAACATTCGGACGTGACACGTATGGGAGAAGGTACCAAGATAGATCTGTGGCTTGGAGGCGATCGATTCGACAGCCGAAACTTCACGATTCCCAAAAATAAGGCTTAAAGCCCCGTCAGTGTCCCCCACCCGCCATCATAGCCGAGGCATGCTCCAGAACCGGCAGCATGAGCTGTGTGCAGAGCCTGACGGCTTTTACTGAACCGGGAAAGTTCACCACCAGCGTCTGATCTCTCAAACCGGCAAATCCCCGACTGAGAACGGCCGACACCGTTTCCTTGTAGGATTCGGCGCGAAGCATTTCGGAGACTCCAGGGAGTTCTTTCTCACACCACATTCGGCATGTCTCAGGAGTAATGTCCCTCGGACCGATTCCGGTGCCTCCGGTGGTGATGATGAAATCCGCCGGTTCGGACGTTGACATGGAATGAACATCGCGGGCGGTAAATCCGATACCGGTGACCTTCTCAACGCCTCCAGCGCGGTCCAAAGCGGCGGTAATGGACTCCGCCTCATCGGGCACGATTTCAGATCGGCACTCCAGTTTGTCACCGAAATGATCGGTGAGTATTCGGATGATTTCAGTTCCGGAGAGATCCTCATATTCTCCACGGGAAGCCCTGTCGGATATTGTCAGTACGGTCGCTTTCACTGGTAATACGCCCTCCCTTGAGCTCATTGGCGAAATCTCTTTGCGGTCTGAAATTTCAGCACGGATCAGACGATGGATGCCGCCGATGTAGTCACGCGGGCTGTTTCTCAGACGCCTTGACTTAATCGTAAACACAGTCCCGGTGAATAACAACAGCGGGTTGGTTTTAGTGCGCCCTGCCGGGCGCACTAAAAAAAAAACGGAACCCGGATACTCCGGATTCCGCTGAAAAGATCTAAACAAAAACTATTTTCGTTTCTTTCTGGTGGGCTCGCCGACATAGAAATGGGTCCGTCGAGCCAGACCGGTACCGTTCCACCACCTCTTGAGGAAAGGCATAATCCAGTAGTCCAGACCGAAGGATCGACCGGCACCTCCCAGAAGAGCGATCGCCGCGAGCATATACCAGAAGATGGAGGCATCAGTCATTCCGCCGACGATGAGCATGATGCTGAAGAGGAAGGATGCGGCGGCCGAAAGCCATGTAAACGCACCGCCCAGAAGGGCCAGTCCGATGAGTATTTCAAAGATGACAATACCGGATTGGAAGAAAAACGGTGCTTGGTTGACGGTAAGCTGAGAGATCCAGATATAAATATCCAGAGGTTTGTCCAGCAGTGCCGCTCCGTAGGATGCGGCGGCTTCCCCACCGGCCGACACGGCATCGGCAGCGGTTTCCACCGCGGTTTCAGCCCACTCACTGGCCGCGGCAACCGCTTCGACCGCGGGTTCTGCGACTTCCGCCGCACCCTCCGCAGTGGCTCCTGTTACCGCATCCCCGCCGGTGGAGGTGGCGACACTGACGAA
>JARGFR010000108.1 GCA_029210985.1 Spirochaetaceae bacterium | reverse complement strand
TTTAGGATTGGGACACCTTTATTGACGCGTCAAATTGGGGTTTCACTTGAGTCTGCAATAACCTTTTGGGCATTCAATTTATATTCTAGCTCTTGTATGAATTAATGACGATCATTACACTTGACATTATCAACTTTCACGAGGAGGGCTCATGATCGCGAAAGATATTACAGAATTAATCGGCAAGACCCCATTGGTTCGTTTGAATGCACTGGGGAAGGAATTGGGCGGAGTGATATATCTCAAGCTCGAATCATTCAATCCCATGGGAAGCGTCAAAGACAGACTGGGCCTTGCCATGATTAAAGACGCCGAGAAGAAGGGCATTCTCAGCCCTGAGTCTCTGATTGTGGAACCAACCAGCGGCAATACGGGCATTGCATTGGCCTTTATTTGTGCACAAAGGGGTTATCGTCTGGCACTGACAATGCCTGAATCCATGAGCGTGGAGAGACGACGTATTCTGTCGGCTCTCGGAGCAACCCTCCACCTCACACCCGCTCACGAAGGTATGAGCGGCGCTATTAAACGAGCGAAAGAACTCGTGGAAGAAACGACTGGAGCACTGAGTTTGATGCAATTCGACAACCCCGCGAACCCGGATTTCCATGAAGCCACGACAGGGCCGGAAATATGGGAAGACTTGGACGGCGACATCGATGCTTTTGTGGCCGGAGTTGGCACCGGAGGTACATTTACTGGTGTCACACGATTCTTGAAATCCAAGAAACCCAGCATTACGGCCATGGCCGTCGAACCCGAATCGTCAGCGGTTCTATCAGGGCGTGCTCCGGGACCTCACAAGATCCAGGGAATCGGTGCAGGCTTCATTCCCGGCATCATGCAGATTGATCTTATAGATGAAATCGCGACAGTCACATCCGACGAGGCCGGAGGCATCGCCCGGAAACTGGCGAAAGAGGAGGGCATCTTCCTGGGTATTTCCGGAGGAGCTAATGTGGCTGCGGCCTTGAGACTTGCCGAAAGGGATGAGTTTGCAGGAAAAAACATCGTCACAGTGGGGTGTGACACGGGAGAACGATACCTAAGTACATGGCTATACCAGGAGGAGGAAAAATAATGGGATTCACAACAACGGCCATTCACGGAGGATGGGGCAGAGAGAACTCGGAACGCGCTGTACCTGTGCACCGAACAACAGCATATAATTTCAGAGATACCGAACATGCGGCAAATCTTTTCGCATTGAAAGAACTTGGCCATATTTACACCAGGCTGAATAATCCAACCCAGGACGTCCTGGAAGCCCGAATGGCCTCATTGGAAGGCGGAACCGGTGCTTTGGCCATCGCCTCCGGGACCGCGGCGATATTCAACAGCATTATCAATGTGGCAAAAGCCGGGGACGAGATCGTCGCGTCATCGGAACTTTACGGCGGCACATATTCCCAATTCAAGGATATTCTACCCCAATTCGGCATCACCGTCCGTTTCGTCAATCCTCATGAACCGGCAGAATGGAAAGCGGCATCCAACGAAAAGACCCGCGCCTTCTATTATGAAACGATCGGTAATCCTTCTCTTAAGGTTCCGGACCTGGAAGCTGTTAAGAAAGTGGCCGAAGATGTTCATGTCCCGGTGATCGTCGATGCAACATTCACAACTCCATATCTCCTCAACCCAATCGATCATGGCGCGGATGTTGTGATTCACTCTTTGACAAAATGGATCGGCGGACACGGAACCGCCGTGGGAGGCATCGTTGTCGACGCAGGAAAGTTCGATTGGACTGATCCGAAATTTTCGACGTTCAATGAACCGGACACCGGCTATCATGGTCTTCGCTATGCCCACGATTTGGGAGATCTCTCACCGATTTCTTTTGTTCTCCGAATGCGTCTGGTCCAGCTCCGTAATCTCGGCGCCTGCCTCAGCCCGGACAATGAGTGGATCTTTCTCCAAGGCCTGGAGACATTGGCACTGAGGATGGAACGTCATTCGACCAATGCCGCAAACATTGCCAAGTTCCTCAGTGAACACCCTTCGGTATCCTGGGTAAGATACCCGGGGCTGAAAACCGGCAATGAAAACTACCCAATATCATCACGATACTTGAAAAAGGGATACGGCGGTATGGTGGTGTTCGGAATCAAGGGCGGAAGGGACGCCGGTGCGAAATTCATCGAGTCACTGGAACTCTTCAGCCATGTCGCTAATGTCGGTGACGCCAAGAGCTTGGCTATCCATCCGGCTTCAACGACTCATTCTCAGCTGGGAGAAGAGCACTTGAAAGTGGCCGGCGCCGGCGCCGACTTGATTCGCCTCTCCATCGGTATTGAGGATATCGACGATATTCGGTCGGATTTGGAATCTGCGCTGAAGAATGCCGCAATCTAAAACTTCCAAAAGCATCAACTGACAATCCGCCGCATGTGGCTAATGAGTCACAAGCGGCGGTTTTTTGAATGATAACGAACAAAAACTTCTCTTTCTCATTATACTCATTAACATGAAGGCACATTGTGATACCGTACTTGAGGAACTGGATGACTATGTCGCGCAATTGGAGGATATCCGGGAAACTGTCCTATCCACCATGGTGATGGTGAATGAGATTCCCGCACCCACATTCAAAGAACGAAATCGTGCGAACTTCCTCGTCGACCGATTCAGCGAACTGGAAATGCTCAACGCTTCGGTGGATGAAAAAGACAATGTTCTGGGCATTATCCCCGGCCGTCAAGGTGACAGGGACATTCTCGTTGCGGCCCATTTGGATTCCCTGTTCGACGAAACGGTGGACCATACCGTCACTTTGGAACCCGAAATCGCCATTGGACCGGGAGTCAGCGACAACAGTCTGGGTGTGGCGGTCCTTGGTACCCTGCCGCTGATTATGGATCGAATCGGCCTCGAACTGGACGCAAATCTGGTTCTGCTGGGTACCACAAGAAGCTTGGGCAGCGGAGATTTGGAAGGACTGCGATTTGTCCTGAACAACTACAAAAGACCATTTGTATCGGCCGTATGTCTGGAAGGCGTTCGAATCGGCCGATTGAGTTTTTCTTCTATCGGCATGCTTCGGGGTGAGCTCTCATATCGCATCCCCGAGCAGTACGACTGGACCAAGTTCGATTCCGTCGGCGCAATCGTCGATATGAACGACATGATCAACCGTATTTTGGAGATACCCTTGCCGCGTAAGCCGAAAACCACCATCGTTCTCGGACAGATGGAAGCCGGTACGTCTTACAACACTCTGCCGACTAAAGCGCGACTGAGATTTGAGATTCGAAGCGAATCGGACGAAATCGTATCAAAACTGGCAACACACATCACCTACCTCGCTGAGGAGATGACCTCCAAAACCGGAGCATTGGTGCGATTCAAGGAAATTGCCCGGCGCAAACAGGGTGGAACGGATTTTTCCCATCCTTTGAACACCATTGGCAGGGAGATTCTTAAAAAACTTGGTGTCACACCGAGAATTACGCCAAGTACGTCGGAAGTTGCGGCCCTGATAGACAAAGGAATACCCGCCGTCACCATTGGATTGACCAAAGGCGAGAACGCCGGCGAACTTGACGAGTCGGTGGAAATTGCGCCGATCAGTAAGGGGCTGGCACAACTGGTCGCCCTTCTTAAAGCCATCGACATGGGGTGCTCCAATGAATCTTAACGAGTGGATCCGCAAGAACACATATCACCATTCGGATTTTGCTGATTTGAAAGATCTTGTTGCGCTGAAGAAGAAATCGGGACTGAATGTGTCTCTCTGCATTCCGACTCTGAATGAAGAACGAACCATCGGCAAAGAGGTTGTCATATTCAAGTCGGAACTGATGCATCGCTACCCTCTTCTCGATGAAATTGCCGTCATCGACTCCGGAAGCAACGACAGGACTCTGGAAGTGGCATCCAGCTTCGGAGCCGACACGTATCTGTCTTCAGATATACTGCCCGAAGAGGGGTCTAAAAGAGGAAAAGGCGAGAATCTCTGGAAGGCGATACATCAGCTCAAAGGCGACATCATTGTCTACATTGATGCGGACATCAAAAACATACATCCTCGTTTTGTCTATGGACTTCTTGGTCCTATTCTCCAACGTCCCGAGGTGAGTTACGTCAAAGCGTTCTACGACAGACCCTTGGCCTTTTCCGACAGCGTCCGCCCTTCAGGAGGAGGACGGGTCACCGAAATTCTGACTCGGCCGCTTTTCAGTCTGTTCTTCCCGGAACTCTCGGCCATCATCCAACCCCTTTCCGGAGAATACGCGGTGAGACGAAGTGTTCTGGAGTCAATCCCGTTTCCCGTGGGCTACGGTGTGGAAACCAGCCATCTGCTGGACGTGTATAAGACCCATGGGATGAAAGCATTCGCCCAAACGGATCTGGATCAGAGAGTACACAGGAATCAGGAAACACGCGCACTGGGCAGGATGGCCTTCGGAATACTCCAAACCTTCCTGAAAAGACTTCAGAGTTATGGAACGCTGAATATCGAAGGAACTTTTGAAACTGTATTACGGCAGTTTCAAGCCCGGGATGATGTCTACGAGACAATCGAGCACGATATTCCCGAATACGAACGACCACCGATGATTACTGTTGCCGGTTATCGTGAGTCTCGGGGATTGCCGCCTCTGGAACCAAAGAAGAAAACGGAAAAATAGACGTCTAAAAGGATGTCGGCAGGAGTGGTTCTCCGGCTCGATTGACGTTAGAGGAAAAGAGCGGAGTCCCGGTCTCACGGATCGATTGACGCAGCCGCTCATCCTCGGGAACACGACAACCGACAGAAAGGATGAAAGTATACGGCCCGGGGCAGAGGTTAAGAATATCCGTTTCATACATCACAAAGCCATAGACTGTTTCGCCGGCGATGAGGGCTACATCTCCGGATCTCAGGAGTCTGCTTAATGTCTCAAAAATTTGATCATCGCGCTTGACGAGCGCGAAACACCCTCTGGGTCATCAAAATCGCAATCAACGCAATCAATCCGACACCAGCGGAGACAACTCGCAGGATGGTTTCATCGAATCTGCGGACAGGAGACAGGTTGAGTACTCCCCCGGCATCGGGTAGGGAAGGAGATGAGTCGTTTCGGTTGAAACGGACAATATAGTCGCTATTTCGATAGAGTCCGATGGATCGGGATTCTATCACCAGTGCTTCAGGATCGCTTCTCAAAGTGGAGAAACGAGCCATCAAGTCGTTGTGTTTCATTTCGAGATCATCCAGATTCCCGGCAAGGGTACGGTTTCTTTCTTCGAGCCTTTCCAAAGCGATGACGCCAGTTTGTCCGAAAAAAAGGCTGAGGATGGAAAAAGTCATAAACATCGCGTATAAAGGGACGATGAGAACTGTCGGTTTCATACTCCGATTGACGGCTGTACAGCCCTTGTCCTTTACAGAGAATTCACCAACCTATTATGATTAGGGCTAGGAAGTGGCTGCAGGATGGATGGACAGTGGTATTCACTCCCATAATCACTCAACACTTTGGTGGTATTGGACGATAATCGTATGGTAAACATCTGCCTCTCGGGAGCATTTATCTATGGCCGTGGACAATAAACATAAGGATGAACAGGACCTGGAACGCTACGGCGTATGGGTCAAGGCTGGGCCTGATGAACTCGATGGGCATGATTCATCCAGCCTTGAGCTGATGGATATCGAGGATTCCGACAGCGAAGAACTCCTCATCACCGAGGAAGAAGAGAAGCTCCTGGGTGAATTGGAGGAATCGGCTCTACCGGATTTCGGTGATTTCGACGAATCTTTTGACTCAGATCTGGACGAAACCGATTTCGACGATGAGGATTTCCAACTCCCGTCGGACGATGAGGACTTCAGCAGCAGCTCACATAACCAATATGAGGATGGCGAATCCCAAGGTCTTCTTCACAAGATCGAAGAGGATCTGAATGCCTTGAGGCAAGAGATACGCCAATTGAAGGATGAGATTACCGGTCTCAGAGTTCCTTCAGTACCCCAAGCCGAGCCTGAGACAGTCGAGGGCGGCGGGTTCTTTGATGAAGAAGATGACGAAACGATAGCCCTGACCGGAGATGAACTCGACAATATCCTCGATTCGGCAGATATGACCGAAGAATCTGCTGATGAAGAAACAGAGACTCCCGATCAAACGGAACCGGCATTTGTCGCCGTGGACGAGGATATCTCTTTAGAGGATGAAGAAGAGGAGTTGATAGATCTCTCAGGTGACTTTGAGGATTTGGAATTCGACACCCGAGCTGAAGCTGAACTCGAGGAAGGGGAAACCGATCCGGCCCTGTCCATCCTCAGCAGCCCGGATGAACCGCAAATTGCGGACGAGCCTGAAACCATAGAAATTGATATCCCTGGCGCCGACGATACGATCGATCTTGGGATGGCTGAAGATGAGTCGGTTGTCAGTATTGACGATATTTCAGAGGAAATCGAAGAAGCCGGGGGTTTTGAGGAAATCACTGACCTGGAAGACTTCGGTCTTGAGTCTGACGAAACTGTTGATATCTCGGACATAGGCACCGAGCACGACGAAATACTGCCCGGACCGGTAGACGAGTACTCCATTACCGAAGACTTGGGAGATGAGACATTCGACGAAGGAGAGGAAGTAGAAATTGACCTCTCCGGTGTGGAAGACGATCTGGAAGTCATTGAAGACGGCGATCTCATGGACGTCGAGATGGAGGAAATATCTCTCGATGATTTCGGGATGGAGGAAGAAGAGGTCGAATCGCCGGTTGTCGAAGCGGAATCCTCAGCGGAACCGATAATTGAAGACGACTCCGATGTCCTTGCTGTTGATAGCGAAGAGATTGATCTGGAGGATTTGGAGCCCGAATCACTGGAAAGCGATGAGATAGTCGAAGATATCGAATTGGAGTCTGTCCTGGCCGATAAGATTGATGAAGATATCGGCCTGGATGATTTTGAAGATATTCAACTGGAAGAAGTTGAGCCTGAAGATTTGAGTCCTCTCGACGAACAGTCGGATTTCATTATTGAAGAAATTGATTTGGATGCAGATGACGGTGAGAATTTTTCCATCGAAGAATCTGATTCTGAGCTGAGTGAGGAATCGGATCTGGGTGACCTGGAAATCGAGGAAATTGACCTTGGTTCCCCCGACGTAGAAGTATTAGAGAGCCTGGATGATCTCGATGGCGAAGAGCTGTTGGATGAAGTCGAACTTGATGAAGTCGAACTTGAAGAGATCGAACCGGAAACCGAATCAAAGTCTTCTGTTGAAGAAGAAATACCGGACATTTCCCTGGACGGTGTCATTGATGAAATCGAAACACCGGAAGAGTTCACCATTGAGGGCAGCGAGGAAATCGAATCCGAAGAAATACTCGATTTGGAACTGGCGGAAGAGGATAGCGCGGAAATTGAGGTCTCTCTCCCCGACGATGACGATTTCAACGTACTGCCCGGCACCGAAGAGGTAGATCTGGACTCCCTTGAAGCCCTTGCAGCGACCCCGGAACTTGAAAATGATGAGTTCACTGAAATCGAGATTGAAGAGATAGAGCCGGAATCAGCCCCGGATGAAGAATCCTCCCCTGCAGAACTGTCTGAAAAGGCCAAAACGGCGCTGGAACTTGAATCCCTGCCGGGTGACTTGAAAGATGAGATAAAAGATGTTCTTCGTTACATGGACCAGCTGCTGGAGTCTCTGCCGGACGACAAGATCCAAGAATTCGCCAGAAGCGAGCATTTCGAAGTATATAAAAAGATTTTTGAGGAGCTGGGGATTTCCGACTGATGGGTCTGCTGGACAAAGCTCAGATCTTGGATTCGGGAGTACAAACCGTCAAGTCGGATGATCCGGCAGTTCTGGCCGCATCCATAATCTCAATATTTTCTCACTCCCGAGAGAATATTGACTATCCCGGAGAAGTCTACAGGTCGTTCCGTACCCTCCTCGCTTTCAGTAAGGGGTCGCTGCTGTTTCCTGATGAGGCCAATGAGGAGTATTTCCCTTGGATCATAACGGGTCTGGATCGGACGAGTTCCCGGCGTATAAGAATTCCTTTCGATTTTCCGTCCTTGATGAATAATTCGGGTACGCTGATTCAGGGTATTCACATTGAAAACCTGGCTCCCATGCTCTCGAACAGGGAGTTCGGTTTACTCGGCAGTCCTATTCTGATCCGATTGGGAACAGAGGGTCATCCGGCCGCGTTGATTCTTGCAATGGACTGTTCAAATAACACCGAATCCGACCCGCGGATGGCGGAGGCCATCGAGACACTGAATGAACATCTCGGCGATGGGATCGCCCATAGTCGTCATCTGATTGAGTTTACTGAGGATGATGAAAAGGGGGAGCTGTCTCAATGGCTTTCTTCATGGGGCGAGACTGAAGCGATTCTTGTGAATTTGGACACAACAAACGCTATTGAATCCCTTGTGGAGACTCTCCCCGGTCTGGAACTGTTTCGGGCCCGGCGGGATGTTGTGAGCCTGATTCGTCACATCACCGGACGCATGGGACGGCTGTATGATATGAAAGACGGCCGCGTTCTGATTCTGTTTCCCGCAGAACGGATGTCGGATCACGATCTCTATCTCCATCAATTGACACGGTCTTTTACCGCGGCGTTTCACAAACTTTCATTTATTCCCGAGTTCCCCGCGGATTTCTACGCCTGGCCCGAGGATCGAGAGCCGATAGAGAAATCCCTGGCCGGACATATTTAAGGGGATGGACAATGAAGCCGGTCGTTATCGGCATATCCAAAACCGGCAGCCCTACGGCAAAAACCGGCTCGATTCGTATCCACTCTTCCTACGATCCCGATAAAGAGGCTCAGCGGTTCCTTCTTTCATTGAAGGAGATGCCGTGTGATGGATGCACAATCGTCATACTGGGTGCCGCTTTGGGATATTTGGATGGGTATTTTGCCCGGAAATTTCCGTCGTCCCATATTGTCGCCATACATCTGAATCCTCAGCTTTTTGATAATCGAATCGCCGAGACCGAAGAACAAAGGGTATCGACAGACCGATGGCACCCGGCAATCGGCATCGATATTCAGGACTTCCTTTTTCACACAATCAAAGAGATGGAAATATCCGGCCTCAAGATCTATCGCTGGGCCCCGTCAATCCGGGCGTGGCCGGAGCTTGCTGAAGAGGCTAACGGTGCAGTCACGACGATAGTTCGGAGGTACTCCGGCAACATCAGCGCCACAGCGGCCTTTGGCCGTCTTTGGGTACGCAACATGCTGCGTAACTATCTGGAGCTGGACTGCATTGCCCAGCCGAGTGTTGTTGATGCGCCTGTGGTGCTGGCCGCGTCAGGACCGTCTCTCGAATATGTCCTGCAACACCTGGTGAAAACCCGCAGCCGCTTCCGCCTCTGGTCCCTACCCTCGTCACTGCCGGCTCTTCATGATGCCGGATTGATTCCCGATCTGATATTCACCACGGATTCGGGGTTCTGGGCCCGGATTCATCAACGATATTTCCCGCCGGGTGTCACGGTGGCGATGCCGCTCTCCTCGTCCGTACGGCCACGACGGGGCACGCCCACCCTGCTGCTGCCCCAGGAAACACCGGGTGAACGATTTCTGTTGTCGGGTGAAAAGTGGCCATGCCTCGAATTGCCGTCCATGGGCACCGTCGCGGCCACGGCCATGGAAGCCTGGGCAAGACTGTGTTCCGGACCGATGATGATAGTCGGACTGGATCTCTGTTGGTACGATCTCCGATCCCATGTCCGCCCGCACTCCTTTGACGGGTGGTTAGCCGCCCGGACAAACCGAATGTCTTCGGCCCAGAACGTGGCCTGGACCAGAGCGATGGAAATGGCACCTGATCGGGAAGGCCGAAGCCGATCAGGCCCCTCGCTGCGGACTTACACGGATTGGTTCGAAAGCAGCGCACCATCCGGGCCTATTTATCGGGCTGTACCCGGGGATTTCCCAGGCAGATGGGCTCCCATCAAACGCATAGCGGAGGTCGATGAATCCTGGTTGTCGAACCTTTCCAAAGATGTGGATTTGAATCTTCCGCAATTCTCTCACGGTAAAGCACCGGAGAACTCCGAAGCCAGATGGATAAGAGTAAGAATGCTTCTGAACCATTGGACCACCCTTCTCTCCGACGATATTGATTTCCACTATGATGAAAAGCGGGAATTGCTTTATACCCTGGACCCGGGGGGAGTCTTGGAAATCGAACGGTCAAAAAGATCGGGATCTGTAGAAGACGCACGGGACCGTCACATCCAAAGAGTTCGGGAAATTCTTTCGGAAATCGAGCCCATCCATGTCTGAGTCAGGAATCCTTGACCGCAACCTTGTGGCATTGAGCACTCGCCAGCCCGATCTGGCCTCCCGTCTGTCCGGTTCAACACCGGATGAAAATTTGAGTTTCATAGAATCCCGTATCGGCCTGCCCGTTCCGATTCTGCCCAGGGACGGCCGACCTTTTCCTATGCACTCCAGATTCGATCCTATCCTCGAAGGACAGAAACTCGCCGACGGGTCACCGGAAGGGTACCTTGTGGCATTCGGTCTGGGCGGCGGCTACCACCTGAAACCCCTGTTGGAGAAGAAAACGCTCACCGGTCTGATTATCGTCGAGAGAAGCCTTCCTCTGGTTCGCGGTTTTATGGAGCGGATCGACCTGACCCGTCTGCTGTCGGACTCTCGTGTCATTCTTCTCATCGATCCGCTTCCCGGGGAATTGACACGGGTTATTTTGGATCGGTATTTGCCGGTTCTATACGGAAACTTGGGGAGTATAACGCTCCGGTCCCGCTGGGATGCGGATCCGTCATGGTTCGGTGATCTTGCGGATTCACTCAAAGGCATCCCCGAAGCACTGGGTCGGGACTACACCGTTCAGGCCAGATTCGGCAGACGCTGGCTGGTTCATACCATGGCCAACTTGCCGCGAAGCGAAGTGGTTGGCGCCGTCTTGCCTCCGAGTCGGCGGCTCCTTATCACGGCTGCCGGACCGTCCCTGGAAGGTCAGCTTTCAAAAATCCATTCACTTCAGGCCCGCGGAGCGGCTCTATTGGCCACCGATACATCTCTGCCCCTTCTGGCATCAGCGGGGCTGGTGCCGGATATGGTGCTCTCCATCGATTGCCAAGTCGTGAGCTATCATCATTTCCTGAAAGGGCTGCCGAAGAAAACCCTCCTCATGCTTGATTTGGCCTCACCTCCAGCACTGACAAGATTGACCGACAGGACCTTGTTTTTCTCCAGCGGCCATCCCTTTTCCCTCTATCTCAACCGCCTTTATCGGCCGTTCCCGATACTGGACATTTCAGGGGGAAATGTGACTCACGCCGCCGCATCCCTGGCTCAGGCGGCCGGTGCGGAGGAAGTCCACTTGTTCGGTGCGGATTTTTCATATCCGATGGGTCGTCCCTATGCCAAGGAAACCTACATATTTCCATATTTCCAGTCCCGCTCAGACCGGATATCAAGCTCTGAAAACCTTTTCTGGAAGTTCATCGCCGATTCCCGGCCTCGAAGAGAGAGGAGTGAAGATTCATGGAGGTTCCGAACCTCGTCCATGGACCATTATCGCGAAGCGTTGGAGGATGCCCTGGGCGACATGTCCTTTCGACTCATTCAAGAATCCGGCGAGGGCGTGCCAATCGAACTGTCCGCGAAGGCGAATGCGCCAAAGTTAATCAGGGACAGACACGTATTCCCGATGCTCACCGCCGGCCCCGTGACTGTCGGTTGGAAGGATTTTCTTCAGGATTATCGTCGGAGATTGGAAAACCTGCCGTCCTTGAGCGGCCCGCCTCAGGACTACCTGGAAGAGCTTGAACCGGAAAATCGACAGGCTTGGGCCACGCTACTCCCTTCGGCGGCAACGTTTCGCTCAGAGAGTCCGGATGGACCGGCCGCGGTGGAAAAGGCCCGGCAGTGGACTCTGGGGAGAATCGACAATCTCAGGAGAATCTATTCGGATCCCCAGATCACGGCTCCATAACCCACAAAAG
>JARGFR010000107.1 GCA_029210985.1 Spirochaetaceae bacterium | reverse complement strand
GGCTCATCCGGCAGTGTGCGGAGAATCAGATCAAATCTCGCCAAAATCTCCGGATTTTTCAATTTGGGACCAGTCAAAGAGCGATTGAGATGTTATGACTGCCATGATTTTTTTGGTTAAGAGCGCCAATGGGTTGCCGCCCGGCGCTCTTCTTTTACCCCCCAGTATTCTTGGGGGCAATTCTACCAGAATTTGGCTTTCCTCGCTCCATCCCCGCTGTTCTGGGGGAAACACTTTTTGATGATTCTTCTTTCTATTGGTACCGGCTCAATTTATAGGGGTGCCGAAATGGCTCTTATCGGGGTACCCGAGAGCCGCGGCTCACCCTATAATCAATGCCATGGATTCTTTTGATAGTCTTTTAACCCTTGCGCTCCAGGAAGATCTTGGAGAAATCGGCGATGTCACCTCCAGAGCCATATTCTCCCAGGAATCCGGCCGGGCCCGACTTATTTCCAAAGACGACGGCGTCTTGGCGGGCCAACCCTATTTCAGACGGGTTTTCAGCCGTATCGATCCGGATGTGGCGGTACGCTTCTCCAAAAACGACGGGGATTCTCTCTCGGCGGGTGATGAGGTTGCCGTTCTATCCGGAAGAGTTGTGTCCCTGCTCGAGGGAGAGCGAACGGCGATCAATTTTCTCTCATTTCTCTCGGGTATCGCAACTGAATCCAGACGCTATGCCGAGGCGGCTTCTTCCGGACGCGCCACGATATTGGATACGCGAAAGACACTCCCGGGCTACAGGACCCTTTCCAAGTATGCCGTTGCCCTGGGCGGCGCCGGCAATCATCGTATGGGCCTCTATGACATGGTGATGATCAAGGACAATCACATCGATGCCGCGGGATCGATTACCGCAGCGGTCCACCGGATCAGGGAAGCGTGGTCCACCCGCTTCCGTGTCGAGGTGGAAACCCGAAACCTTGATGAGGTGGCGGAGGCTCTGGACGTTGGAGCGGATATCATCATGCTGGATAATATGGATGAGGCCACCTGCGGCCGCGCTGTTGAGATGGGAGCGGGTCGTGCGATGTTCGAAGCCTCGGGCAATATGAACCTGGCCCGGGTTGAGTCGTACAGCCACATCGGTCTGGATTACATTTCCGTGGGAGCCCTCACCCATTCCGTGACCGCATTCGATTTTTCCATGAGGATGGCGATTGATGAGTAGTGACACCGACGTTCTTATCCTCGGATCGGGCATAGCCGGTCTTTCCGCCGCCATCAGGGCTGCCGATACCGGTCTTCGTGTCCGGATTATCACAAAGGCGGATACCTTCGACGACTCGAATACCGCCTGGGCTCAGGGCGGAATTGTCGGTCCCGCTCGGAATGACGATGCGACGACACTCTCCAAGGATATCCTCGGCGCCGGCGGCGCCCTGTGCTACGGGAAGGCGGTCAATCAACTTGCAGTGGAAGGTCCTCCGCTGGTGGATCAGTTTCTCGTCGGTGAATGTGGTGTGGAATTCGCCCACGCCCCGGACGGCAGCCCCGATTTGGCCCAGGAGGGTGCTCACTCCAGAAGGCGGATCTACCATTGGAAGGACAAGTCGGGATGGGCCATACATAAAGGGCTCTTTGAAACCGCCCAAGCGATGGATCAAATCGAGATGAGTACCGGTCATATGGCCATCGATATCATCACGGTTTGCCACCACAGCACCGATACTAAAGACCGGTACCGCAAAGATCGCGCCATCGGAGCCTATGTCCTGGATATCGCTACAGGTGAGGTGAATCCCGTTCTGGCTCCTGTGACCGTACTTGCCACGGGCGGGGTTGGACAGGTGTTTCGTCACACTTCCAATCCGGATGTCGCCACCGGAGACGGCATCGCCATGGCATATCGTGCAGGCTTATCGATTATCAACGCCGAATTCGTTCAATTTCATCCCACCAGCCTTTTTCATCGGGATTTTCCGAATTTCCTGATATCGGAAGCCGTGCGCGGGGAAGGGGCGATTCTCATCAACCGATCAGGTGAATCTTTTATGAAGCGATACCATCCGGAGCTTCAGGATTTGGCGCCTAGGGATGAAGTATCCAGGGCAATTTATCAGGAAACCGAAAGCCGGGGTGAAAGCCACGTCTATCTCGACGCCACCAAGCTTCATGATGTTGATCCCTCAGATCGTTTTCCCTGGATATTCGAAACCTGCATGGAAGCGGGAATCGATATGAGAAAGGATCCCATCCCCGTCGTCCCCGCCGCTCATTATTTCTGCGGAGGGGTCAAGGCCGATCTTCAAGGAAGAACCGACCTGCCGGGATTATACGCCGTGGGTGAAACCGCCTGCACCGGTGTCCATGGTGCCAACCGGTTGGCCTCCGTTTCTCTACTCGAGGGTTTGTATACAGGGGTGGAATGCGGAAGCAGACTGAGCAAAGCCATTGTTCCGATAAAAGAACGTTACCGAACTTCGATACCGGATTGGGTTTCCCCCGAGGAAGAAGCCGATCCGGCCCATATCCACAATGATTTATCAAATGTTCAGGGTCTGATGTGGAATTACGTGGGCATTTCCAGAACCGAAAGGCGGCTTCAGCGAGCGTTAAGTGACCTGGACTATCTCAATCATCGTATCGATAGATTTTATCGCGAGGCTCGTCCTTCCAGATCGCTGATAGAAATGAGGAACGCCGTTGTTACCGCTTCGCTGATAGCCCAGGCCGCGCAGACCAACAGAGTCTCCATGGGCTGCCATTATCTTTCCGGTTAACTACTTGATTGCGACAGCGCTGCTCATTAGAATGGTAAACCGGTAACCGCTCCAGGAGGACGGGTATGGACATCACTGATATTCGCATCAGGAAGGTTAATGCCGACGGTAAGTTAAAAGCTTACGTCACAGTCACCTTCGACGATTCGTTCGTGGTTCACAACGTCAAAATTATCGAAGGTGAAAACGGTGTTTTCATCGCAATGCCCAGCCGAAAGACCAAAAGCGGCGAGTACAAAGATGTAGCGCATCCCATCAACACCGCATTCAGGACGAAGTTGCAAGACCGAATCCTGGAAGAATACGGGAATATGGGTGAATCTATGGAAACTGCTGTCGCAGACGGCAGGGCATACTAAAAGAGAGCGGTTGTCGATTCGATAGGACGTCGGCAAGCGGTAAGCCACCGGGTTTTGATCCCGGCATTCGCAGGTTCGAATCCTGCCGTCCTAGTTCACCAGGAAATTTCAAAAATCACTTTTTTGAAATGACCGGACCTTCTGAGCATTCATTGGACAATCATGCCCATGATGCTCTACCCAATAATTCCGTTACGACGGAGGAGCGAGAATTTCATGGAAACTATTGAACTGGTCGCGGAAACGCGAGAGGCGTCCAATAAAGGGGCGGCCAGGAAAATTCGGAGAGAAGGGCGGATTCCCGCCGTTCTGTACGGAGAAGGCGAGCCGAAAGCCATCAGCATTGATGCAAAAGACTGGTTCGTGCGGTTTAGAAACACGTCCAGCAACACCATCGTCGCGTTAAAGCTCGGCAAAGATGAGCATAATGTTCTTATCAAAGATATCCAGGACGATATCCTCACCGAAAAGGTGAAGCATATCGACTTCTACGCCATCCATGCCGGTCAGAAACTGAACACTCAGGTGCCGGTGCATTGGGAAGGATCCCCAGCTGGCGTTCGTGAAGGCGGTATTCTCGAACACAAGGTCGAGGAGTTGGAAGTCATCTGTCTGCCTAAGGATATTCCGGCATTTTTCACTGTGGATATATCCGGACTCATGATCGGCGACTCTCTCCATGTCGGCGATATTGTCGTTCCCGAAGGCGTTGAGGTGAAGAACGATCCGACCGAAACTCTGGTTGTTGTCAGCCACGCTCAAGCCATCGTCGAGCCCGAAGAGGAAGGCGAAGGTGAAATGCTCGAAGGTGAAGAGGCTGCCGTCGAGGAAAGTGCGGAGGAGTAATTCCACCCCGCCCATCATCGTTCTCGGACTGGGTAATCCAGGTCCGAAGTTCGAGCGTACCCGACATAATGTCGGGTATTGGGTGGTGGACCAGTTGATGAAAAAGCCGCCCACGGAATTCCGGAGGCGGCTTTTTGCGTCCTATGCTTTTGCCGAGCTCACCGGCGGTGAAAATAATCGTCCGATAATTACGGTCCGATACGACGGTTTTATGAATAACTCCGGGTGCATTATTTCGGCCCTGAAAAGGCGTTATCGGGCCGTCCCCGAGGACCTGCTGGTGGTGGTGGATAACATGGACCTCCGGCCCGGCATATGCCGTATCCGGAAAGGCGGCGGCACGGCGGGACACAATGGTCTGAAATCTGTGGTTAAACACGTCGGTTCAGGGGATTTTATGAGGCTGTATATCGGTGTCGGGCGGCCCTTGGACGGTGTCGGGGTTGTCGAACATGTTATCGGCGAGCCTGAGAACCAGGACGCCGCGGCTATCATCGACGCTTGTACACGTGGGGCCGATGCCATCCGCCGTCTCGCGTATACTCCGTTCCAGCAGGTCGCGGAGGGACTTAATCGCCGTGACGGCTGAGGAACACTTCCTGAACGATTTAGTCCGTCTCGATATCGGGAAGGGGTGTTCCGTGCTGATCGGGCTTTCCGGGGGCGGCGATTCAGTCGCACTCCTGGAGTTGGTTCATCGTGTTGCCGAACAGCATCAACTCACCGTCCACGCGGCTCGAGTCGTTCATGGGATACGCGGCGATGATGTTGAGAATGCCGAAATCGAACTCTGTTCCGAGTTATGTGAAGAACGTGGAATCCCATTTTCTTCCCTCAATGATGGAACTGACGGTATCTCGGCCGTCAAACACAGACTCGGGACCGGCACGGAACAGGCGGCGAGATTTATCCGTCATTCGGCGCTGGAGCGCCATCTTAAGGAATTAGGCGCCGATTTCATACTTCTGGGGCACACCGCCGAAGATCAGTTGGAGACAATTCTGATGCGGGTGTTCACGGGCTCGGGACCGGAAGGCCTGCGCGGTATTCCGGAATCCCGGAGTCGTCTGCGCCGCCCGCTCCTTTCCTGGCACAGGAGTGAACTTCGCCGACTCCTGAGGGCCGCGGGAGTCCCATGGGCGGAAGATTCCACCAATTCCGACTCGGCATACCGTCGCAACCGGATACGCAACGAATTGATTCCCCTGATATCCGAGATCGTTCCAGGATGGCCGGGCGGGCTGGAGACTTTGGGTGAACGCTCGGGGGAAGTGGCCGATGTGCTGGATAATCACCGAAAAAAAGTCCTGCCGATGAAAAAGTGCGATTCGGAAGTTTCCTGGCTTATCGAAAATTGGGATGAAGCCGACGACTATACCAGGGCTGCAGCGATTTGGAACGGTTTGTCTGAAATTGATGTCTCAGATATACCGGATCGGCGAGTTCCATGGCGAACCATTAAGGACATGCGTCGTTCGGTCTCTATGGGGCAGACATGGACAGGCCGGGGTTTCACCCTTAAGAGGACCGATCAGCGTATAATTCTCGCGGTGATTGAGCAGACTTTCGGCAAGTTCGGTGATGAAGGACGAATCGTACTGGATGCGGAAGATTTGATTAAGGGTTTTACCGCCACTCTGGGCGGGTATCGCATTGTGATTCAGCCTGACGCCATCGATATCGCGTCGGCGCCGGTGGAAATCCTGTTCGGTGGAAAATTGAGGACGCCGGAAATCCGCGGATCATCTATTACAGAAAAGTCATCAGGAAGGTTCATTCCTGACGCCGGCAGCGAAATATCTTATATTTACGGTAAAGAGGTTATTGAAGGACCAGATGACGAATAACGACAACAACAACAACTTCAATTTTGATCCCAACAATCGAACCGCCGTTCTTCTGATGGTGGGGCTTGTCCTTCTGTTTTTCTTTTTTATCTCTTTATCAAAAACCGACACCATCAATGAAATCAGTTATTCTGAATTTCTCAACCAGCTCAATTCCGGAAACGTTGATAACGTCACCATCATGGATATGCGGGAAATCCACGGTCGCCTGTACGATAGAAATGATAAACAGGTGAGTTTCGTGACGGTGATTCCATACTTTGACGAGGGCCTGCTGGATGCCCTTGAGCAGCAGAATGTGATTGTCAAAGGCGACTCCAAAGGGGTGTCCTTCGGCTCGGTGCTTTTGCAGCTTCTCCCGGTTCTGCTCCTGTTCGGATTCATTATCTGGATGTACCGAAACGTTCAGGGCGGCGGAAAAAGCGCTATGTCCTTCGGCCGGAGCAAAGCGAAGCGTTACGATGTCACCAGAGACCGGATTACTTTCCAGAATGTCGCAGGACAGGAAGAGGCGAAATACGAACTTCAGGAAGTGGTCGAATTTCTCAAATCCCCGGATCGATTTACAAAAATTGGTGCAAAAATACCCAAAGGCGTTCTTTTGGTGGGACAGCCCGGCACCGGAAAAACTCTGATGGCCAAGGCTGTCGCGGGTGAGGCCGAAGTTCCTTTCTTCCATATGTCCGGTTCGGATTTTGTGGAGATGTTTGTCGGCGTGGGCGCCAGCCGTGTCCGGGATTTATTCGAACAGGGCAGAAAAAACGCGCCCTGCATCCTGTTTATCGATGAAATTGACGCCGTCGGACGAACAAGGGGTGCCGGTTACGGCGGCGGCCATGATGAACGCGAACAGACGCTGAATCAACTCCTGGTGGAAATGGACGGCTTCGATACGGACAAGGGCGTCATTATTATTGCCGCTACAAACAGGCCCGACGTCCTCGATCCGGCGTTGCTGCGTCCGGGCCGTTTTGATCGACAGGTCGTCGTGTCTATGCCGGACGTCAAGGAACGGGAAGCGATCCTGGCCATACACTGCCGGAAAATTACGCTGTCCGAGGACGTGAATCTGAACATCGTGGCTCGGGCAACTCCCGGTTCTTCGGGAGCCGATATCGCGAATATCGTCAATGAAGCGGCGTTGTTCGCCGGCCGGGCGGGTCGGGATCGGGTCATCATGGCCGATTTTGAAGAAGCCAGGGATAAAATACTCATGGGCGTCGCCAGACGGAGTCTGGTCATGACCGAGGAAGACAAGCGGATGACGGCTTATCACGAAGCCGGCCACACTCTGCTCCATTACACTCAACCCAAGGCCGATCCGGTTCATAAAGTCACGATTATACCCCGGGGCCGAGCCTTGGGGGTCACGTTCAGCTTACCTGAACGGGATCAATACAGCCGGGGCATCGGATGGCTGAAGGCTCAGCTGGCCGTGCTCTATGGAGGATTTGCGGCGGAAGAGCTTATATTTGATGAAACAACCACAGGTGCGCAGAACGATATCCGACAGGCAACGGATCTGGCGCGTAAAATGGTCTGTGAATGGGGTATGAGTCCTCTCGGGCCGGTGGCCATGGGGAGTGCCGACGAACCAATTTTTATAGGAAAGGAGATTGCCCAGCACGCCGATTATTCCGATGACACGGCGAATCGGATCGACACGGAAGTCAGGGCACTTCTGAAGGAAGCGCTGGATACGGCCCGCCGCATCCTGTCCCAGGAAAGAGAAAAACTCGAATCCCTCACCGAAGCTCTCATGGAAAAGGAAACCCTTGATGATGCGGAAATCCGTACATTATGGAAGATCTCTCCATCCAATATTGAGGAGACGGATCCGTCGTGAAGCGGAACATTCCGTTCACAATCGCCATCCTGACCCTCTTGGGCCTGGTGATCAGGGAGCCCATCGGTGCCGCCACACCAATTTCCGCGGACGCGGCCATCGCCCGGGCATGGACCGAGCGGGCCGCTCAAATACTCTCCATACGTCCACCATCCCTTGAATCCCTTCAAGAAGCCCACGAGGCGCTGGGTATCGCGTCCGAATTTTCGACTCCCGGATCAGACGCGCTTTATCTGGAATCCGTGATACTCACCGAAGGATATCTTACCGAACAGTTCGCGGCGGAAGATTCCCTAATCAGAGAGGCCTTTCAGCTCGCCGGATATTCCCTGGATAAGGCGGGGTTGGGTGATGCCGGTTCGGGGATTGTCGATTTTCATCAAAAAGCCGCCCATTGGTGTTCCCTTGCTCTGCGTCTTCATGAGTACAACCTGATATTGGAACGGTTCGAAGAATGGCCCCGGGGGCTGCGAGTCGAACCGGAGCTTCTTTATGCCGCATCCCGGTCCGCCGTTTATCTGGGATTAGCCGAAAAGGCTGTCGCATGGGCATCCCAAGGTGAATCTCTCAGCGGCAGCGGAACCGATCTCAGCCTCTTGGGCGAGTCTTTTGGTCCCGCAATTCCGGAATTTCGTGCCGTGGCCGTAGCTGCCGGGGGATCTGAGGCCATCGAGACATTGGATGCGGCGATGAAACGGTGGGGAACAGGCGTCGAGGACGCCATTCGTCCCTGGGTTCTTTCCGGTGCGATGAATATGAATACCGTGGCCGAAATCGCACCAATGCTCTCTACTCAGATGTTAAATCTGGTTGAAGCATTGGATCCGATAGAATCGCTTCGCTTCGAAGAGGACCGCTGGATGGGACTGTTCCGGGAAAATTCTGGCGATCTGGCTCTGTTCAGAAGGTTCAGGGCCGTGATGCCTGAAAAGGGAATTGCCGATGAGTTTCTGTCGGATTTCACCGGCGTGCTGAGTGCCGATGCCGACTATGATGGTTTTCCTGAGGAAAGGATCAGATTTGTCAACGGCAGGCCGGATACCCGAACGATCGATTCCGATCAGGATGGGCGAACGGAATGGGACATTGCCTACGGGAGTGACGGACCTCTTCGGGTCGTCATCAACGAAGGCGAACTGGCGGTGAATTATTCCGAATCGGCTTATCCGGAGATTCTCTCCATGGTTCGCAAAGACGGTGCGACGCGAATCGAGGTGGCCTTTTCTCCCGGCGGATTCTTCTGGGCGCCTTTTACGTCGATGCCGCCCTGGGACGCTCCCGCCTCTCCCGATTGGGAGGAAGAGGAATTTTGGATGGGCGCCCGGATTCTTACCGTGGATTCTCCGGTGGACGCCGGTGAAGCTTGGGGCGTCGCCGTGACGGTACTGGCCGACGGATATCCTCTGAAAACCAGGGAAGTACGGTATGAGGGAAAACCGAAAAACACAGCTCTTTGGGTCAGGGATATTCTCTATGAGGACGGCCTTCCGGTGGCCGGAAGACGGTCTTGGAGAAAGAACGGCGGTGACGGCTGGATCTGGGAGCTTTATGAACGATTTGAAGACGGAGTGGTGGTGGGAATTGCCTGGGATCCGGGAATGTCAGGGCGACCGACCTATCTGAGGGACTGGGCACTGGAACGATATTTGGAAACTCAGGTCTGGGATATGGACGGCGACGACTGGATGGACGTCAGGCGCTACATTCTACCGGACGGACGCGTCTCCGATCGAACTCTCATGGTAACCGAAGCCGTATCGGAAGACCTGATTCCGTGGCAGGCTTCGGACTGGGCACCCTGGGAACGCTGATACGGGACTCATAAGAAAGGACTGCACGAGTTGACCACATACATACAGCGAATCGGTACTCATTTTCTGTTTTTCCTGCTGTGGGCGATGGTCTTTGTTTCCTGCAGCTCGATCGACGATCCCCCCGCTTCCGATTTTTCATCCGGCGACTTCTCCCTGGAACGCATCGACAATTTATTGGAGAATGGAGAAAATCTCCGTGTCGTCCCATTAGTTTTCCCCCGAGTCGAGGAAAGTCTCGAAATGCGGGATCGTTATGTCAAAGCAATCGACGGATTGGAAGCCGAGTGGATAGCGGCTCGAGCCGACGGAGATTGGCGTCGTTCCTTGATTTATCTGAGATCGTTCAGAAATCTCGACGAATCTAGTGTGATTGGCGATATAACCGAATCCGACCTTTTTCTCGAAGGTGTCCAAGAGTATCTGGATTCCGGTAAAACCGGTGCAGCCGCCGTTCTGATGCAGACTGAAATCTATCTTGAAACCCTCGATGACGATACACGGATGAGACTGGCCGAACGTTTCGATGCGGCCGGTCATACCTCAGTGGCCACGGCGCTGAAAGGAGGAGAACAGCCGCCTCCACCAGGTATAGAACCTCTTGTTGACGGTACGGTGACTGTCTGGGTCAATCGCGGTATCAGACTCGTGGGCAATGTCGGTGTTCCGGACAGGGGAATCGGTTCGGGTTTTTTCATCGATCCTGAGGGTTATATTCTCACCAACTACCATGTCATCGAGAGTGAAGTGGACCCCTCGTATCAGGGCTACTCAAGGCTCTATATCAAACTGGATGACGAATCAGCAGATCGTATACCGGCGAAAGTCGTCGGCTGGGATCGGAATTTCGATCTGGCTCTGCTGAAAACCGAGATGGACGTGCCTTATGTCTTCAATTTCTCCAATGATGCCGCACCGAAATTGGGTGAAAACATCAAGGCCATCGGATCTCCGGGCGGCTTAGCTCGAACACTCACCTCCGGAACCGTTTCGGCTTTCGCCCGATCCATACAGCCCATGGCGGGTTCCTTGCAGATCGACGTGCCCATCAACCCGGGAAACAGCGGCGGTCCCCTCCTGAATTCCTCAGGAGAGGTCATCGGAATCGTCTTTGCAGGAGTCCAGGACTACGACGGAGTCAATTTCGCCATACCCGGACCCTATGTGCAGCAACTCGTACCGTCTCTCTATGAGGGTGGTCAAATCGAGCTTCCATGGTTCGGCCTGTCTGCCTGGGATGCGGCGGGTCGAGTGGAAATCACTTATGTTGTACCGGGTTCTCCTGCGGCGGACGGTGGATTGCTACCGGGAGATCGGATCGTTTCAATCGACGGTTTGCGATTTCAGACCATACGAAGTATTCAGGAATACCTCATCACACGAGATCCGGCCACGCTGACATCGGTGGTCTGGGAGAGAAACGGATTGGAAATGTCCGGCTACGTTGCTTTGGGTGTACGGCCGGACATACCTCTGAGGGCGGCACTAGGGCGGGACGCCCGGGAAAACCTTCTCACACCCTTATTTGGATTCACGCTGGAACGCATCAGCGGCAAGGGGTTGAATCAGAACTACCGCGTCGAGTCGGTTCTTCCAGGGTCTATCGCTGATGAGGCGGGATTCAGCGAAGGGGACAGCTTTACTCTCCGTAAATGGATACACGACGAAGAGTATGACGTTGTGGCCATTCAGGTCGTACTCAAAGGGCGCAAGGCCGGTTTCTTTGAATCGGCGATTCAGATCGCGGCGTATCTGGATATCAATACCGTTTTTTGAGGGCGCGTCGACAGACATCAGGCGAATCGATATAATCGGCGGCATGTCATCAGACCAGTCACTCACCCGCAATTTCTGCATCATCGCGCATATCGACCACGGCAAATCGACCCTGGCCGATCGTTTTCTTCAGCACGCCAAGCTGGTCTCGGATCGTGATTTTCACGACCAGATGCTCGATTCCATGGATATCGAACAGGAACGGGGAATTACCATCAAGAGTCAGGCCGTCACCCTCGACTTTGACGCCGATGACGGGAAAACCTACCGACTCAACCTGGTGGATACCCCCGGTCATGTCGATTTCTCATACGAAGTCAGTCGGGCCATTTCCTCCTGCGAGGGCGCTCTGCTCCTGATAGACGCCACGCAGGGAGTGGAAGCACAAACACTGTCGAATATGTACATGGCGTTGGAGCACGATCTGGAGATTCTACCGGTTGTGAACAAAATGGATCTTCCCAGTGCCGACCTGGAGAAAGTCCGTCATCAGATCGACCACGACCTGGGTCTTATCGGTGAAATGGCCGCCCCCGTATCGGCCAAAACAGGTGAAGGCGTCGGAGAACTCCTGAACTCTCTTGTGGAATATATACCGCCGCCGAAAGGAGACAGATCCGCCCCCCTTAAAGCCCTGATATTCGATTCACATTACGATCCGTACAGAGGCGTTATTATCCATGTCCGGGTTTTCGAAGGGTCGTTGAGGGAAGGACAGACCGTACGATTCATGGCCGGCAATGCGGAATA
>JARGFR010000106.1 GCA_029210985.1 Spirochaetaceae bacterium | reverse complement strand
GAGTTTCCCAGGTTGTGAGAGTTGTTATTCACTAGGATACGCTCTTTTTCTCCATCCACAACTTCCAGTTATATCTCTCGGTTTGGGTATCTACAACAACGACTACTTCCTCTATTCCCTGGGAGCCCAGGGTATCGAGGATATGATCTTCAAGACAGGCGCCGTGGCCGGCTACGGCTTCGATGTCGGCCCCTTCGGTCTGGGCGTCAGCGGCAAATTCGCCCTGATCCTGGCCGACGATCCCATGTATCCCTTCAACATCGCTTCGGGTCAGATTAAGAACCAACAGGTGCTCTACGGTTACACCTGGGGCGTCGATGCCTTCCTTTCGGGAGGCGCTGCAGGACCCTCGGGCGGATATACCTGGAGTACCGACATCGGTATGGGTCTCACCTGGCAGCCGGAATGGCGATTCATACGCCCGAAATTCAGCCTGGATATGTACGACATGGTGGCTATGGTTCGGGAATACAAAGATCCGGATTATTCCGGTGTTCAGGATTTTTACCTATCGGACGCCGAACCCTTCCTGCGCCACATGCGTGTCGGCGCCAATCTTCGGTTCCTCGGCTTCCTGGATGTCGGCGCCGGCTACTATCTGGAATACATCACCTGGGGAGCCGGAGTGGATCTGAAAATCTTCGAAGCGTTCCTGGAGCTGAAGACCAAACAGAATCTCTCCGACGTGGGAGCCAATGCCGTGATGAAAGTGAAATTCTAGGGTTTCGACGCCGCTCGATATGATTTACCGGTGGAAACGGCGATAGAGGAGATAAAGAGCGTAAAAACCCAGTGCCGCGCCCATTCCAATCAGGGAGAGACGAATCCAATCGCCTTCCGCCACCGCCCCGCCCATGGCCAGTAGAACAAAGGCGAATGGACTCATGCCCAGCAGACTGGCCACGGCATAGGTCTTGAGACCCACCGCCTTGGTGAGTCCCAGCAGATAACTTGGGATTTCTACCGGAAGAACCAGACGCATCAGAACCACCGCAAAAAACCCGGCATGCTTGGGGATTTTCGTCTCCCAATGTGCCAGCTTTTCCTCGGAAATGAACCGGCATATAACGGGTCGGCCGAGATGGCGCCCGATCAGAAATGCAACCATTGCGCCGATCCACCACCCAAGAATGCTCAATAGGCCGCCAAGCACCACACCCCAGGCTGCCGCCGCTATCGGCAGGAGCGGTATGGAAGACAGCGGCAGCAGCACGACGCCCAAAGCGGAAATGGCGATATAGACAATAATGGCCAGCGGTCCCTGTCGAGCGATCAGAGATCCTGTCACGGCAATCAGCGGGGCGATGTATTTTGCTCCGACGGCGAAAACCATCACCAATACCAGCACGATACACACCTGAATGATTTTCCGCCTTCTCGGTTCTTGAGGTGTCATACTTGGTGAATTCATTTTTTCCTTCGGCACGCGATTATAGGAAGAATCACCGAAGCGGCGATCAGGATGAAAGCCGTTATCCCCGCAAATGGCGGTCCGGCGATTCCCCCTCGTCGTACCGAGAGCATCCCGGGTCTCATCACCGAATGTCGCCAATTGCCGAGATCCCCGCTCCGTTCGCAATACAGTTTCCCGATGCTGACGTGCAGTTCCTGCAGTTGGGCCGATCCTTCTCCTCCCATCATTGAATTCATATGGCTGTGCCAATCGGGATCCCCGATTTGTTCCTCCATGACGGCTTGTCCCAGCTCTTCCAGAAGGGGAAGGGGAATCTCATCCGGATTGACTTCACTCAGCGCATCCACTTGCTGCAGCTCCAGAATCCGTTCCACCATCGGTTCGATGAGGTTTCCCGAAGCCTGAGACTCACCAAACAGCAGAGGACCGGCCCACAGTATCTGGATATACATCAAGATTCCGATTTTGGCCAAATTATTCCGCCTGTTACGATGCACCATGACCAAAGGCTAGTCGTCTGACCGGCTATTGTCCACTCGGTAAAGAAAACCCTCCCCTCTACGGCTATGTCGGTCAATAGACTTCGGGTTATAGTCGGACTATGTCTCCCGTACCTGTCGAAACATATTATGCCCCTTCAGCCAGACTGGATTCCGAGCAGATCAGTTATCAATTGAGAGATATTGTTGATGAGGGTCGGATTACCGAAGTCCTGAACGCCGCACCCTATATCGCGATGATCACCAACTCCGCCAGGCAGATTGTGTTCGGGAATACTGAACTGCTGAGATTCCTTGATATACCCGCCGACCTTCTGGACGGACAGCGGCCGGGCGAAATCCTTGGCTGCAGTCATTCGGCGGACCATCCCGGCGGATGCGGAACCGGGCGGAACTGCCGATTCTGCGGTCTTGTGGGTGTTCTGCTGGAGTCATGGAAATCGGAACAACGAGTTATGGATGAAGCCCGGCTGTTCATTCAACAAAAAGGAAAAGCCATTGCCTGTGATGTCCGGGTGACGGCATCTCCACTGCATATCGGCTCCGATCTGTTTCTTCTTGTCTTTCTTGACGATATCAGCTCCCAAAAGAAACGTGAGCGCCTGGAACGGACGTTTTTTCACGATGTTATGAATACAGCCGGAGGTGTGAAGAATCTCGCGATGTATCTGGCGGAAACCGGGTGTGAAAAGGCAGTCCGGACATCCCGGATGTTGGTGGAGCAGAGCTCTCTTCTCATCGAAGAAATACGGAGTCAAAGGCTTCTGATTGATGCTGAATCAGATATTCTGGCAATCAGTCCACGGTTTATTGACTCTCTTGTCCTGTTTACTGAGGCCGGGTCGGCGGCAGAGTCCCTGAAAGAATCTGAACATCGAAGTATAGAGTATTTGCCGGCATCTCCTTATGTTGATGTCTATACCGATCCGGTTCTGGTAAAAAGAGTCCTGCTGAACATGCTGAAAAACGCATTGGAAGCCACACCGGCCGGCGGTCACATCCGTTTTGAAATGGAATATGCTGCCACAGATGTGACTTTCCGGGTCTGGAACCTTGGTGCGATTCCCGACGAGGTCGGGTCACAGATTTTTCATAGGTCGTTTTCAACAAAAGGCCCGGGCAGGGGAACCGGCACCTACAGCATGCGCCTGATTACCGAACAGTATTTGGACGGCTCCGTGTCGTTTGTTTCGGATAAGGAATCGGGAACGCAGTTTGAGATACGGATTCCGAGAAAACCGTGTTTTTTCCCTGTTGATCAGAGAGCCTGATCGAGAAACTCCCGAGACCCCCTCATTGAAGCCCTGCGGCCTTACGGCCGCAGCTTCCCGATAAACGCCTATTTTTGGGGCCAGGTTAATCGGGCCCCGATATTGAACCGGTTCACTTCGCTCCAGAGGGCCGTCGTACCGAGAATTTCGGCGATTCCCTCGTCGTCAAGACCGTATCTCTGTTTAAGTCCCATCGTATGCGCATTGATGCAGAAGTCACATTGATTCATGACTCCCACGACCAGAGCGATTACCTCTTTGGTCTTCGCATCAATTTTTCGCGGAGCCAGAACGTCTTGCATATGACGGTTGATCGACTCAAGATAGGTTGGGTCGTTGGCAAATGCCTTATAGATATCCGGCAAGAAGCCGCCGTAACGCTCTTTGATGTCTTCGTAGATCTTCTTTACACGATCGCTTGCGTCGTTTTCCTGAACCAATGGTACCGTAGCCATAGTAAACTCCTTAGCTATATTGTTCTGAGAGAGAAATTACGGTGTTCTGAGCCTTGAGTCTGTCAGCTGGCTGACAAAGGAGCCGCAAATGCAAGATATTGTGACGCGATATTTGCGTACAACCGATATTTTCCGTGACTTGTCCGAGATTGATATAAAAACCATTCATGATTTCTTCCCCATGTCCCGCTGCAGCCGGGGTACCGTGTTCTTCAGAGCGGGAGACGGGAGTGACCGTCTCTATATCCTGAAGGAAGGAACCGTTCTGCTTTACCGGCTGACCCGAGAAGGGAAGCGCATTGTGGTGGGTACTGTTCGACCCGGTACAGTCTTCGGTGAGCTGGCCCTGACCGGTCTGACAATGAGAGATTGTTTTGCGGAGGCGCAGGAGGATTCACTGGTTTGTGTGGCATCGCGAACGGATGTCGAACAGATGATCCGAACACATCCTTCCATCGGGTTCCGATTCATTGAAGTTCTCGGGCGCCGGGTTCTTGAGCTCGAGCAGCGGGTGGAAGAACTTGCATCTCGAACCGTCACCGGGCGAGTTGCTTCGGTTCTTCTTCGACTCGCCGAAGACACCCCGGACGGACGATTAATTCTCGGTTATTCGCATGACGATATCGCAGATACCGCAGGCGCGGCACGGCAGACAGTCAGCACAACTCTTCGAGAGCTGGAAGAGACTGGTGTTGTCGTGCTCGGGAGAAAAAAAGTGGAAGTCATTGACAGACCACGTCTTATAGAAATGGCGGCTTTTTAGAATGGCGGAGGTTCGATGAGATTTGGTCACCGTCCGATTTTATAAGCTTGATAGTTGACAAGGGACAGAAAAACCAAATCTGTGGAGCTGGTCGATAGTCTCTTTCAGATTAGTCTTTTTTTGCAGCGTTCCGGCAACAGGAATATCGCCCGGTTTGGACTGAACCAGTCACAGTTTACCGTACTGCGGGAGATTACGGAGAAAACGGATTTATCCCAGAAGGATATACTCGGCGATTTCCTTCTTGAAAAATCCAACTTGTCAAAAATCATCAAAAAACTGGTGGAATTGGGTTTTGTGACCGTTCGGACTCCGGAAGACGACCGAAGGATGACAATACTGAATTCAACGGACAAGGGAAGGGCGATAATTCGCGAAATAGTGAGTGAATTGGATGCAATGAAAGATTTTTTTGACCAGCCACTTGAAACCTATGAACTGGAGTCAGCCTTATCGTCGGTGAGGCGTCTTAAAGAACTTGTTCGTTTTCATATTCACGACTCAAGAGGAAGCAAAGGGGAGCGGGATGAATAAGAAATTGTACTATTTCAGTGGAACCGGGAATTGTGCGGCTGTTGCCGGGATGGCCGCCGAAAAGATTGAAGAGATGGAATTGATACCGGTTCCGCAGGCCGCCGGTTCGGGAGAAATCAGCGGTGGAGTCATCGGTATTGTCTGTCCGATCTACATGCACTTTATGCCCCATATCGTCCTGAGTCTGGCAAAGAGAATCGTTAAGGCCGACTACCTCTTTGTCATATATGCGGGCGGGGGAGACTTGGGTTCAGGTGATTACCGGACAAAACGGCTGTTTAAAAGACGGGGACTGAAACTCTCGGCGTTGTTCAATATACCGATGCCGTCCAATTATGCGCCCTATGGAGCAACCGGAGAAGAACTTAAGAAGCAGCTCCTCGGTGATGTTGAAAAACGGATAGATACAGTTGCCGCCATCGTCAACAATAGGAATGAACATTTCGATTCAAGGGGTACGAACTTCTTGAACACCTTCATCTATCCCGGTCCTCTGTATCGGATCGGTCATAAGATGATTCCCCGCATGGCCAATATGTTTTCTGCGGACGACGGATGCAACGGCTGTGGTATATGCGAACAGGTCTGTCCGGTACACAATATCAGTATCTCCGAGGGTAGCCCTACTTGGGCAAGCAGCTGTGAGCAGTGTCTTGCCTGTCTGCAGTGGTGCCCGAAAGAAGCGATCCAATACCAGGATAAGACTGCCGATGTTCCTCGATATCATCATCCGAAAATTACTGTTGGAGACATAATCGCCCAAAAATAACGGTTTTCTTCCATGGACAGATTACCACTCAGTCTGCCCGAACCCTGCTGATTCCTCTATTCCCCGTAAAAACGCTATGATTATCAATACATGACTGAGAGCGAATACACAGTGGATCCGAAGACAATCCCTGATCAGTGCATAGCCTTCAATATCGGTAAAGCTTACCGGAGTGTGCTGAACCGTTTTGAAGAGGAGTTTGCCGCAAAGGCCGGCATTTCAACGACTCAGTACGGTCTGTTGGTGCATATCGCCAAGCTGGAGCCGGCAAATGGGAAGACCATCTGCGGCGCCACGGGCCATGATCCGAGCACTCTTTCACGAAACATGAAGGGCTTAATCGAAACCGGACTTGTTGAAGCCTGCCGGAGCTGTTCGGAAGACCGCCGAATAGTCAACTATTCTCTTTCCGAATCGGGACGTCACCGCCTGGCTCAGGCGATTCCCGTCTGGTACTCCGTTCATCAAAGCATCATCCGGGGCTTGGGAGATGAACAAAGCGCGCAGTTGTTGTGGATACTGAAAAAGCTGCAGGCTCTCGAGAATGATTCATAGTCTGTTAAATAATGACTGAGACAATCACGTAGAACTCGCAATTCTCCAGGTCATGTAGTAAGGTTTATATAATTGTAAGTACAACAAATAACATGGGAAGAGGAATCATGGAACCGAAGATAAAAGTACGCGCGGCAAAAGACGGCCCCTATATCGTCGACGGAGCTCAAGCACTATCGGCCTCCCAGGGAGAATCCCTGAATGTCGATCCGCATGTTCATCTGTGCCGCTGCGGAAAATCGAAGAATAAACCGTATTGCGACAACACCCATATGGAGTACGGCTTTCAATCCCATAAAATTGAGGGACGCCAGCCTGACAGAATTGATCGCTACGAGGGAAAAAACATCACCATCCTCGACAATCGGGGGGTATGTTCTCACCGCGGTCATTGCACCACCCATCTGCCGTCTGTTTTCCGAATGAATACGGAACCCTGGATCGATCCCGACGGTGCGGAGCCCGAGGAGATAATGCGGGTCATCCGGATGTGCCCGTCCGGGGCGCTGGCCTTTGAACGGCAGGGTTCCGTCGAAAAGGATTGGCATAATCCGGCGGATCTGAGGCTCTCAAAGAACGGTCCCATCGAAGTCACCGGCGGGATTGAGCTGTATGATGAGGAAGGGAGCAATCCCGCAACCGGCGACCATTATGCTCTCTGCCGCTGCGGCGGTTCAAAGAACAAACCCTTCTGCGACGGTACTCATTGGCACAACGGTTTCCACGACGAAAAGGAGAGCTGCCGATCAGAGAAGCCGGCCGAACGCCACATGAGCCATATCCACCATATGGCCGCCGCCGCCGAGGAAATTAACGAACCGATGGGACCGGAAATTCCGCTCCCGGATTGGGACGATATTACCATTCACGGTGCACAGCTGGCGGTGCTGCCGGTGAATGAAGACGAGGAAATCTCTTTGAAGACCGTCATTGGTCCGGCGGCAGAACATCCGTTGGAATTGAGTATGCCGGTTTACATCACCCACATGTCCTACGGCGCCCTGTCTGCGGAGGCCAAGACGGCATTGGCCAAGGGCAGCGCCCTGGCACAGACTGCGATGTGCTCAGGGGAAGGGGGCATTCTGGAAGAGTCCCGTTCCTCCTCGTACCGTTATATCTTTGAATATGTTCAGAATGAGTACAGTGTCACCGAAGAGCATCTGCGCCTCTGTGACGCGGTGGAAATCAAGATCGGTCAGGCTGTTAAACCGGGAATCGGCGGGCATTTCCCCGCGGCCAAAATCACCGAAGAGATTGCGGCTGTACGGCAGCGTCCCCGGGACAAAGACATTGTGACGCCGGCCAGATATCACGACATTACGGATCCCGATTCCCTGCGGCAAAAAATCGACTGGTTGCGCGGGCTTTGCGGCGGTAAGCCGGTGGGCGTCAAGCTGGCCGCGGGAAATATCGAAGCCGACCTGGATTTCGCGCTGCAGGCCGGGCCCGATTTTATTACCATCGACGGCAAGGGCGGGGCCACCGGATCGGTGCCGAAATTGATAAAGGACGCCGCATCTGTCCCCACCATTTACGCCCTGGCCCGGGCCCGCAGATATTTCGATACCAACGACGTTCGCGACGTCTCCCTCGTTATTACCGGCGGCCTGAGAGTTTCATCCGACTTTGCCAAAGCTCTGGCAATGGGCGCGGATGCTGTTGCCATCGGAACTGCGGCCCTTATGGCCGTAGGCTGCCGCCAATACCGCGTATGCAATACCGGCCGCTGCCCGACGGGTATTACAAGTCAGGATCCGCTGCTTCGCAGCAGAATCGATGTCGATGCCTCCGCCCGGCGCCTGGCCAACTATCTGGCGATTGTCGGGCAGGAGCTGTCTGTTTTCACCCGAATGACGGGACACCGGCGGGCTGCTGATCTTTCCCCGGCCGATATTTCCGCCACAACTCTGGAGATAAGCCGGGCGGCCTCGATTCCCTTCGGAGGAGATCCGCAGGAGAAAAGAGTATGAAGGGAGAAAAACCGATTCCTCTGATCCGCCCCCTGGAAAACGGGCCTCTGGAAGTGGAACACCTGGAGAATTTCACCAACTCCCGCAACGAGGCAATCCAGACCGAAAGCCCGATGCAGCTCTGCCGCTGCGGTCACTCCCGCACCAAACCATTCTGCGACAACAGTCATGAAGCGGCGGGTTTCACCAGCGAAAAATGCAATGAGCGGATACCGGACGTTAAGGAACATTACCGGGGTCGACGGATTACCATTCACGATAATCGGGGGATCTGTTCCCATGCCGGCTTTTGCACGTCACTACTGCCTCTGGTGTTCAAAGGCGGTGAACCGTGGATCGATCCCGACGCCGCCGATATGCAGACGATTATTGATGTCATCGAAAAATGCCCCTCCGGTGCCCTCAGCTATTCCATCGAGAGTGAAAACGAGATTAAGGATCATCCGGGAGATGCTGAGATTCATATCGACCGCAACGGTGCCTATCAGGTCCGCGGAGGTATCGAGATTGAAAACACGGACCTGGGGGATGACGCCTCGGACGAACACTACACCCTCTGCCGCTGCGGCGAATCCTGCAATAAACCGCGCTGCGATGGAAGTCACTGGTATGCCGATTTCCGGGATGACGAAGGGCTCACCATCAGTGCCGCCAACCGAAAGCGGGAGAATCCCGAACCTCAGTGGATACGGGCGGCCGCACGGGAGGATTTCGCGGGTTCAGACAAGCTTGTTATCCGGATTTCGGGACGTACGGTAGTACTCACTGTCAGTGGAGGCATCTACGGCGCCATTGAAGGGGTCTGCCCCCATCAGCGCGGCCCCTTAAGCGAAGGAACCTTAGCCGAAGGACATATCCATTGCCCATGGCACGGACATCGCTTCGACCGTATCAGTGGAAAATCTCTCGACGGCGATGCCGATACGGCATCCTTTCCTGTCGAGGAGCGGAAGGACGGAATTTACGTCCAGATCGCCTCACCGTCGCGGTCCGAATGGACCATCAGCCATGTGATGGTGGAAACCATGGTGAATTGGGGCGTGGATACGGTATTTGGGATGGTGGGGCATTCGAACCTGGGCGTCGCCGAAGCGATTCGCTTGCAGGAGAATCTCGGTGCTCTGCGTTACATCGGCATCCGCCACGAGGGCGCCGCCGCCTTCGCCGCTTCGGGTTACGCCAAAGCGTCCGGCCGACCGGCGGCTTGTCTCTCCATCGCCGGCCCGGGTGCCACGAATCTGCTCACCGGTCTTTGGGACGCCAAGGTGGACCGCGTACCGGTGCTGGCGCTGACCGGCCAGGTACAGACCCAGTTCTTTGGTCCTGGTGCGTTCCAGGAAATTGATCTGCCGGACGCGTTTCACGGCGTCGCCGATTTCAGCCAGACCGTCCTGCCGGGAAGCCGGCATGCGGAGCTGATGTCCCTCGCTCTCAAGCACGCCATACTGAACCGCGACGTCGCCCATCTGATATTCCCCGATGAGGTTCAGACCATCGATGCCGGCGAGGAAGCCCCGGATCATCCCGACGGCCGGCTGACACCCCGATCCATCACGCCGCCGCAGGAAGCTGTGGCGGAAGCCGGTTATCGGCTTGGCAAATCCCGGAAACCGGTTGTTATTGTCGGATTCGGGGCCCGTGAGGCCATGCCCGAGGTGCTCGCATTTGCCGAGAAACTGAACGCACCGGTTCTCACCACCTTCAAAGCCAAGGGACAGATCAGCGACTATCATCCCCTCGGCGCCGGGGTGCTCGGGCGGAGCGGAACGCCGGTGGCCAGCACCCTGATGAACGGTTCGGATCTGTTGATCGTTTTCGGTGCTTCGTTCAGTCAACACACCGGAATCGACACGGACAAGGCGGTTATCCAGGTTGATTTCGATCCGATGGCGCTGGGCAAGTTTCATTCCATCTCGACACCGGTACTGGGCGATTGCGCCGTCAGCGCCCGTCTGTTGGCCGATCTCATCGATCCCCATCAGAGTCGGGAAGGCACCGCCGGAGAGGTGGCCGCCCTGTGGGAGAGCTGGACGCAGGAGAAGTCCCGGCGCGCATCGAAAAACCGGGGACGGGGACTTTCGTCCGCGTTGATCTTCGATCGCTTGAGCGAAGCGATTGATGAAGATGCGCTGATAGCTGTGGACGTGGGCAACAATACATACTCCTACGGCCGTTATTTTCGGGCGCGGGGTCAGCGGACCATCATGTCGGGTTATCTCGGTTCTATCGGATTTGCCTTTCCCGCCGCCATGGGAGCATGGGCGGCGCAAACCGGAAGGCGCATCGTTTCCATCAGCGGCGACGGCGGTTTCGGACAGTACATGAATGAGTTCCTGACGGCCGTGAAATATAAGATGAACATTACCCATATCCTGTTGAACAACAATGAACTGGGAAAGATCAGCAAGGAACAGCAGGGCGGCGGATGGGATGTCTGGCAGACCGGACTCACCAATCCTTCCTTTGCCCGCTACGCCGAGAACTGCGGGGGCTTCGGGGTTGAAGTAAAAAAAATAGACGATTTGAGTCCCGCTTTAACCGATGCTTTCGACTACGACGGACCTTCACTCGTAGAGATTTCGAGTGATTCGGAACTGATTTAAATGTCTGGATTGAAGCAGTTGATACCGCGTCACACTGCGGATCATTACCAAAGCGGCCGGTATGACGGCCGTTTTCCGGCCATCACTCTCTTCATTGATATTTCGGGATTTACGACAATGACCGATCGGTTGATGAAGGAAGGGAAAAACGGGGCGGAGATACTATCGAGAATCATTAACCGGACATTCACACCGCTGATTGATGCGGTCTACGACGCCGGCGGTTTTGTTTCTTCTTTTGCCGGCGATGCCTTCACGGCGATATTTCCCGAAGAGAATGTCGATTCCGAATCTGTCTTCGAGGCCGCCTCACAAATGCAGCTGCATTTTCGCCGAGCCGGTGTTCAGAAAACACCCCGGGAGGATTTTACTCTTCAGGCAAAAATAGGTTTGGGTTACGGTGAAGTCCGGTGGAACATTTTCCGATCTGAAGAATCTGCCGCTTATCTCTACTCAGGGCCCGCCATCAACGAGTGTGCGGCGGCCGAACACCTGTGTTCTCCAGGTTTTATCGTTATCCCTATCCGTGGAAGGTTCAGTGTTCCGGATTCGGCTGAGACTCAACCGACCAAGGATGCGGGATTTGCGCAGTTTCGCCCGACCCAATCGATTCGGAAAGAACCGATAGAGCGACTGCCTGAATCGGAAGTCGATAACGCAATTCTGGAGCATTTTCTTCCCACCAACCGTCTCCCCGATTCGGGAATAGGAGAGTTCCGGGACATCGTGAGTGTTTTCATGACTTACGATGAAGAACAAGTCGAACCGGAAAGAATGTTCAAGGAAGTCATTCGTTCCGGAAGAAACAAAGGCGCGTATTTGAATCTGATGGATTCCGGTGATAAGGGCGGAGTTCTGCTGGTGCTCTTCGGTGCACCCTATTCGGTTGAGGATCGGAGTCGTCGTGCCTTGGAATTCGCACTGGAAATGGCTGAGACGCTTCCTTTGATTCGTGTGGGCGTGGCCGGCGGTAATGCGTTCACCGGATACATCGGTTCGGAACGCCGAAGCACCTACACCGCCATGGGAAGTGTGGTCAATCTCTCCGCTCGCCTGGCCTTGAACACCGGTCCGGGTATCGTTTCCGCCGCAGTCGATTTGATTCGCGATATCGACGGATTCTCACTGCGGAAGCCGCAGCGCGGGCGGTTTAAGGGCA
>JARGFR010000105.1 GCA_029210985.1 Spirochaetaceae bacterium | reverse complement strand
CTCCAACAGAGCATCAGGCGCTGAAGTCGAGAGCAATGGACAAGCTCGCTTGGACATTGCCGAGACGAAGCGACTGAAACCCGAAGGATATCAGGCGCTGAAAATCAAAACATCAACCAAGCCAGTAAAACTGCCCGCCCAATAAAAAACCTGCTGCTGGATATTGTACTTGACTCGGTTGCAGGAGGATTCTTTCTACCCAACACCGGCTCATATTCCAGACTTCTCGGCCTCATCCGGCCCCAATACACATCCCCTTCTCCACGTAAACTCCAAAAAAAACTGCTGAATCTACAACCGGCGGCCATATTGAATGCATTCGATCCTGTCACACTGTCGGAATGAAATTGGGGACCATCAGTACTGACCAGCTCATTCTGTCGGCGGATCAGGAAGCTAATCCGGTGACCATGGCGCTGAACTCCATTATGGAGCTGCGTTATGTCGTTTCCCGGCTCAATCTTGATGATGCGCATGATCTTTTAGATAAACTTGAAAATCTTGTCCTCAAGGACCCCCAACGCCCGCTTTAATTTGCTCATAATCAATGGGCGTATCCAAATCGCGAATGACACCGTCATGATGCCAATCGATGGAAAGGACTCTCCGCCCCTCCAAGCTATGCTTCAACTGAACCCCTCTCGGTGCTCTCAGCAATGCGGGGACCAATGTTCTGCGAATCAGAACCGGATGTCCGGCCCTCCCTTCGAATGACGGTCTGACGACTTCCATATCCGGATTCGCCAAGGCCGCCGCGGTTAATTTTTTATAATCATCCTGGCCCACCAGCGGCATGTCGACGGGAACGACAAAGAACCAATCGGTGGTGACGGAAGGGAGTGCCGTTTTGATGGTGGTGTCCATCCCGAACCTCCATGAAGGGTTCCGGAGAATCACAAGACCTTCCCTGCCGGTTAATATTCGCTTCAACTCGCCATGGCGATAACCGCCGACGACAAAGGTGCGGCATCCCGCCGCGACGGCTTCGGAGGTCACTTTCTCCAAGACTGTCATCTCGCCCCAAGGCAGTGCGGCTTTCCAACTTCCCATTCGACGACTCCGTCCCGCGGCGGGTATGATACAGTCCGGTATTTTTTTCAAAATAGATTTTCCTCTCACCACCAAGTATATTGGATAAGGGACATATAAATGACACTTGATGAACTGAGGGAATTCTTCGACGAAACCGATAAACTTCTCCTGACAACCCACGAGTCCCCGGACGGCGATGGATTGGGGGCGGAATACGCCTTATGCTCGTCACTCCTGGATATCGGGAAAGATGTGATTATTCTCAATTCCGACCCGGCATCCTCCAAATACACGTTTTTTGACCAAAAAAACCTGATTAAAGATATTGGGTCTGTCGGGGGATTTCCCGCCGACCTTGCCGAACGTACATTGGTGATTCTGGATACCGATCCCACAAACATCGGTTCGGCCAGCCAAACGCTGTTGAACACCTGCAGGGACGTCATTGTCATCGACCATCACTCCAGTAAGGTGCAAATCAAATATCGGGGATGGCTCAGACACGAATCATCATCCACATGTGAGTTGATCTTCCGACTTCTGGAAGCCATGAGGCTGGGATTCAAACGGGATGTCGCGATCGCTTTATACACCGGTATCGTCTATGATACCGGTTCTTTTATTTACCCTAAAACCCAGGCCAGAACGTTCCGAATCGCCGAAACACTGGTATCCAGCGGCGCCGTGCCCAACGAGATTTTCACGCATCTGTTCGAAAGCAAATCCACAGGAGCCTTGATGCTCCAATCACTGGTGACCAGCACCATGATGCTGTGGGAAGACGACCGTGCCGCAATCCAGATTATGCCCAGGGAAACACTTTTTGCTTCGGGAGCCGAATATGATGAAGCGCAGGAAATCGTCAATATTCCCCTCCAATGCGCCAAAGTGAGGGTTTCGATCTTTTTCAAGGAAAACGAAGAGGGCGTCCGGCGCTGTTCCATCCGTTCGAAAGGGGAAGTGGACTGTGCCGCCGTGTGCCATCTATTCGGGGGCGGAGGGCATAAGACGGCTGCGGGTTTCCGATTCGACAAACCTTTCGCCGATATTCAGGATGAAGTCCTTGATGAGATACGTCCGTACTTAACATAATCGGGCCATGATATTCCTTAGCCGAAATTCCCGTTTTCTCTTGGGTGCAGCAGCCTTTTTTTTATTGACCTCCTGTCGGCCGGATGAAACAAACCTGAAACCTGTCGGCGGCGGTATTCTGACGCCCCTGACCGAATCAACCTCCACCGACACTCAGGGCGGTTACAGCAGCGGTACCTCGCTGCAGGAGCCCATACTGCCGTTGGTGAACCCCGGAGAGGATTACAACATACTGTCTATTCTGGACGGTAATCTGGATTTGGAACCGTCGGATGAACAAGTGCTGGTCGCCATGCCCTTGGACGACGAGGAAGCACCGTTGGAAATCATGATTGCGTCAACAAACCCGATACGCAATCAGTACGCCGTGGTTTGGAGCATGCCGCTGATAGTCCGTACTCTCACCGGTATTACCCTCCGTTCCGAAGATATGACGGGCAACGGCCGATCCGATCTGATCGTTGCCGGTTTTGACGAGAACGGCAGCCACGTGACGGAAGTCTTTGCAGTCTCAAAGAATGGTGAAACAGACGATTTTTTGAGAGTCTTCAGTTTGACGGTGAACGGCAACATCGACATCGTGACGACCGAGCGTTCTCCGGCATATTTGAGCGGCATCAGTGCGGGAGAGCCTTTCAACATCATCGTCCAGAAAACGGATCCCGATTCGGACAATGCCATGGATATCATTGAAACCGATTGGGTGTGGAATGCGGCGGCCTTCGCCTTTCAGCAAGGGGAAACTCGTCAGGTTAAAGCTCAAACCATCCTTGAAGAACGCATTGCACGAGTGTATGCGGGAGATGTTGAGGTTTATGAGCAGTACCTGGCCGGAGCCTGGTATAGGGAAAGCGGCAGCGGTGCGTATGAAGATATGCTGTTTTTCGATCCAGGGTCCCGGGAAATCATTTTTTACGACGGCAGCATACAAGAGGTTTTTGCCTGGGGGCAAAGCCACCGAACGACGGCGAAACGTCTCTATACCCGGGTGAACAATGCCGTCATTCCCAGTATGTACGATACGGTATCGGTGAGCGCGGAATCCTGGGAAAATATCGATCTTTGGCGTGCGGAAGCCAACTGGAACGGATCGTACAGAAGGCTGGATGCGGCCCTCCAGAACGTGCTGGATTCCGAGTCAAAATTGGCTCCGATCACAGATCCCCTGCCTCTCTCGGGTGTCTGGCGCAGCTCCGGAAGCACGGAAATAATTTTCGACCTTCCCGGGGTTCAATGGACCGAAGACGGAGAAACAAGAACCGGTACGGCATCGTTTTTCAGGCTGAATGACACAATGGTGCTTCAGATCCGCTTCATGAAGAAGAACGGAGCTCTCGAAGAAAGGGTGAATTGGGCGGCCGAATATGAAGAGGTGGAAGATGAACTGCGCATCATTCGCACATTATCCCTCTCCCCCGCCGGACTCACGGTTGATGGGATTCGCACCCTCGGAGGGTCCTGGCGTCGTTTCGAACAAATCGAAGTGGTGTCATCGGACTGATGCCTGGTATCCCTCGGCAAGAAGCCTGGAAACGACGTTTCCATCCGGATCGTTGACGATGACCTTCCATAGCCCCTTATCCTCTTCCAGCCAAGCGGTGAAGCCGTCATCTTCCAAGCGTTCCCTGAGAGATACCGCACCGTCCCTCTTGGCAAAGGCCCCGGCTTGAACCGACTTGAGTTCCGATTGTGTTCGCGGAGTGATAAATGAGGCCGGAGACACCCACTCCAGTACTCGAGATTCCGCCATATACCGGATAACGGTACGCGGGTGCAGTTCGTTCAGCTTTTCGATGGCTCTGCGGAATTCAATCTGATTTCCCGTCACTTCGGAAAGCTCTTTCAGTGCCAGCCATGCCAATGGGGAGTTCAGATGATCCGTGCCCCTCAGGTAGGCCCGCATTTCCTGCAGAGCATCTTCCGCCCGACCGTCCCGGGCCATACAAAGCGCCGCCAGGGATGCGGCTTCATCGCGTATCAGCGGAGATCCGCTTTCTTTTGACAGATTAAGAGCGTCCTGACGGGCACCGGTATAATCGCCCATGCCGAAACGCAGGGCTAAGGAGTCCAATTCCCACCGTTCGCCCTGGGCTCCGCCGATTTCCGCCGCCTTCCGGAAATGATCGGCGGCATCCATCGGGAGTCCCACAGAGGATTCCAACGCCGCCATCCGAGCATAGACACGATGAGCATCCGGCTCAGGAACCAAGTTTACAGACTCTCTCATCAGACCCAATGCATCCAAAGGGTTCTTCGAGAGCGATGAAGCATGAATGACAATATCGGCGGTTTCCGGATGCCCGGGGTTGGCTGCGAGCCAATTCATGTAGAGAGTCTGGGCGCCGGCGGCATCGCCGTTCAGCTCCAGCGCGCGGGCCTCTTGCCAATCCACGGCACCGACTCTATACGACGGTGCGATAGTGAGGATGAGAATGATCAGCAGCTTCGGTATGGCGGCCGAGCCACGCGGCATCAATCCTCCTCGGAAGGTTCTTCGTCCTTCTTCTTCGATCCAAGGATTCTGGTTTTCTTCTTTTTTGACCCCGCTGCGCCCTCATCGTCCCCAGTCTTTTCGCTTTTTTGAGTCAGACGGTCTTTGGAGGCCTTTTTCATCCTCCATTTCACCATGAAGGGTACGACAGATATTACACCGATGAGATACATCACGAAGAAACTGACGAAAATGGGGACGTCCGAGAGCACGCCCTTTTCACCGAACCAGATTCGAATATCGGAACTGTTCTCGATATTGAATCCAATAAAGCTCACGATGGCGAGCAGGATCAGAATAAAGGCGATTAATCGACCAGGCATGGCATCCTCCCAAGAATGTCCTCTGTTTATTCTAAACCGTACGGGGGCCTTCTTGGAAGCGTTTGGCGGATTCGACGGTATTCCACAGAAGCATGGCCCGGGTGAGGGGGCCGACACCTCCGGGAACCGGTGTGATGGCTCGAGCCACTTCTTTCACCTGATCGAAGTCGACGTCGCCCACAAGCCTGTACCCCCGGGGCCGGCTGCTGTCGTCCACCCTATTGACGCCCACATCGATGACAACCGCGCCGTCTTTCACCATATCCGCGGTGACGGTGTTGGGCCGGCCGGCCGCCGCGATGACGATATCCGCCCTCCGGACCACATCGGCAAGATTTTTAGTGCGGGTATGACAAACCGTCACGGTGGCATTCCCCCCCGGTGCTTTACGGAACATCAGGTTGGCCAAAGGGGCGCCCACGATGCGGCTCCGCCCCACAATCACCACTTCCGCGCCTTCAATAGCGATGTTCGACGCCTCAAGCATTTTAATGACTCCGTGGGGGGTGCATGGAAGAAATCCGTCCAGATTCAGAACCAAGCGCCCGATGCTTTCGGGATGAAAACCGTCCACATCCTTTGCCGGGTCGATGTGCCGGATCACTTCTTCTTCATCCAACCCCTCCGGCAGAGGCAGCTGAACCAGAATGCCGTGAATATCCTCATCAGAATTGAGATCTGAGATCAATTTCAGCAAGGTTTCCCGGGACGTATCGACAGGGAGCCGGATATCTCTGGAATATATACCCACTTTTTCACAGTCCCGCTCTTTTGCGGTGACATAAGACATGCTGGCGGGGTCCTCACCTACCAGCACAACGGCCAGACCCGGACGAATTCCACCGTCGGAGAGGACACGGACTTCTTTTTCGAGCTGATGACGCAGATCGGCGGCGATGGCTTTGCCATCAATGATTTCGGCACTCATGGTTCATGACAATAATGAAATCCTCTCAGGTTGTGAATATATTGATGATGATCCTGGCATCATGCTAGGATTCGCAGGATTAATCGAATAAGAGGAATGCATTTGCGAAATAAGCTCACCCTCATCGCTCTTCCCTTGCTGCTGCTGAATATGGGAGTCCTGACCGCCCAGGAAGGCGGCGGCGAAGACACACCGTTCGATCCTCAGATTCGGACTAATCAGCGCGCCATGGGAGACCAGACATTCGCCATCACCATGGGCCTCTATTTCCCCCTATTCACCGTTCTCACCAACGATTGGCCGGAATACGGATATGAAGCGGGAACCTACAAGACAAAACTGAGTATGGGCGGAACCGGCGGACTGGCATACAGCTTCTATGTTTCCGAGAGAATCAAAGTCGGCCTCCAAGTCGCCGGCAGCTTCGCCAAGGACATCAACGGGAACTTCGCCTACACCATCCCCATCGACGTCAAAGGTTCGTATGAATTCCATCCCTGGAATCGCATCACCATCCCGCTCCACCTGGCCGTGGGCATCGCCATGACCTCCTGGAAACAGGATAATTTCTATGTCGACCCCATCATCCGGCCCGGGTTCGGTGTGTACTTTGACTGGAATTTCGAATGGTCTTTCGGTATGGACACCACCTGGTGGTTTATCCCGCAAATCGGCGTGGATGACAAATCACAAAGGTCTATCGGCAATTTTATGGATCTGACATTAACCGCGGAGTACCATTTCTGATGAAAAGAACCGCGACCTCCGGCCTCTTGGCCGTCATATTCGTGTTCGCCGCCCTTCTGAGCGGCTGTAAAGGTGTCGGGATTTTTGCCAGCATCGCCGTTTCGGAGAAAATCATCGACGGTTCGCTGCCCGACGGTGTACGGGCTTCGGAAGTTTTCACTCTCACGGCGGATCTCAGTGATGATGCCACTGTTAACCCCATCGTTTATGGATATTTTTCGACAGGGCCCAGACTCTTCAGAAAGTCCGGAATTGATACAGGTGCCAGCTGGAGTGCGGTCAGTCTGCCGGATGGTTTTGAGGTGGTTCAATCCATAGCTGGATCAAATAACAATGTCATCCTCTTGGCCTTGAGTAAAGGATACGGGAGTTCATATCATACAGCGCTGTATTATTTTTGGGTGGACACCACACCAACAGATCCAGCTCCGGATGTGATGCATTTTGACAAAGTGACCAACGGCGATTTTTATGGTGATGATTCGGGTTATCAGACCATCGGGCTTTTCTACCCTGATCCCACAGGAGACACTTTCTACATCAACATTCGGAACTGGAGTGGAACGCATGGAGATAGCGGAGTTAGTCTCATCAATTCTGATTTATCCAGTATAGATGTGACACCGTCCAGTGGTTCGAATTGGTTAACAGATGAAGTTCAGGCGGCCACACCGACAATCAACTATCGTATCACCGATGGAGCTGGAGACAGCACGGGTACGACTATTCGATTTACCGCTGTCAATGATAATGCTTCAGGCGGAATCGTAATAAATGAAGCCGGTACGACGATTACTTCGAGCACCGGACCGATGACAGATATTGAATGGCTGGATTTAGCCGGTCACACCTCGTCCGGTGACGAGGCCTTCATTATGGGCTCAAGTCATACTTCCGCACTCTATGCCAGTGACGATGGAACAAACTGGTATACCGTTGAGAATCCTTCTCCGGATAACGTCCATATTTCGTTCGCCGACGTGACATCCTCAGGCAATGATATCATTCTTATCGGCAGAGATATTCAAGGTGGCAAAGGCGGTTATGTCGAATTAGATACCGCTGACGTCGCTCCGACAGCTGATGACATTTGGAGAGTTGTGTCCAACACTAATACTTTCGCCGACACGAACCAATATGACAGCAGTCCTCTCCCGGACGTCTCCATCACCGAATTCAGCAAAATCGGTGCCTACTTGTACGCCACCACACGAAGCGAGGGTTTGTGGCGGCTGGATGACTCGACGGCCGGGAATGCCTGGACCGACGAATAGACAGCTCTGACAGCTGACAGCTCCGAGCGGGCCGGCCGCCGCAGGCGGCCGTGGGGCCGGCCGCCGCAGGCGGCAAGCCGCTGCGGCCGGATTGTCACTGTTGGCAGCCAGCCGCTGCCGATATGACGATACCTCAACGAACAAAAAACCGCCGGGAAAACGGCGGTTTTTTTGGGGGACCTGTTTTCCTGCTGTCAAGAACCGGAAAAGCTCTGAACCCTTTTTCGGCCGATTTCTCGGTGAGGGCCTTTGGAGGTCAACCTTTTTAATCCCGCTTGCTTTTCAGCAAGTCAAACACGTCTCTCAGATCGGGATCCGAAGAGAGATAATGCTTTTCGATTTCCTCATCTGTGAGGCCCTCAAGCTCATGGCTCAAGTAGTGAATCCAGGTGTCGTCCTGGGGATTCGTCATCTCCATCTTGCGCCACCAATAGTCGGGACGTATGGGAAGAGGGTCCCGAAAATGGGTGACCTTGTAGTCATGAACGGCGATTTTGATGTCTTCCCGGGGAAGGCCTTTTTCCAGGATGCATTCCACCAGATGGTTGATGGTTCGACCGGTGTCGAAGATGTCATCGACAAACAGAACTTTATCGCCGTTGCGAAGGTATTCGGGATCGTAGGTCCATCCGTCGATCCGCACTCGGCCGCTCAAGTGAATGTCGGTGTATGACCGGGCCACGACAGCGGCGTAGAAAACCGGCCGATTCTTCTTGTTGACGATTTTAAAAAACTCGCTGAAGACGTTTCCCATGTAGGCGCCGCCCCGGAGGGGAACATAGATGACGTCGGGCATGAATCCGTCGTCGAACACTTGCTTGGCCAGTTTCAGGGCGTTGTTGCGAATCGTATTATAGGGTAGAAACTCTTTGTTCATTGATTTTCTCCACTCCGAAGGCCCAGTTGAATCTCAGACCCTTCCCGCCAAACTGTGAAGCCCGGGTTGTCGATATCGGCTTGTGCCAACGCTTTATAGAGACTTTCCAGTGAAGAGACGTCCATCCCGCCGACGGCGGTAATCAGGTCTCCGGGCCGTAAATCTCCGGCCTGGGCTGTGGTTCGGGGGTACACTTCGGCCACCGGCACGCCGGTAATCTCGTCGGGCAGATTCAAAGCACCGCGGAGGTCTGGTGTGAGGGGAGCCGCGACAAATCCGGGTCTGGCGGTTCCGTGGATTTCCCTCACCGCCTCTTCGTCTTCCCGAGTGCCCATCACCACGTCGATGACAAGATTCTCACCGAATCGATTCACCTCGAAACTGGCGGTTTTACCGGGTTCGACATCACCGATGCTGTAAATGAGCCGATCTGATTGATCGAATGGTTTGCCGTTTAATGCCGTGATGAGGTCGCCGGGGAGCAGACCGGCATCTTCGGCCGGAGAACCGGTGAACACTTGATACACCATGGCCCCTTCTCCCGGGCTATAGCCCAGGGATTCTGCGGCTTCGGGGCCGTAGTCCCCCAGACTGACTCCCAGCCAACCGTATCGTACCTCGCCGTAATCGATGATCTGCCGGACGGAAGAAGCCACGTTGTTGACGGGAATCGCAAAGCCCAGCCCTATGCTGCCCCGATTCGGCGTCGTGATGAAGGTGTTGATTCCGACAAGTTCACCGCGGATGTTTACCAGAGCGCCGCCGGAATTCCCCTGATTGATGGCGGCATCGGTTTGAATGAAATCGTTGATATTCTCCCCCGGGCCGTCACGGCGTCCAAGGGCGCTGACGATGCCCGAGCTGACCGACTGGGCGTAGCCGTAGGGGCTTCCGACGGCCAGGACCAGATCGCCCACATAAAGACGATCGGAATCGGCCAAGGGCATCACCGCCAGGGGGCTCTCAGGCGCCTGGAAGCTGAGTACGGCCAGATCTTTCCGAAGATCGCTTCCCACCGGCTGTGCCGTCACCAGGCTGCCGTCTATCAGTTCAACGGTAATCTCCCGGGAATCGCCGACGACATGAGCGTTGGTGACCGCATAGTATGTCCCGTCTTTCTCGTCAACAATCACTCCCGAGCCCAATCCCTGACTGCGGAAGAATCGCGGTCCTTCATCTTCTTCAGAGGGATCGACAAAGAAATCATTCCACGGTACTTCACCGTCCGGTTGATTTCCTGCTGTTCCATCATTCTTAACGGTGATTTCCACGACGGAAGGAAGGACTCTGGCGCTGACTTCCCGGAATGTCTCCTGCAGCGCCTCCGCCGAGGCGATATCGGGCATTTCGTCCACCGCCGCCCTGGCCTGTCCAATCGGGTTGATTCCGGGAAAGAACAGACCGACGGTGAGCATCACCGAATAACCGACAAGTATTCCCACCGCCGTTCCGATGAGTGTATTTTTTACTGCTTTTCTTGAATTCATTATTCTCCCCAGGTTGTCAGTGCTTCCGCGCCGTTTTCTGTGATAAGTATGGTGTGCTCAAAATGGGCGCTCAACCGACCATCGGCGGTGATGACGGTCCATCCGTCATCCAGAACCTCGACATCGGCACTCCCGGCGTTGATCATCGGTTCAATGGCCAGAACCATACCGGGTTTCAGTCTGGGATTGAGTCCCCTTGAGGGATAGTAGTTCGGGATTTGCGGATCCTCATGAAGCGACAGACCCACACCATGCCCGCAATAGCTGTAAACGATGCCGTAGCCATGAGGTGATGCGACCTGGGTGACGGCTTTTCCGATATCCTTCACCCGAGCTCCCGGGCCGCAGACGCCGATGGCGGCCGCCAGAGACTCCCTGGTGACCTCCAGCAGCGTCTCGGTGTCCCGGGATACCGTTCCTATCGGAAAGGTCTTGCAGGCGTCGCTGTAATAGCCGTCGAGAATCACACCGATGTCGCAGCCGACGATATCCCCTTCGGTCAGGGGTGTGTTGTCGGGGATGCCGTGTATGACTTGATCGTTGACCGACGCGCATACCGAAGCCGGGAATCCGCCGTAGCCCAGAAAGGCCGGCACACCGCCTCCGGCTTTGATGGTTTCCTCCACGACCCGATCGATTTCCGATGTAGTGACACCGGGAACTATAACGGTCTGTATGCGTGAAAATACAGCAGACAGCAGTGCCGCAGATCGGCGGATACCGTCTTGCTGCATTGAGTTTTTTATCGCAATCATGCGCCAACCTCTGAAGTGAGCAATTCTCTGGCTCGATTATTTTCCGGATCGGCTTCGACGGCTTCTCCGGCTTTCTCCAGCGCCTCATCCGTCCTTCCCAGCTTATCCAGTACAAGGGCTTGTAAATAATATAGTGCGGCCGAATCACGTTTATCGATGGCGTCGGCCGAATTGACGGCGAGGGACAGATCGTCCAGGGCATTTTCAAGGAGCTGACGGGACTGCAGAACTATCGCGGCTTTGACCGCTTCTGCGGTTTCCCGGCCCTGACGTGTTGATGAGTTCATTTTTCGCCCGATCTCGTCATCGTGGTTTCTCAACAGCAGACTCACCCGGTCCAGCATCGGCGTACCGGAGAGACGGCTTTGGTCCGCATAGCTGCTGATGAGCGCGATATAGGCCCTCTCCGCAGATACCGGGTCGACCCGACCGGTATTCGGTGCGGAAAGACGATTCGCCGAACGCTGCATCTCGTTTGAAGCCATGACTGAGAAAAGCGCCGCGTCGTGAAGGGCACGCCAGTTCATTGTTCTTCCGGCGGCGGCTCGGAACTCCTCGTAAGGGGAGATCGACCCGGCTTGGATTCCAACCATATCCACCATGGACATTCCTCTGGAAGCATCCGCCGCGAGTCTCCAGGAGAGAATCCACGCTTCATCGGGGTGAGCTTTCCGGTAACGATCGACAGCGACGTCCACTGAAGAAAAATTCTTTCTGGACGACATATAATCCAGCACAAACGTCGCGATTGTCCGGGCATCGGCGGCGTGGACCTTCCCGGCCGGGTCGGCCGCCGCATCAAACAGCTCCCACAGCTTCGCCTCATAAAGTCTGGGCGAAACCGAATCGGGATCCACCTTCATCACTGTAATACCCAGAACGGGGCTCGATGATTGTTCGTAGGCCTCTCTCACCAGTCGCCGAGCCAGAGCCGGTTCCGAATCCTTATGGCCTATCGACCATGCCGCCTTGACTTCTTCACGCCCCGGAAACAACACCAAGGCTTCCTCCAGAAGCGCATCGGATTCTCTGAGGTTTCCGCTGCTTTCTTCCAGTACGGCAAGATTCAGC
>JARGFR010000104.1 GCA_029210985.1 Spirochaetaceae bacterium | reverse complement strand
TTGGCTTTGAGTGGAGGATCACCGTCGGCCGCCGCCGACGGAACGATTTATGCGCCGGCATCGGACGGAAGCATCCGCATGCTTTCTCCCGACGGTGAGCAGAGAGAGATTCGGGGCGGGTCCGTTCTGGCCGAACCTCTGCTCACCGACGAGGGTATTCTCATCGCCGGCGGCGGGGATTGGATTCTCTACGCCTGGAACGCCTCCCCGCCGGGTGAAGGCTGGGGTCAGTTTCGCGGCAGCGGAATGCGTTCGGGTACATTTCCTTCCGTCTATGTCGAATATGAGAGATCCGCGGCCAGACGGGACCCGGGCTTCTTTTTCAGAGAAAAAATGGCGGTCTCAGACGACTTGGGTGAGCGTATGGCCATCCTGGACGAGTTGGAGTCATTTCCCGAATCCTCCGCTATGCGCCGGGAGATGCCCTGGGCGGGACTGCTGCTGGAAGATCTGGTATCGGTGGGAACCATTCGCCGGGTGGATGCCCAACGGGGACCCTTGGCCTCTCACCCCTCGGCCAGGGCCAGAGCCTATCTGCTTATCGGCGAAAGCGAAGATTTTCGATCCCGGGGACTTCTGCTGGATTCTCTGAAGCACGAAGATGATCCGGCGGCCCTGGCTTCCGGCTTTATCGCCCTGGGACGTCTGGGAAGCGACTGGGATGGTGCATCCCTGCGTTTGATCGCCCGTCGGTACCGTGATTTCATACCCGCCGGAGAACGGCTCACACTGGCGGCGGTGAGAGCGTTGGCCGATCTGGTGAAATACAACGGATCCCTGAGCGATCCGGCCGGATACATACTGATGGACGATCTTCTCCGAAGTCCCGTCTCCCGGAGCGCCGGTGAAGAAGTGATTGCGGTGATACGCGGCATCGCCGCCTTTTAATCCAAAAAATACGGGACATGCGCACCAGCGCTGGCTATAATTTCATTAAGGAGTCCTCCTATGTGCCGAACCGTTTCTCTGCGTTCGTTTCTCATTGCCGTCGCGCTTGTCCTCGGTGCATCCCTGTCCTGGGGCCAGGATGTCAGCGTCGACAGGGACGAATTGGCCAGCATCGGCGATCAAACCATCAAATTTATCAATTACGTCGGACCTCATGAGTTTGTGAATACCCTGGATCAGATCAGGAGTATAGGTCGAATGTTGGGAGAATCCATCGATCCCGGTGAAAGCGGAGAGGCCTCGGTGGGCGGGAAATACCGTGTCCTGCACATCGTGAGTCCCGACATCGAGGAAGGTCTGGACGCCGATATCTTCATTCTCGAACCCGAAGCCGCGGTGGACCACATTGCAAACCTCAGGACCATCATTGCCGGCTATCTGGAAACCGCATACGGCTTCGCTTCCCGGGACGCCTATCTGCTGGCCGAATTCATCACGTATTACAACGCGGTTTATCGCGGCGACATCGCCATGGCGAACCAGAGATACAAAGCGCCCGTGACGGAGGAACTCGTCGCGGACAAAATGGGGCTGGATACCCACTACTCGAACTGGGCCGGCAGAACACAGATGCTCATCCCCCTCCGGGGTGACGGTGTCCGGGGGGAGGGTGCTCCGCCGGTGGTGGATACCGGCGCCATTTCCGATGAACAGGTGATTGAGGAAATGCGGGAAGAAGAGGACATGGGCCTCGACTCCCGTCGGGACATGGTGGAGCTTCGGGAAGACGAAATCGACCAGGACCAGGCGGCCCTGGACGAGCGTAAAGAGGACGTGGAACGGCGTGACGAGGCCGTCACGGAAGAACTCGAAGAGCTGCAGGACAAGGAAGATTCGGGTGAAGTTCTCACCCCCGCCGAAGAGGTCCGCCGGGAAGAGCTCACCCAGGAGAAGGCGGCCGTCGAAGAAGAAAAAGCGGAAGTTGAAGAGCAGCAGCAGAAAATCGACGAGCGCACCGAAGAAGTTCTGGACATGCGGGACGACATCGCCGAAGACGAGAACGCCCGGATGCAGGGATCCGGAACCGAGGACACCTTCACCTCGGCGCCTGAGGAAACTCCGGTGTGGTTTCTCTTGGTGGATGACGAAGGGGACGGCATCCCCTACGGACGTGTTGTGAAATACAACCTGGATGACGGCCGGCGATTGGCGGTGAGTTCAGTCACGGCCGTTCGGGGCCGCAGTATGGCGATCCTCCCTGATTCCCTCCTGGTTATCGCCGGCAAGGAAGGGGGAAATTCCAAAGTGCACCTGATGCTCCTGGACCGCCAGAGTTTGGAAACCACCAGAGAGGGTGTGGATGATGTCTTCCCCGGCAGCCTGATGACTGTCCGAGGCAGCGACATATACCTGGTGACCACCGTTGGAAACGAATGGCGGCTGGGCAAATTCAACACATCCCTGGGACGAACCGCCGTCAGCGACCTTGCAGTTGAACCCTGGACTTCGATATCCTTCGATGGAGATTCGCTTTTCGTTCAAGGCGATAACGGCGAAATCTTGAAACTTTCGGCTTCCACCCTGAAGGAGGAGGCTGTACTGGAGTAAGAACCGGTGAATACTGTGAATCCCCTCTACGGCCGTTCCTTGGCTGTTGCCGGCGACCTGAGCGTCGATGAGCAGCGATATCTCTATCGGAAGACCCGTGAGTTGAAAGAAAACTGGCGGAAAAATAGAAATCTGGAGTCTTTCCGCATTCGAGACCCCGAACTTGCCGTTTATCTGATGTTCCTGGAAAACAGTACCAGGACGAAAGAATCCTTCCGGAACGCCGCATGTTTTCATGATGTGAAGCTGAACGTCTTTGACGCCTCCTCCTCCTCGTTCACGAAGTCCGAGAGTCTGGTGGACACCGTGAAGATGCTCTTCGGCTACAGCCGGAGGTCGATATTCATCATGCGCACCAAGATGGAAGGTGTCTGTCGGGCTCTGGACGAACAGGTCGGGGAGTATGCCGAGCGAATCGGTATGGAAAAGCCGGTCTTCATCAACGGCGGCGACGGTCGGCATGAGCATCCGACCCAGGAATACCTGGATGAATTCACCTTTTTGGAGCACCGGAACTGGGATGATTCTCATCTTCATGTGGCTTTGATAGGAGACCTCCACCACGGCCGGACGGTTCATTCAAAGACCGAAGGACTCAAGGCTTTCCACTCGGTCAAAGTCGATCTTATCGCTCCCGAAGAAATGGCGCTGCCCGAATCCTATAAATCCCGGATGCAGGAGAACGGATTCGAAGTGGTGGAATGGGGCAGCATCGATGAATACCTTGACGGTCCTGATGTGAGCGACACCTGGTATTTTACCCGGCTTCAGCTCGAACGGATGGGCGATGAGATCCGGGAGAGGGAAACCGAACTCCGCAAGGCGGTCACATTCCGTAAATCTCACCTGGATCGGCTGCCGGAAGGCGCGCGATTCTTTCATCCCCTTCCCAGACACCGGGAGAAGCCGGTCATTCCCTCATTCCTGGATTCCACTCCCCTGAACGGCTGGGACGAGCAGAGCGTCAACGGATACTTCACCCGCATCATCGAACTCGCCATGGTGGCCGGGAAACTGGGTGATGATTTCAACGGTTCTTCCCCGGTGCCCGAGAGCAAAGAGGCCTCATTTGTCAGTGAAGTTCCGGTCACACGGAAGACACACGTGGAAGATCGGTTTAAAGTCGGCATCAAACCCGTGGAAAACGGTATCGTCATCGACCATATCGCCAAGGGACAGCCTCTGGAGGAAATCTGGAATCGCGTGGAGAAGATCCGGCGGATACTGAATCTGAACGTTCGGAGTTCACATGGGGTGTTTCATACCAACAACCCCGCCGAATTCAAGGGCATCATCTCCCTCCCCGACAAACAGGAAATCAGTCCAACTGAGCTGAAGAAACTTGCGGCGGTTTCCCCGGGCTGTTCTCTGAACATCATTGCCGAGAGTTCGGTCATTAAGAAATTTCGCCTTGATATGCCGCCGAAGATTTACAATTTTGCGGAAATATCCTGTAAAAACCCCGAATGCGTCACGTATCCGGAAGCCTATCAGCACGTCACGAATTATTTCTTCCGGACAGGCGGCGAAACTTTCACCTGCCGGTACTGCGGCAAACGCCACGCCTACGGGGATATCTGGGATATCTAATCCAAGATACTCGAAGCGCTGCCGGTGCCGCCTGAGTTCGAATCCCGACCGGTACCGCCGGTATTATCCAGGAAAAGAGGATCCAGTCCGAGTTCGTCGAACAGGTCTCTGGTGAATGCGGCACTGGTGGAATTGTCGTCGTTCAGGTTCGTCAGAGATGAATCCACCGCGATCTTGATCACCTGCTCTTCGGTTCGTTCATTCTCGAATCTGGCCAGATTACTGGTAGACCTGGGTTCGGTGCCCGCGATGAACACTTCCCGGCGGAGGAACTCCTCCGGAGTGTCCTTTTCGGGAAGCATTCCGGTTCGTCTGTCCACATCCACCTCCACGATGCCGTTTTCCGGACGAGGGAAGGGAATCCTCGGCAATTCTTCGTGGATATTTTTCATATATCGGGCCCAAACCGGTCCGGTGGATGTGGCTCCGGTCTGGAACCGTCCCAGGGAATTCCCGCGCTTGTCGAATCCGATCCACATCGCCGTCGTGTAGTAGGGCGAGAACCCCATCGTCCAGGCATCCGTCCAGTTCTGTGTCGTCCCGGTTTTGCCGGCCATGGGCATCCCGTCAAAACCGTCGACGGTACGTCTGGCATAAGCCAAGGTGCCGCTGCTCACGGTGCTTTGGAGCATACTGGTCATGATATAGGCCGCCTGGGGTGAGAGAATCTGCCGATCCCGGCGTTCCTGTTCTTCTCTCAGGTCGCGCTCGGGGTTGACGATGATGTTCCCGTCCCGGTCCTCGATGTAGCGGATGGCGATGGGTTCCACAGCCAGCCCTCGATTGGCGATGGTGGCATAAGCACGGGCGAGGCGGATGGGCGGTATGCTCAGAGTCCCCAGTCCCAGGGGATAAACACGGTCGAAAGTCTGACCTATCTGCTGAGGATCGGTGATGCCCAGAAGCTGGGCCGACCGATCGATGGCGGCATCGAAACCGATGGCTTCCAGCACTTTCAGCGCCGGGATGTTCAGCGACCGGGCCAGGGCATCCCGAAGCAGCACTTTTCCGGACCAGCGTCCCGCATAGTTCCCCGGTATATAGGGTGTCCCGTCGGGACTTGTGAAGACATACGGACTGTCGTTGATAAGAGTTGCCGGGGTGAATTGTCCGGAACTGATGGCCGCCGAATAATAGAGCGGCTTAAATGCCGAACCGGGCATCACATTGGCATCCATGGCTCGGTTGAATTGGTTGTTCCTGTTGAACTCGCTGCCCCCGATCATCGCCAGGATGTACCCGGTACTGTTGTCCAAAGTAATGAGGGCTGTTTCGACATTGTTCATCTGGGCGTGGAATTTCGCCTTATCGTAGGAAATATTGGTCAGGGACTTGAGGTCATTTAAACCAAAAGTCATGGCCAGGACATCCATGATGGGTGTGAATTGATTTTCCAGGTATTCCTTGGCCTCTCTTCTATCCTTGGCGCCGGCCACTCGAATCTCCGGCAGATCGAAGACGAGGGAGAGCAGATCGATGGTTTCCACCAGCTCCGCCGAGGCGTATCCGGTTTTCGAATCCCGGTCGTTGCGATAGGTGCGATTCCAGAGCGTCAGCCCCTGTGAGACCTGTTTGTCGGCTTCACGCTGAAAATCCAGGTTCAATGTCGTATGAATCACATAGCCGTCGCGATAAATGTCCTGTTGGCCGAATAGATATTGATCGATTTGAGTTCGGATATACTCGCTGAAGTACGGTGCCTTGTCGTTGGCCAGCCGATCGAAATACGGTGAGTCCGTCGCCGACCGAGACCAGTCATAATTGCTCCAATATGCTTCGTACGAACGGTCCGCATCATCTGTTGAAACATGGCCCGCCGCCACCATCTGGTCGAGAATTTCACGCTGACGGGCCCGAGCCGCCTCCGGCTGGATAATGGGGGAGTAGAGTCCCGAACCGGCAAGCTGAATCACCAGCATCACGGCTTCGGCGGGTGAATTGTCCACAGCCGAATGGCCGAAAAAGAACTGGCTGGCCGCTTCCACTCCGTATGTGTTGTGACCGAAATAGACCGAATTGAGATACTGCTCGAGAATTTCCTGTTTGGTGTAGCGCCGTTCGAGCTGATAGGCCCACCAGATTTCCTTCAGCTTGCGGCTGACAGAAATGTCCGTCCGGTCGGCATGCCTGGCGCCGGCCACCTGCATGGTCAGGGTACTGAAACCGGAAAAATAACCCTTGTTGGTGATGACATACAGGATATTGTTGGCAACCGCTCTGATAAAACCGCCGACCGAAACACCTGTATGTTGGAAAAACGGGGCATCCTCCCGGGTTAGAAGGGCGTAGATTTGATTTTCCGGCAGGGAAGTGATGGGAATGATATCCCGTTTCTCATCCGAGAAGAACTCTGTGATGAGCTCCCCGTTGATATCCAATATTTGGGAGGGTATGGCGGGTCTTGAAGCAATGAGCTCGTCCATATTCCGTGTATTGTGATTCGTCGCGAGACTCAGGCCCAGTGCTGTTCCTAAGACGGCCGCACTGAAAATCAGAGAGCCGGCGAAAATCAAGACGACGGTTCGTCGTTTACCGGTGAAATGCATGGCTCATACGGTACGTTTGCGTACTCTCCTTGTCAAGAAGAGCAGGGTATAGAAAAGGCCGGCCTTGTGAGGCCGGCCACCCTCTTGAGGGGTCGGTTTCCGGCGTAGCGAACTGGGAGGGGTACTACCCCGGAGAGACCGACATCAACATTATCGCACCTATGGCGCTAAAACTTAACCCGATTAACCATCCCCGGCGCCATATTGGTTTCCGGTGCCTTCCTGGAGGTCGAATATATCAATCTCAATCACCAGATCGATGCTGATTTTGGCGCCCGGTCCGACGGTGAACGCCCGGGAGACATCCAATTCGCCGAGTCTGTATGTTACGGTATGTTCACCGGGGCGGATATCCACGGCGGTGATCGGACCCGGACCGCTGAGGGGCTCGCCGTCAAGGAGTACAACCGCGCCTTCTGGAATGCTGATAGTGAGCTCAGGGAGCCGGTAGTCGAGTTTCAGATCGACGATGAGCTGCTCTCCCGGTTCAATGGCCACCATTTTCTCCACCGTCTGGGCTTGGGAACTGTCAATCCGGACTCGATGCAGACCGGCTTCCACATAGAGAATCTCTCCGATTTCCACTTCCTGACCGTCGATGTATGCCGTAATAAGTTCTTCCGGATCATCCGAGGGATTTGTGATGTTTAATGATAACGATCCCTCGTTCTTCCAGATGGGTGTCGTGCCGATGGTGAGTATCTCCCGGAATGCCGAGTCGGGGATGCCCTTCATGACCGGTAAAACGGTCACGATGAGGGGAAACTCGCCGGGATCGACGGGCACGGGCAGGACATCAGTCAGCGCATCACCGGTGATTTGATGGTTTGCGGTAAAAGGAATCCGGACGTACATGCCTTCTCTGCCCGGCAGGAGCCTCATGTAGGTCCTTGTGCCGCTGTAGGATCTGTTCTCCGGCGTGGGGACGGGGTCGACATCTCGGTAGATCAGCAGAGCAAAGCTGTTCTGATAGCGTCTGAGGGACGGTGGAATCTGCATTCGCAGTTCCAGACCGCCCTGAAACCGGGATACCGGTTCGGTTCGAAGTACGACCAATTCCTCGGGCTTGAAAGAGACCGGTTCCCCGTTCGGTACGGCCGTTCCGGCCACCTTGCCGCGTACATTCTCCGCGCCGGCGAACTGCGCTATCATGCACAGCAGCAGCAGAGGTACGAAATTCTTGACTTTTATCTTCAGTATCTGTCTCATCTTTACCAACGATTCATCTAGTCGTAGAAGGACGTCAGAGTCGACGGATCGGCCGGTATCCCGTCTTTCCTAATTTCAAAATGGAGGTGCGGTCCGGTCGATATGCCGGTATTCCCCGAAAGGGCAATCCGGTCACCCGCACCAACGGTTTGTCCCTCCCGCACTAGGAATTCATCCAGATGCGCGTAGACTGTCTGATACTGCCCGTCATGCCTGAGTATAACGAAGAGTCCGTACAATTCCAACGATCCGATCTTTTCTACCGTTCCCCCCCGCGCCGCATAAACCTCGGTTCCGACGTCGGCTTTCAGGTCCACACCCGGGTGGAAACTCAGTCCGCCCCTGAAAGGATTGGTTCGATATCCGAAGTTCGAGCTGATTCGGCTGTTCTGCAAGGGAGCCGAGAAAACGTGTCCAAGGAAGCGAATCCGTTCGTCGGAGGTAAATTTCTCTCCCGGGAAAAATTCATACGACTTTGTCGCACCTGTGGGCATTCCCACTAGTACAGCGATGGGTTCGCTGCTTCTTTGATGATCCGACAGGTCCGATTCCCATGGACCGGAAGGTTCCGTCGGGACGAACAACCCCGGCATGTTGGGGATGAGAATTTGCCGGCCCGGCGTCAGAAGGCCCGGCGAATCCCATCCGTTCAAGGTGGCCAGGGCATCGTAGGGCAGGTTGAATGCCGCGGCGACGGCGAAAATGTCCTCGGTTGCCCTGGGAACATAAGAATATATATTCAGACCGAAAGCACCCTGCCCGCTGGAATACCAGGCTTCGACATCCTGCTGCTGCTGGCTGTAGAGGGGATCCCTGGAACTCATGGTGTATCGAATCAGCGGATAATCGGCATAAACAGATTTAATGGGGACCAAGCTGAAGAGGATTGATGCGATTCCGACGGCAATAAGTCTTCTAATCATGATCCCAGGGGGCAAGGAGAGTCTCTTCCAGTGGTTTTCCCGCCGAACCGTGCCCCAGAGTTCGATCCGGCCGTCCGGAACCATGATAATCGGATCCACCGGTGATAAACATTCCGTGTTGAACCGCCAATTCTTCAAAACGTACGGCCTCCCTGGCCGATGCTCCGGAATGCCTTGCTTCCACACCGTCCAGTCCCATTTCTTTCCATTCCGGCAGATATTGACTCAGTCTTCCCCAGGATATCCAAAGAGAGAGAGGGTGAGCGATGACCGCCAATCCACCGGATTCATGAATCGCATCCAGGGTCTCCTGCAGTTTCGGACGATTCTTCGTCACATGATAGGGCCGCCCCGGTCCCAGCCATCTCTCGAAAGCGTCCGGAACATTTCCGGCCAACCCCTCGGAGATGAGCCAATGGGCAAAATGCATTCGTCCGGTGACATCTCCGCCGGCGATGGCATCCAGCACTTCAAGACTGACATCCCGGCTGTCGTTCTGCATCAGATCGACCATTTCCTCATTTCGCGTCACTCTTCGCCGGCGAATTTCGCCAAGGAAATCCTCCAGTGGGCCCTCTTCGAATCGATTCATGCCCAAACCCAGAAGATGGAATTCTCCCGGTTGAAACTCCACTTCCGTTTCCACGCCGGGTATGAGTCTGATTCCGACGTCATTTGCCGCGTTCATGGCCTCGGGAATTCCGGCCAACGTGTCATGATCGGTCAGGGCCAAAGCCGTGACGCCGGCTTTATGCGCCAATCCGATAAGTTCACTCGGAGTCGATTCACCGTCGCTGGCATCTGAATGAGTGTGGAGATCCACCATGACACCAAGAATACACGGTATTCGGCGATTGTTGACAGGTGCGTATTGGGATGCGTATTCTTTGCTTAACGGGAGCTTCCTATTGCCTAAACCGGTCTTCTATCGCGCTAATGCGATTATTTACTTCCAAGGCGACCGTGCCGATGGAATACCTATTCTCAAAGAAGGACAAGTCGAGTTGTCCTACGAGGACCTCCAGACAGGGGCGGAGATCCGCGAACCGATAAAAACCGGCGAGTTCTTCGGCGTCAAAGCCGCATTGGGCCGATACACTCATGACGAGACAGCGACGGCCATGAGCGACTGCACGGTTATCCACTTCTCCATACAGGAATTCGAAGTTGTAGTGTCCGGTAATCCCCGTATTCTGATGAAGATGCTCCAGGTCTTCTCCACACAGCTTCGGCGAATCCATCATCAAGTTCAAAGTCTTTTATCCACAGAGCGGATCAGTACCAGCCAGGAAGCCGGTCTATTTGCCGTCGGTGAGTATTATCTCAAGGAGCGCCAGTATTCCCAGGCCGCCCATGCTTTCAAGAGTTATCTGAGTCATTGGCCAAAAGGTATCTATGCCCCCCAGGCCACATTGAAGGTCGGCGAAGCCGAGTCCGCTCAAGCCGATCATGATGACGATTCTGTTGAATCACAAATTCCTGCTGCGGATTATTCTGTGATGACTTTTACGGAGATCAACAACCAGTACAAGCTTGGAAGATATAAAGATGCGATGAAAGGTTTCCTGTCCATGGTGAAGGACGGGAGAGATCCGGAGCATCTGGCCTATGTTGAGTTCCGTGTCGGTTGCTGTTTATATCATATGGAGCGGTACAGCGACGCCACAAAACAGCTGGCGGCTGTGATTCGAAAATATCCCAAACATCCCTATCTCGGCGAAGCGGTCTACCATATGGGTTTGAGTCATGAGGCTATGGGTGATGTTGATAAGGCACTGGGTTTTCTGAAAAAAGCCGGTCAGCTGGTTCCCGAAGGCGGATCCATGTATCGCCAGATCCTCAAGAAGGTGCGCGACCTGGAGAGCGGTGCTATATGAGTCTCGATCTTTCCATGTTCGAACGATTCGCCAAAACCTTTGACGCCGGTCAGATCATCTTCTGCGAATATGAACCCGGGGATTCGTTCTATCTGATCCAGTCCGGCCGGGTGAAAATCGTGAAAATTTTCGGCAGCATCGAAAAAACCATCGATATCCTGAAGCCTGGTGAGTTCTTCGGTGAGATGGCTCTGTTGGAAAACGCACCCCGGAGCGCTTCGATCATCGCTCTGGACGACTGCAAGCTCCTGGAATTCAATCGAAGCAATTTTGAAGTCCTGATGACCGGCAATCCCCAGATGGCCTTGAAACTCCTGGGGCTTTTTGCAAAAAGAATCCACGATCAGAAACGGCGGTTTTCCATCCTGACCCTGGCTGATGAACACGCTCGGGTTGCCGATGTCTTCGTCATGTTGGCTGAGGAACTGGAAGTGGAAGATGAAGAAGCCGATATCGGCAAAAGGGTATTCAACCACTCAGTGGCCGACATTGCTCATTGGGCCGGTATGACGCCGGACCGATGTCGTGAAATCCTCAATCATTTTCAGGAACAGCGTCGGGTGAGCGTGTACAAGAAACACATTGAGGTGACAAATATCCACGATCTAATCAGATTCGTGTCTTCCCGGCGCAAAGTGCAGGAAAATCAGGACGGCCAGATATAAGCCGGACTGCAGCGAGCCCGGGAATCGAAGTGCGAAACAGTTTCAGCTCTCATCGGTCAGAAACTCGAGTTCCCGTTCGATTTCTTCCTCGGAGCTTAAATTTAATTCCAAAAGTCGGCGCAGATGAATCATTCCCTCCGCCTCGATCGAATCGAACCGGAATCCATTGCGTTCGTTTTCACTGTGAATCAGTCGTGATTCGGTCTCGATGCTGATTGCCGAATGTGGAAGTGAAATCCTCAAATGATAGGACTTGCCCATCTCGGCGTTCAACGGCTTCGATGACTCCACCAGGACGCCTTTTAGAGAGATGTTGATGACATTGACCGGAGAGTCCTCGTCACCACATGTCACAAATCCTTTGACTTTGAAGTCGGCGCGCTCGAATCGCCTGTTTCCAATATTGTTCATCACTTTCATAGTATGGGAATTCAATGGTACGTCAAGAGAAGATGCTTGACCCTCTTGGCTGGCCGGATATAATGAGCCGGTCCGCCAAAGTAGCTCAGTTGGTAGAGCAACGCACTCGTAATGCGTAGGTCTGGAGTTCGAATCTCCACTTTGGCTGAAAGGCGTCCTGCATGGGGCGCCATTTTTTATACTAAGAGTCTGTCGGACTTAAATTCGGAATTCATAATTTCTCAGGCACCGGCTAAAATGAATCATGGTGAGATTCAAAACCTGGAGTCATGAGCAGACGCTCCTTTTCTGTTATGCCGGTGGAATCTTCAGCAGCCGCCGAATAGAACGTGCAACTTGGGAAAATGTCTGCGTACGATACCTGACTGCCGACACC
>JARGFR010000103.1 GCA_029210985.1 Spirochaetaceae bacterium | reverse complement strand
AATCGGCGTTTCACCGAATTAGACCGAAAATGCACGGAAAACGAGTTCCGCCGGTGCTGGGTTTGGGTGCTCCGGGACTCATCGATATGAACAGGGGATTCATCCACAGCTCGGTGAACCTGGGGTGGCAGGACGTCCCGCTGGCCGATCTCGTCTCGAAACGGCTGGGGATGGAGGTGACCATGACCAATCGGAGTAAAACCAGCGCCATCGCCGAAGCCTGGCTGGCGCCCGAGGGCCGTGTGTCCGACCTGGTCTACATTCATCTCGGTTTGGGCGTGCCCGCCGGAATCATCATCAACGGGGAATTGATGAGGGGCAATCACAGCTTCGCCGGTGAACTGGGTCATACCACCATCGTACCCGACGGCCCGCCCTGTCCCTGTGGAAATCGGGGCTGCCTTCAGGAACTCATTTCCGAGGATGCCGTGCGCATCCGAGCCATGACCATGGCGGACCGGGAAGCACGCCAGCCGAAGGAACTCACCGCGGAACAGGTACTGCGGGCCGCCGATGAAGGGCATCCGGTCTTCCGCCGGGTCGTCCGGGAAACCGCCGGCTACCTGGCCGTTGCCGTGGGCAATCTGATCAACCTCCTGGATCCCGACCGCATCGTTCTCGGGGGACCGATGGTGGAATGGAGCCGGCTCCTGGTGGAGGAAACCAGAGAGCAGGTCGCCTATCGGGCTATGAGACTTCCCCTGTCCCTCACCAGAATCGAACCCGCCGCGCTGGGAGTCGAGGCAGGGGCTTTGGGCGCCGCTTTGATGATTCGTTCCAGAGCGGTGGAATTGATTCTGCCCTGAACACAGACAAACCTTCAAATGAGTGAATTGACCCGGCGATGCAAAAGTGTTCCGCCGGAGATTCCCGACGCAAGACCGGTATTTCTCCACCGAATATTTGAATCCGTCTCCCGGTTCACCTAGAGTCAGATTATGAAAGACATACTCATACTTATGGCTCGGTACAACCGTGCGGTGAACGAGCAGCTGTTCGATATACTTGACGCCTGCGACGCGAGTGTCCATTCGGAGACGACAGGATCGTATTTCGATTCGATTATCGGATTGTTGAACCATATACTGGTTTCCAATCTCGGATGGCTCACAGCCTATCGGGACGGCAATCTGGATTTGCCCAGTCTGGATACTCCGACATTGGATTTCGAGCATCCGGGCTGGAAGGGGATTCTGCATGATAATTTGAAAGACCTCCGGAATCACTTTCTCGCCGTCGACAGTTTGTTCGTGAAGTTCATTGAGGAAACCGGCGAGGAAGTACTGCAGGGAAATATCACCGTCACCCGGTCCAACGGCAAGTCCCATACCTTCCCTTTCGGGAAAGTGGTGATGCAGCTGTTCAATCATCAGACTCATCATCGCGGAGCGATATCTCAGATACTGGATGAAAAAGAGATAGAGAACGACTACTCGAACTTGATGCGGATGTTTATGTAGGACTCGCAAGGATACGGGTTATGGTCCTTTTACTTTTCTGTTGATGTCGAAAAGCGCCGTTTCGGTATTCCTCATGGCTTGTTGGCGTGATGCCCCTGTGGTACTAGTACCCTCAGTGCCCGGGGTCTGACGCTGATTCGAACCTCTGCCGATGCCTGTATCAATTCACCGTCAAGCTGCATGGGCCCGGCGGTTTTTCGGCTCACCACCATGGTTTTAAAAGAATGCGTAACGATACGATCAAGCCGGTCGATCGTGCCGCTGAATACGCTGCCCAGCATCGGAAGAACCCATGGCAGGTCCCGCTTGCGCAGAGTCACCAATTGGAGCAGACCGTCATCAGCCGAGGCTCCGGGGGCAATCATCGCCCTGCCTCCGTATTGGGTCAGATTGGCGGCGGTGAACAGCATGGGATCCTCAATGAGGAGTTCCTCCCTGTCATCCAGATTCACCCGGAAGACCTGAGGTTTGTATTCGAAAAATTGATAGACCGCGGCAAAAACATAGGGCAGGATGCCTCGAATCGGAGACTTTTCGAACGCTTCCACCAGAGAGGCGTCCCACGCTAAAGAACAGGTAACGAAAAACGGTTTGTCGTCGGCAAAGCCGACATCGATTTCTCTCGGTTCGGCTTTTGCCAGCACAGCGACGGCCTTCTTGATGTCCATTGGAAGACCAAAATGCCGGGCAAACCCGTTGCCGCTTCCTGAGGGTATGACGCCCAGGGCTGTTTGGGACCCCACGAGCTGTGACCCGACGGTGTTGACGGCACCATCTCCACCGACAACCAGCAGTATGTCGGCCCCCTTCTCAACAGCATTTCGGGCCTTTCTTCTGCCGTCTTCTTTTGACGTGGTGAACTGGATGGTCAATTCACGATCCGGAGTCTCCCAATGCTCAAGAAGTGCGTGGGCCATGGCGTTGAATGGGTTCCATATGCCCGAATCGGGATTGATGAGGACATGAACTTGCTGTTTACCGCTCATTTCAGAACCGCGCTCCTGTATCTATTAGACCTTACACATATACAATATCTCGTCCTCCCTATTATAATCGACTCGGACGACTTATTCCTGGTGACGAGGGATTGCCCCAGGGGCTATCATACATCCATATCATGATAATCAAGACTATCGCCTATCCACGGGCCGCCCTCATCGGCAATCCTTCGGACGGCTACTTCGGTAAAACCATCGCGTTCACCTTTTCGGATTTCCAAACCGATATCACACTCTATCCGTCGGACCATATCAGAATCCTTCCGATGAAACGGGACAGGACGGTGTTCGACGATATCGAGGATTTCAGGGACGATGTCACCCGATACGGTTATTACGGAGGCATCCGCATCATCAAGGCATCCATCGCCCGATTTCTTGCTTATTGCCGGAAAAAGGATCTGTCCATCGACGGAGGCAATTTCACCCTGCGCTGCCATACCTCCATTCCCGCACACCTGGGGCTGGCCGGTTCGAGTTCCATTATCACTGCGGTGTTTCGCGCCTTGATGAAATATTACGATGTGCCCATTGCTCTGCATGAGCTGGCCAATGAAATCTGGGCCACCGAAATCCAGGAACTCAGCATCAGCGGCGGACTCCAGGACCGTGTGGCCCAGTCTTACCAAGGCATCACGTACATGGACTTCAACGAAACGCTGATGAAGACTCGAGGATACGGCGAGTACCACCCGCTGAACCCCGAGTCACTGCCGAATCTGTATCTGGCCTACGACGTCCGTGCGGCCGAGAGCTCCGATATTGTCCACAACAACCTCCGCTATCGATTTGATCAAGGCGACGAAGACGTGGTCTCGGCGATGAAAGAATTCGCAGGGCTGGCGGACCGTGTCAAAGACATGTTCGAAACCGGGAACTATTCCGGCTTGTCGGAAATCATCAACGCCAATTTCAACCTTCGCTCCTCAATCTGCGACATCAGCCGCCGTAACGAGGAATTGGTGCACACCGCCAGATCGACAGGAGCGTCGGCAAAGTTCACCGGCTCCGGGGGCGCCATTATCGGCACATTTACCGACGCGGCGGAACTTGCATCGTTGAAGACTGCGTTATCCCGTATCGGCGCCGAAGTCATCGTACCCACCATCGCCTGGCCTGAATAATTGAGGAGTTGAATATGATTAAGAAAGCCGTTATTCCCGCAGCGGGCTACGGTACCCGCTTTCTTCCGGCCACCAAGTCCCAGCCGAAAGAGATGCTTCCCGTCGTGGACACACCGACAATCCAATATGTCGTCCAGGAAGCCATCGACTCGGGCATCAACGATATTCTGATGATCATCGGACGCGGAAAGCGGGCCATCGAAGAGCATTTTTCCCGGAATTTCGAACTCGAGGCCCAGCTCCGGGACAAGGGCAAGGAAGCCGAACTGGCTCTTATCGACACTCTTCCCCCCGGTGTACGTATCCACTTTGTCTGGCAGCATGAACAGAACGGTTTAGGTGATGCGATCCGCTGCGCCGAGGATCATGTCGCCTCAGAGCCGTTTGCGGTTCTCTTGGGAGATACGGTTCTGGAGAGCTATGAGGAGCGTCCGGTAACACGGCAGCTCATGGACGTCTATGCCGAAAAGGAAGAACTGGTGATCGCCCTTGAAGAGGTGCCGGAACACCATGTGAGCCGATACGGCATCGTCGCCGGAGAGGACATCGGGGACGGACTGGTTTCCATCAGGGACATGATTGAGAAACCGTCGATGAATGAAGCACCGTCTAATCTCGCCGTAGCCAGCCGCTACATACTGCCGCCGGAAATCTTCAGCGCTCTGGAAGTGGTGGAAGCGGGAAAGGGCGGAGAGATACAGCTCACCGATGCGATCCGCATCCTTCTGTCCCAGCGACCTCTCTACGGCTGCCGGATCAACGGACGTCGGCACGATTTGGGAAACAAGCTCGATTTTCTCAAGAGCTCGGTCCTGTTCGCACTCAAGAGGAGCGACATGAAAGACGATGTGGCTTCGTGGATAAAAGAACTGTCGGCGAGTCTGGAGGGATAAAAGCCAGGAACGACGGCCGTGCCGCCCAAATCGGCCGGCGCGGCCGATGCAGCCGCCGAGGGGTGTTTCCCCATCGGCGGCCTCATAACGTTTAAACCGAGTAGGTGCTCGCGCTCACATCACCCCCGGTACCGGTCCAGTTCGTATGGAAGAACTCACCGCGCTTGGAATCCAGACGCTCGTAAGTATGGGCCCCGAAGTAATCCCGCTGAGCCTGAAGCAGGTTTGCCGGCAGCCTTTCGCTGCGATAACCGTCGTAAAACGCCAGAGCCGCGGACATCGCGGGAACGGGGATTCCAAGCTCCACGGCCTTGGCCACCACACGCCGCCAGGAGGATTGAGCCTGCTCAACGGCGTTCTTAAAATAGTCGGCCAGAAGCAGGTTGTGGAGTTCGGGGTTTTCGTCGTAGGCCTTTTTGATTTCACCGAGGAAGACCGAGCGGATGATGCATCCACCCCGCCACATTAAAGCGATTCCCCCGTAGTTCAGGTTCCAGCCGTTTTCCTTGGCGGCTTCCCGCATGAGCATATATCCCTGGGAATAGCTGACAATCTTACTGGCCAGAAGGGCCTGTTCGAGGTCTTCCACAAATGCCTTCTTCTGGGCCTCTGTTCCGGAGAAGGAGGTTGCCGGTCCCGAAAGGACTTTCGAAGCTGCAACCCGTTCCTCCTTGAGGGCGCTCAGACATCGGGAGAAAACCGCCTCGCCGATGAGCGTTACGGGGACGCCCAGTTCCAGGGCGCTCACCCCGGTCCATTTGCCCGTACCTTTCTGCCCGGCGGTGTCCAGGATTTTTTCCACCAGGGCTTCGCCCTTTTCATCTTTGAAGCCGAGGATATCCCGGGTAATCTCGATAAGGTAGGAATCCAGGACGCCCGTATTCCACTCGGTAAACACCTCATGCATTTCATCAGGAGTCATACCCAGACCCTGCTTCATCAGCTGATAGGCCTCGGTAATCAGCTGCATATCGCCGTATTCGATCCCGTTGTGCACCATTTTCACGTAATGACCGGCACCGCCTTCACCCACCCAGTCACAGCAGGGCTCGCCGTCGTCGGTTTTGGCCGAGATGTCTTGGAGAATCGGTTTTACCAGCGGCCAGGCGGCCGGCTCGCCGCCGGGCATGATGGACGGCCCATGGCGCGCGCCTTCTTCACCCCCGGAGACGCCGGTACCGATGTAGAGCAGGCCGGCGGCCTTCAACTTCTCATGACGTCGGATCGTATCGGGGAAGTGGGAGTTACCGCCGTCGATAATCAAGTCGCCCTTCTCCAGAAGCGGTATCAGCTTGTCGATCCAGAGATCAACAACATCACCGGCCTTCACCATCAGCATCACCTTCCGGGGAGCGGCCAGGTAACCGACGAACTCCTCCAGAGTCTGGGCACTCAATATGGTTTCACGGCCCTTCGCGGGTCCTTCCACGAAATCCTGAGTCTTCTGATAGGTTCGATTGAATACAGCTACTGTGTATCCGTTGTCATTCATATTCAGAACAAGGTTCTGACCCATAACAGCCAGACCGATTAAACCAATATCCGCTTTTTTCTCGCTCATAATTTTACTCCTGTCATCATTGCTCACAGCACGGGAGAGTTCTTCTCCCTAGTCTTTGAAACGATCCTGGTGCGCCCATAGTCCCAGCGCCGGATTACCCACGAAGAAAATCTCCTCGCCGTCCACATTATTCCACCCGGTCTTGAGTTTCGTTGGATTGTACTTGTCCATCAAGGGTTGTATATCAGCATATCCGAAACCCACACCCTCGGTGTCCTCCCGGGTCAGCTTGCCCGGGGCGTAGGTGATGGAAAATCGCCCCTCCGAGGAACCATGGATCAAATGGGCCGCGGCGCTGAGATTCGCCCCCAGATCGGCATTCTCCTTCACCGCGGATAGGGTCTTCGGCGTTCCTTTATATCCATACTGACGGATTAGGGCGTCAATTTCCTTGTCTTCTCCGAATTCTTTCACACCGGGACCCATCACAATGAGTTCTCCGTCGTCCGCCATGGCCATTCGAGTGCGGTAAACGGCTTTATTGCCCAGCCAAGTCGATCGGAACTCTTCGGGGTCCAGATACACGACGCATTTGCTGATGGGCTTTTCCACCATGGTGAAATTCACCTTCACCGCCAGGGCAGATGCTTTCTCAAAGCATTCCCGGCCGTCGCCGATGAAGAGTCCGCGAAGCTTGAGATCCCCTTGCGCATCGGGGCCCAGAACAGTCAATGCGTATAGAATAGGCAGTTGGGTGGCGAACTCCCTGGAGGCATAATCCAGAACCGCCCGAACCGGGGTATCGGCCCGGCCCATGATGCGCTCCATACCGTGCACAGCTCCGAGAAAATGGCTCTTATGTATGCCTTCGCTTCCCCCCACGCCGACGAATACATTCTTGGAGTGATTGGCCATGCCGATCACCTCATGAGGAACCACCTGGCCGGGAGAAAAAATCAGATCAAATCCGCCTTCCACAAGAAGGCGGTTCACTTGTGCCGGCCAATCGTAATCCACTTGACCCTGGGACACCTCCGAAAGGAACGAGCCGGGCACAGTGCCCAGGGTGGCCAGATCCGTCCGCCATCGGTGTTCCCGAAACAAGCTGTGGGGAACTCCGGGAAACATTTTGTCCATTTCGGCTTCCGTCATCGGTGCATGAGTACCGAGGGCCGGCATGATGTCGGTGAGGGCTTCGCCGTAGTAGTCATAGGCAAATTTGGTGAGATCGCCCGCCTTGGAATGAAACCGGGTGATATCCGGCGGTATCGCCAAGACCTTTTTACGAACTCCCAATTTGTCCAGGGCTTCAATCAGTCCGGCCCGAAAATCGTCATCGGTCAGAACTTCGTTTTCACCGCCGCGTTCAAAATAGATCATGGAAATCAATCTCCTCTTCGGGTCTTCGACCGCAACATACCCGCGACATCATATTGACGACCAAGGCGGATTTTCGGGCAGCGCCGCGTCGAAAGCGGCCAACAAGCGCTCCTGGTAATTTCCGGCAAACGTTCCCGCAAAGAACCGATCCAAACCCTCGTCGCGGAATTTGTCCCAACTCTCTTCCTCCGTTCCCGGGATGATGGGGAAGAAAAGAACGCCGTTGTCTTGAGCGGCCTTCAAATCGCCGGGGGCATCACCAAGCATGAGAATCTTGTCGGGGGCATACTTTCCGACCGCCGCGTATTTGAGATGCTCGGCCTTAGTGCCCCGTTCCTGACCGGCAATGATGCGCACATGACCGTCTATGCCGTGCTCGGCCCATTCCCGCTCAAGGTCGGCGGTGGGAGTCTGGCTCACCACCATCAAGTCGGCCTTCCTATACGCCTCGTCCAAGATGCCTCTCACTTGAGGATAAGGCGGCAGATTCCGGACAATTTTCTTCACCGCGTCGGTCACATCCCGAGACCATCCCAGAGCGCGCAATAAATCCGGATGCGGATTCCTCTCCACTTCGGGTTCCAGCGTTGCCTGACCGAGTTTGGATTCCCGCCGGGTCCATTCCACCAGTCCGGCAACCGTGGGAACCTGAAGGCCGCGCTCCATCACTTCACGTCTTTCGGAAAGAAGCTCGATGGCCCGGATGACTGCAAGGAATCGGTTGCAGCCCCGAGTCTTGGAATAGAGATTGACGAACTCCCAGACTTCCCGTGCCGCTGTGGCGGCACCCTGCATATCGAAGTGATTGACGAATGCCGGACAAAAACATTCTTTCTGCTTGATTTCCATGCTGTCGAAAACACAGCCGTCGGAATCGAATCCGATAAAGAACTCCTTTTCCGGTTTCATGTCCTTCAGTTCCTGAACAAGATGGCTCATTTCGTTTCCTTACGTAATATGATTACTTTCGAAACCTTAGCGGAGGATAACGGCGTAGTCAAGGCCTGGGTCTCTTATGTGTGCGGCAGTGGTTCCAGATGTATGGTCGCCTCCAAACCAACCTCTTTCCTCAGCCGTTCTTCCAATAGTGTTGAAGCAGCGTGAGCCTCATCCATCAAGATGTTCCCTGGAAGCCTGGCGTGGAGAGTCACCTCCCGATGATCGCCATAACGATGGATATGAATATGATGCAAATCCACCAGTTCGGGGGCCACGTCATCCCGGCACGCACCGATCCTTTCCAGAAGATCGCCGGTAGGCGGCTCTCCCAGGATGGATCGGGATGAATCCCTGAGAATCTCGAACGCCGCATAGAGGATGAGAATGGAGACGACAGCGCCGAGAGCACCGTCCAGCCACCACATTCGGCTTCCAAAGAGGATTCCCATCAATACAAGAGCCGATGACGCGGCATCACTGCGGTGGTGCCACCCATCAGCCAGGAGTGAGGGTGAATCAAACTTTCGTCCCATCCGAATGGACAGTTGGGCCATCAGCTCTTTGGTAATCACCGATGCGGCAGTAACGATAATGGCGGCGCGACCGAAATCAACACTCTGTCGAATTGAAAGACGATGTATTGCATCTTTCCCAAAATTGAAACCAACCACCGCCAGCAATACACCAATAACCACACTGCCGATGTTTTCAGCCCGACCGTGTCCGAAAGGATGTTCTCGGTCTTTTGGCCTGGAAGACAGCCAAAAACCCAGCACGACGATGACTGATGTAAGTGTATCCGAGAGAGTGTGCCAGGCATCGGCGACGATGGCCACCGAGCCAATTGACCTGCCGACAGAGAATTTGAAACCAAAAAGTACAAGATTGACGACAGCGGACAAACCGCCTTCGAGATAGCCGATTCGGCGTTTGTTGATTTTCATCTTCACAGGACTCCCGGTAGGAGCATCCTTGTGGTCCCCGGAATTCAAAAAGCCCGCAGGACGCCACACTGGTCCCACGGGCTTAATCCCCGCTGCATATTGCCCGGCCGCATTCCCGATGGGGAACCGCCTGATCCTGGAATACTCTATTTTAATATTCATCGAAACGATAAACAGAACCTTGTTTCGGTGTCAAGAAGAGTTATCTGATCACCAGCCTGATTCCGCTATTGTGATCTGTCTTCCAGGAGACAACCTCAGTTCCACAAACCTCGCAAGACTCCATGTCATTATTTTTTTTCGGTTCTTGCTCTTCAGCCTTCTCGTTTGAAACGCTGCTGTTCGCATTTGCAGGATCGGAATACTTTTCTTTGTTCATGAATTAACTCCCGTTTTACCAGTTTAATTACCTCAATAAAGTTTTCCATTATCGCCATCGAAAAGAAGTGAAAACCGGATAGTGATCCGATGGCCATTCACCCTTCCATTTTTTTTGAACGACAACCGCTTCAACCGGCGTCAGAGCGGATGTATGGAGGACATGATCGATGGAACCGTACAAGTTGATCCCTTTTCCGAAATGATAGCTGCTCCCCTTCAGCCGAACCGGACTCAGCTGTTCATCGGCAAGAATACTCATGATTCTCGAACGGCGCATCGCATTAAAATCACCAACGACAATCGCCGGAGTATTGTAATCTCGACGGGAATCGACCCTATCCTGTATCAACGCCGCTCCCCTTGTCCGATTGCCACGGCTGAATGCGTCAAGGTGGATATTAAAGACATAAACAGCCTGTTCGGTCTCCACATCCTCCAGAAGCACCCATGTCGCGAATGCAGGCCAATTCCCCCGCCATGGCCTTGAGTAGGGGGTATCCGGCTCATCTGAAAAAAAGAAAAAACCCTGGTCCGATAAGGTAAATCGATCGGCCTTGTACAGAATGGGCTGGGTAATCGGAAACAGCTCCGGGCGACCATAAGCACCCACCTCATAGCCGCCGACCGTAGACATCACCCAGTCGAGCTGTATGTTTCTGGATGAAAAATGACCGCGTTCAAAGGTTTCCATCTCCTGGAACGCGATGATGTCCGGATCTAATTCAGTCAATGCCGCCGACAACGCGAACCTTCGGTCCGACCAACCCGTCTTGTCTCCGTTTGGAACAAGGTAATGAATATTCAATGAGACAATATCGAAGTCGGCGAGGCTGCCGCTCTCTTCGTCGGAGAATCCAGGAGATGAACATGAAGAAAAGGAGAGGGCTGTAGCAATAACCAGGGCTGCAAGAAGCAGGTGGTTCCGGGACGCCTCGCTGCTGTGCCTATTCATCTTATATATAAGTGTTTATATATTATTTATTTTGTCAATGGCGATAAATATTGACAGCCGCCAGGGTTTCATTTTATTGTGATTTCCGAAACCCGAAGAAAGTACATGACGTAAGGATTTTCATGCCTCTCATCGATCGTCACGAAAAAATTCTCAAGGCTATCGAGCTGCTGCGCACTGTCTCGGTACAAGATCTCAAGGAACGACTTGAGGTTTCGGAAGTCACCATCAGGAAAGATTTGAGCTTCCTTGAGGATATGGGTCTCATCATCCGTACCCACGGCGGCGCCCGCATGGCCCAGGATGGAAACAGAATGCGAAACCTTCGTCTTCGGGAGCGCGAGAATCCAGAATTGAAGAAGTCCATCGCCGGCAAAGCGGCCGAACTCATCCAGGAGGGCGATACCGTTTATCTTGACTCGGGCTCCACCTGCCAGACATTGGCGGAGGTGCTCAGAGACAATAATAGATCGGTCCGGATCATCACCAACGCACTGCCCATCATGAACATCCTTGCCGATTGTGAAAGCATCAGCCTCTATACAATCGGGGGATCTTTTCGCAGAGAAGCCGGCTCTTTCGTCGGTCCGCTTTCTCTGGCCAATCTCGGTGACTACCAAATCGAAACCTGTTTCGTGGGTGCCACCGGATTCAATTCACGAGGAATCTTTTCCAGCCAGAACGTCATCGAAAGCCAATTAAAGAAGCAGGTTCTCGCATCATCCCGGCGGCGGGTTATCCTGGCCGACTCAACCAAGGCGGACGTTCAGGCCTTCAGTGTCTTCGCCAGACCGGGAGACGTGGACATACTCATCACCGATAACAGCTGCACCTACTGCACCGAGCTCAAGGAGACGGGCATGGAAGTCATCGTCGCCGATAAAGAGGGGGATCAATCATGAAAGGCAACGCCATTGTCGCCCAGTCCGGGGGACCGACCGCCGTCATCAACGCTTCGGCGGCAGGTGTGATACACGCCGCACTGGAAGCACCGGAAATCGACAGGGTCTTCGCCGCCCACAACGGCATCCTGGGCGTGCTGAACGACGAGATTTATAATCTCAGCGAGGAAGACCCGGCTACACTGGAGGAACTCCGATGGTCTCCTTCTTCGGCGCTTGGTTCCTGCCGCCACAAGGTAAAAACCGATGATGAGAGACGGCGCATCATCGATATCTTCGAAAAGCATGACATCCGATATTTCTTCTATATCGGCGGCAACGACTCCATGGATACCGCCGACAAAGTGAGCAAACTGGCCCGGAAAACCGGTTATCAGATGCGCGCCATAGGCGTTCCCAAGACGATAGACAACGACCTGGCGGAAACCGATCACTGCCCGGGCTTCGGCAGCGTCATCAAGTATCTGGCCACCATGACCATGGAGGCCGGCCGGGACACCGAGGCGATGTATACCGCCGATACGGTGAACATCATCGAAGCCATGGGCCGCAATGCCGGATGGATCGCCGCCGGCACCGCCTTGGCGAAACGCAGCGAAGAGGATGCGCCTCACATCATTCTCCTCCCCGAAGTACCCTTCGATCGGGCCGCCTTCACGGCGAAGGTTCGGTACTACCTGGAAAGCATCCAACGCTGTGTCATCGTAGTGTCCGAAGGCACTAAATATCCCGACGGAAGCTTCTTGTCGGAGATGAAGGGAGACTTCGCCAAAGACGCCTTCGGTCATGTTC
>JARGFR010000102.1 GCA_029210985.1 Spirochaetaceae bacterium | reverse complement strand
CAGGGCTAATCCGCTTTTCACCGCGTCATAGTCCCCCGTCAGGGAGATGACAAAGAGTCCCAGAAACACCCCGCCGGTCAGCATTGTCATCCAGGGCCGCAGATGTGAGAACATCACTTCCGCCTGCAGATTCACATATTCCTTGTATGTAAAGGATTGTTCAACGACAATACTCCCGCCTTTCGACGATTCCACCGCCACGGCTTCGCGAACTCTTCTGCTGCCGGACTCGTTGAGAAATCGCCGCAGCTGAATCAGCACCACAGTCAGAATGATGAATGCAGAAAAGAGGGTGCCCAGGAATCCGGGCAGGGACTCTCTGGTAATATCCCGCAGGACGAACCATCCCGGCATGGCGTAAAGGCTGTGAAGGAAGGAAAGTCGAAATAGTTCAGGCAGAGAATTAACCCGGCGTTGAAATCCAGAACCGCCGGGAGAACTCAATGTTCATCCTTTTTTCGTTTGCCCCTGGCCAGTGATAGTCCGCCGAATCCGGAAATCACGGCCATATAGTAGCCGAAGTCATACCACCAGCCCGAATTGACCGTTTCATAGATGCGTACCGACTTGTTGAAAAGGCCGACGATGAGGGAAAACGGTGCAATCCAGCCGTGCCAGATACCCCAGAGAAAATTCGCCGGTTTTTGTTCGACAAATCGATCATGACCCGGTGCACAGCCGGTCAGCAGGAACGACAGTGCCAGAGCGGCCAGGATTACGATCAAGATTCGTTTTTTCACAGATTCCTCCTGAATATCATGATGCCTGAAATGCACCGGATCGTGTAGTATCCGAATATGGCTCCATCGGCAACTCGAGCCGCCGTCAGGAGGAAAAGACCCGTCTCCTACGGCTCAAGGCGATACACCACCCTCGCGGCTCTCCTGGACGCCCAGCCCAAAGGATTGGTCCGCAATCCGAAGCATCGCCTACTCTGGGACCAATTCATGGCCTCCGAACAGTTGAAATGCCTTCGAATCAGCCGCCGCTGCTATCGGCTTCTCAATGAGGCCAGCGTCCCTCCGGAAAATCTGAAGGATTTCTACCAGACCTACAGGCTTCCCGAGAATCCCTTTTTTCCGCTGTTCCTGGCGGTAAAAAGCGAATGGTTTGCCGAACGCATCCTATGGCAGGAGCAGCGCGAAAAAGCCATCATGACGATGATGCGTCGGCTGCCGGACCACCGCCGCCGGGGGATGCGCATCCTGGCCGAATATGAACGGAAGCATCATCCCGGATCGGATCATCCAATCTTCGAAAACCAACTCTTTCCGACAACCAAAAAGCGGGCGGCAATCTACGCCTCGTTGGACGAAAACGGCTGGTATCACGTATGGAGGGAGCATCTGCTGCGCCTCTCCTGGCGATACAGGGACATCCCTCCGCTTTACGACAGGGACGGACGGCCAACCTACAGTGCCCGTATTCTGTCGGTACTCATTCTCCGATGTCATCGTATAGACAGAAAGGAAATCATTGCGAATTTCCGCGTCCTGTCCAAACAATTCCACCCCGACCGCGGAGGTGATGCGATATCCTTCCGCCGACTAAAAGAGGCCAGAGATTTGCTGCTGTCGGATTAATGGGTTGCTCTGAAAAGGGCCTGGAATTCTTTGGCGGATAAAGGGATGCTGAAAAGAAAGCCCTGAAGAATGTGGCAGCCTTCCTGCACCAGACTTCTGTACTGTTCTTCCTTCTCGATACCCTCCGCCAGTGTTGTGAACCCGAAACTCTCGGAGATGCTCATGATGGCCCGGACGATTTCGACGCTCCTGGGATCGCCGGGAAAATCGTCGATAATCTCTTTGGCGATTTTCAAGGTGTTGACGGGAAGCGTATTGAGCATCGCCAGACTGGAATACCCTGTCCCGAAATCGTCAAGCATGATACGAATCCCCATCTTCTGGAATGCCTGCAGATTCTTCCGAACCGCTTCGGGATTTTCCATCAGAGCACTCTCGGTCACCTCCAGCTGCAGAGCGTCTCCCGGTAGTTTATGGGAATTCATGGCGACGGTTATCATCTCGACACAGTCGGGCTGCTCAAGCTGCACCAAAGACATATTCAGGGAGGCAAAGAGTGTTTCGCTCAGCTGCTCCCTCCATATCTTCACCTGACCCAAAACCTGGTAAAGTATCCACTTACCCAGGTAAACGATGGGACCGCTCTGTTCGGCCAGGGGGATAAATCGTGTGGGTGAAATCGAACCGTGCCCCGGCGCGTCCCAGCGCATCAGAGCTTCGCAGCCGAGGATGGCCCCGTTGACGTCCACCAGAGGCTGATAGGCCACATGGAAACCGCTAAAACCATCAAGAATGCCGTTCCGTAATACGGACTCGAGAGTGTTGTTCTCATGATAGGTGGCGCCGATTTCCGGTGAGTAGAGGAATCCGCCCCATCTCACTTCCTCGTGGACGCCCAGAGCGATTTCGGCATTCTCTTCAAGTTCTTTCACCGATTCGGCATGGTCCGGGAATATGGCAACGCCGATATTACAGCCGAAACTGATATCCGAAGCCGGAGGATTGTGGAATTCTCGAACCGTATCCATGATGTCCGTCACGGCAGCGTCGATTTCATCTTCACCGCTGATGTCGGGCAAAAAGAAGAGGAACTCATCCGATCGGTCGGATTGATAAAGATTTCCCGGACCCAACACTCTTTTGATTCGTTCCGCAGTGACATAGAGGAGAACCTTGAGTCGATCCCGGGAGTGGCGAATCCTCTGATAATTCCGATCCAACCGGATAATGCCGAAGGCGAACCGCGCCCGTTTCTCATGAATCAGGCGGTTGAGACGGCGAACAAGGATATGATGCCTCAGGAGACCGGTTTCTGAATCATGGTCGATAAGACTCTGGAGCTGATCCGCCCGGTCACGCTCCCGAGCAAGTTCACTTCTCGTCATCTCCAGGAGGCGGCGGCATTCATTATCAGAATCACGGCTCATTTATCAACATTGTACCACGTATTCCGTCAACAGACTTCGCCGTACTTTTTTTCATGTTCAGACTCATCAGGACTGGAATTCATTCTGAGTTTCTATATTTTTATGAGTGGAGAGATGTGAAAGAAGCTATGGCGAATGGCGATCAGAATCTGTTTGATAAAATTTCAGATGAATTTATCGACGCCGGAGAGGTGCAGCCCGGCACGATGATGGGCTTCCCATGCCTGAGGGTTCGAAACACATACATTGCATGCAAGGATAAATTCAACGGGACACTTGTGGTGAAGCTCACCGAGAACAGAGTGGAGAATCTGGTGAGACTCGGCCAGGCCAAGGCATTCGCTCCGGCGGGGCGGGTATTTAAAAGCTGGGCATCAATGGAAACATTCGACGAGGGACTCTGGAGAACCGTGATACACGAAGCGCGAAAACTGGCCGAAGAATCATGAAAACGCCGGTGGTGATACGCTTCTGAATCATACACCCTTATACGCCGAGAATCCTCCATCCACACACACAACCGTACCGGTGACGTAGCGGGCGGCTTCGTCGTTCACGAGCCAGGCGAGGGCACCGTTGAGTTCTTCCGGCTCCCCGAGCCTCCCCTGAGGAATATGGTCCAGAATCCTGTTGGCCCGTTCGGTCCAGCCTCCGTCTTCTGCGATGAGCAGAGGACGATTCTGATCGGTGAGAAAAAAACCCGGAGCAATCGCGTTGACCCGAATGTTCGCCGGAGCCAGGTGCACGGCCAGCCAGCGGGTAAAATTGTCCACAGACGCTTTGGCCGCCGCATATCCCATTCCTTTAGTCATGGGCCTATCGGCGGACATGGAGGAAATGTTCACCACGGTACCGCCGCCGGCGGCCGCCATCGAGCGGCCGAAGATACGTGTCGGAATGACGGTGCCCATGAAGTTCAGATCCGAAACGGCCCGGAGAGCTCCGTCGTCCAGGTCGAAGAATGTCGCCGGTCCCGAAGTGGGAGGCGGGGATGCATCCCAATGCGTCAGAGCCGTCACCGCACCGATCTGATGACCGCCGGCGGCATTCACCAGGACGTTCACCGGACCCCAGACGGACTCCAGTTCATCTCGCGCCTGTTCTACTTCCGATGTATTGGTGACATCGGCGGTCAGGGCTAATGCGTTTCCGCCTGCGTCAAGAACGGCTTTTACGCCCTTCTCCGCGGATTCCTTCCGTCGACTGAGAACCGCGACCCGGGCGCCCTGACGGGCGAGCTCAACGCAGAAGGCGCGTCCCAGACCGCCGCCGCCGCCGGTCACCAGGGCCGTTTTTCCCGTAAGAGGAGAATTGAGATCGGACATGGGACACTCCTGAGTTCAGCGTTGGTTTCCATTGTAGCGGAAATCCGCCCGCCCGGACGAGGCACATCCCCACTACCTCATAACGAATCCTGTTATTCCCCAAAAACCGTCTTGACTTCCATAAAGGCCTCGGCGGCCTTTTCGAGGGTTTCATCCACATCCGGCTCTTTGTGGGCATAGGAGAGAAACCAATTGTGGTGGGGATGCATATAAACACCTTTCGCGGCCATCCTGGCACTGAACTCCTGGTTGTGCCACAAATCGGGGTCGTCGGCAAACGTCATAAAAGGTATGGCCGGCGGACCGGTCATGGAAATTCGGTAACCCGCGTCGGCCCCTGCGGCGATGAGGCCCTCTCCGAGGCGGCGTCCCATGGCATTCATATGGCTCACAATATCCATCCTCTCCATTTCCCCCAGACAGGCCAGGGCCGCCAGATAAGGTACGGTGGAGGTCCAGAAAGTGCCGGTGATGAAGAATGCCGCCGCGGTCTTCTTTAACTCCTCCGTGCCCATCAGGGCGCCTATGGGATAGCCGTTGGCCAGGGACTTGCCCATGGCGATGAAGTCGGGCCGGGCGTCCACTATGGTGTGGGATCCGTAAAGGCTCATACGGAAGTTGGCCCGGATATCATCCATCACAAACAGCGCGCCCTCTTTGTCGCACAGACGTCTGACCTCTTGGTGCCATCCCTCAGGAGGCATTATCTGAGCACCCCAGGTGGCATGATGGTACGGTGTGAGAATCACACCGGCGATTCGGCCCTCAAGTTCGTCAAAGAGAGCTTCGAGTTCCGAAGCATCACCGTAGGCGAATGTTCGCACCTCATCTTTGTCCCGGAGTATCGGGTGGGAATTCGAGGAGCACCAATTCGCCGATCCGTGATAAGCCCCGTCGGCCATGAGGATATGGGATTTCCCGGTATGAACCCGGGCCAGGGACACCGCCAGGGTGGTGGCATCGGTGCCGTTTTTGGAAAAGACCGCCCAGTCCATACCGTCGATGAGATCCACCAGCTTCTCCGCCAGCTCAACCATAGCGGGTCCCGGCTGGTTGAGAAGGTCGCCTTTACGAAGCTGCGCCACGGCGGGATCGTCCACCGCAGGATTCCCGAATCCAAGAATCATGGAACCGAATCCGCACAGATAATCGATGTACTGATGGCCGTCGGCATCCTTCAGCCGGCATCCGGCCCCTTCGGTGAAATAGTAGGGGAACCGTCCCGGAACGGTAAATCCGGGAGATTTTGAGCCGTATATCCCGCCGGGAATCACCTCGGTGGCCCGATCGAACAGAGCCTGACTGGACTCATATCGCTTGTCTGCGCTCATGCCGCGTCCTCCCCGGGCTTGCCCCAGCTCATGATTTCGCCGAATCGATCCAACAGTGGAAAGAGGACTTGGATCATGGGAACCCTGCCCCTGATGGAGAGGGCACCTCTTCCCAGGGCGTTCAGAGCGGCCACGCTGCCGGTGAACAGGCCGAAAGCCGTATCCAGATCGGCAAAAGTCAATCGGGCGTTGGGACCTGCCGGAGGAACGCCCCGGCCGGAGGTCCAGGATTCGCCGGAGCGTCGCACCCATCCGGAGAGATGGGCGCCATCAACGGAAATTTCCACCGTACCGTCGGGCATCGCTGATGACTTTGATGCGGTCCAGAAGTCGGCGGCCGCGGTTTCGGCGACGCCCCGGAGAGCGGCGGTCATCAGAAGTTCGGTCACCAGACGCTTTTCGGCTTCATCGACAAATGTCCGTTTGGCGGTGAGCTCCCCCACTCTCTGTGATGAGGCGGTAAATGCCTTTCCGGCTTTCATGAAATTCAGAGAGATAGGCAGGGGAAGAACTCTGCCTTTTCCGCCTCCCAGGAGTCGGGCCATGGCCGCCGAATCCGTGAACCGAAGAACCAGCGAAGCGGCGCCTGAGCGGGGCTCCGAGGCCCTGCGGTCCCGGAAGTGAACCCGCCGGAGAATCCCGGACGGACCGGCGATATGGATGGAATAGCGGCCCGGTGGTATGGACTCACAGAGTGAAGGATCCAGCTCGGTGACTGCGCAGGTGAGGGCCGTCACCACCCCGGATCGAACCCGAGCAACGGTGTCGGGAGTCAGAGTTCTGATGGAATGCATGAAGGGGATCATACGACGCGGAAAGAGCCGGGGCAAGCGCGAATCTAGAAGTCGATGCCTTCTTCGTTCAGGAACTCCTGGTAGGTGACGATGTCAATTCCTGCATCACGGGCCTTTTTGAGTTTTGTGGATGAACCCGCAGGGTCGTCGCATACCACTTTGACGGTGTCTTTGGTCACGGCTCCGGCCACGCTCCAGCCCTTGGCCTCCAAAGAGGCGGTGAGAGCCTTGCGCGGAAGGGGCGCTTTCCCGGTGAGACAAACCACCCCTCGGCGCTCCATACCGGATGAGGTTTCACGAATCTCGATGACATCCAGAAGAGCATCCAGAAACTCCATGTTGCCCGGCTCTTCTTTCCATTCAACGATGCGCCGTCCGATGACATAAGAATCGTCATGAAACTCCTTGAAATCCGCCATGGTGGAGATGCCCAGCCGGGAAAGGGATTTCTTCTGCACCATGGGGATACCCAATCTGGAGATGAGATCGACGGCACTCATGGATCTGGACGCCGCTGTCTGATCGAGGATATTCGCGATTTTCTTTTCTCCGAATCCCTCCAGATCGTCGAAGTCGGCGGCGGTTAACCGGTAGAGATCCGGGATGGTTCTGAGTTTGCCCGCGTCGTAAAGAGCCTCAAGGGTGCGCATGGCAACCTGACCGATATCGGCCTGCCTGACCCAGAAGAGAATGGATTGGAGCACTCTGTCCCGACAGAGGGGATTTGGACAGGCGATATTCACACCTCTCTCCACGGGTTCTTCTCCACACGAGGGACAGTGTTGAGGCCAGAGGGATTCATCCTTGAAATTCTCTCCCCGGACGGATGAGGAAAGGTTGTCACGGACATAGGGGATGACGTCGTTGGCCCGTTCCACCAGGATTTCATCCCCCGGGGCAAGTCGGAGCCGGCGGACGTTCTGGGCGTTGTGGAGACTCGCACGCTCCAGGGTGGCCCCGCCGAGGCGAACCGGTTCGAACCGGGCCACCGGCGTCAGATTGCCCTGCCGGCTGACCTGCCAGATCACATCCTTGAGCGCGGTCTTGGCCGCCTCGGAAGGCGGTTTGAAGGCCAGTGCATAATGATGATGATGGTCCACCACCCACCGGTTATCGATGTCGTCATGAAGCCGATTATCATCCACCAACAGAATCAGACCGTCGGTTTCGAAGTTCCACTTTGAACGGAGACTGTCTATGTAGTCGACGTAAATTTCTTCCAGTCGCTCCATCAAGGTTTCTGTCGAGGCCGACTCGCCACCCAGGCGCCAAACATCGAAGGTGTAGAAACCGTTATCCGAAAGGATGTCGATTTTGCCGGCTTCCGAGGCCAGGCGGGAATCGGCGGATAGAGCTCCTGAGGACAAATGGCCGGATTCGGGCCAGACAATTTGGTAGGCCAGGAACCGAACATAGTGCAGATCGGCGCGGTCATCCTTACGATTGATGAGTCCGACGCAGTTGTTTCTCAGCGGTCGGCCCCCGGTGTCATAATCGGTATCCTTCGGCAGATGCAGTTCCCCTCGGATTTCCACCGGATCGGCGCTATAGGAGAGAACTTCGGGAATGTCTTGGATATACGGAGCTACATGGCTGATATCCTGTCCCTGCTCGCCGTCTCCTCTGGTGGCGACATACTTCAGCCGACCATCCTGATAAAAGAGACTGGCCGACAGCCCGTCTATCTTGGGCTGAACGGTCAGAATCGAACCGACCGGTAGGTCCAAACGCCGAAGCCATTTTTCCGCTTCATCCAGAGTCTTGGCCTTCCCCATAGACAGCATCGGAACCCGATGCCGGATCTTTTCCCCGGCCGGGACATTCGGGTCGGTGATACCGATGGTGGAGAAATACGGATGTTTTGGATTGATATCACGAAGAGAGTCTTCCAGTTCATCAAACTCGACATCACTCATCAGAGGCGTATCGGAGTTGTAGTAGGCCTCCCGGGCCTCCCAAAGCCGAGCGGCTATATCATCTGCGGTTGAATCATGGATTTCCAAGACAATTCGTCCTCACCTTGGGATGTTCAGTCGATCACCAGGAACTCTACCCGGCGATTGGCGGCCCGTCCTTCTGAAGTCTTATTATCACCCAACGGCTTGCTGCCGCCGTAACCGACGATACTCAGACGTTTGGGGTTGATTCCCCTGGCGATCAATTCTTCTCTGATGGCGGCGGCACGCTGTTCGGAAAGCCGGAACTGAGCCGAAGTATTTCCGACATCCGCGGTATGGCCGGCAATCAGAATATTGATCCTGCGCAGTTTCAGCAGACGTGCCACCTCATCCAATTCAACCAGAGACTCTTCCAGAATCGCGGCACTGTCGGCCTGAAAATTGATGTCCTGACTAATGAGGAAGACTTCTTCCTTATGGATGCCGTTAAACACCCGTGAATACGATGTGACTTGACCGGAAGGCAAGTCAGCCGGATCAGTCGGAGCCGATGAGGCGCGGATTCTCGTTGTGCTCTGGAACGCCAACAGGATGCGGTCTTCGGGGAGCGCCGGATTGCTGATTTCCGTAATACCCGATAAGGCGTCGATTTCCGTCCCGGAAGAATCCACCCGAAAAACCAATTCGGTTCCCCGCACAGCCGCGATGGCGTCGGGAGTGACGAACTTCAGCTCTTGAGAATCAAACAGGAGGCGAAATTTGGCGAAGAGTGTTCCCCGGGAGATTCCGATCGTCTGATGTCTCATAGTGGCGTCATCAAGGGAAATTTCGGTATTGCTCAAAAGCCGCATCAAACCGTCTTCGTAGATCCGAATGTCGGCCAGACCGTCAATACCGGTTCGAATGACATCACCCTCTCTCAGTTTCATTCCGATTTCGGCATCTTTCCATTCTTCCATGCCGGCCGAGGAGGAACGGACCTCCACTTGCCCCTCCAGATAGGTAAAGAGGGAAGGATCCCTGGTCAGAATGGGACTGCGCAGGACGAGCACTTCCTGGGCCTGGAGGACCAGGACGGTACTGATGACGGCCCCGAAAGCTATCAGGATCAGAACGATAATAAAGACGATTCGGTTTTTCATGAGTATTCCATGTTCAAACGGATCAGATGATCCTCAGCAGGACTCTTTTACTGATGGTGAGCAAGTCCCCCGACGAGGCATCCACCTTCTGATGAATAAACCGTTTTTCCACCAGGCGTTCGAGAGCCGCCTTTGTATGCTCTTCGGGAATACCCAGATGTCGGGAAGCCCAGCTGCAAAGCTCCGGACCGCTGAAAGCCACCAGATCACCCTGAGGGAGCTCTCCGCAGCTCTTGAGGTATTCGGCAATGCCCAGGAACACCTGTTTGTCGGTGTCCGAGCCCATCACTTCTTCGATCAGGGTGTCGGCGCTGCGAAGTCGGGAAGAGAGGGTTTTAATCATTTTAACGGCGAAATCGGGATTCTTTTTTACCAGGTCGTAAAACGCTTCTACATCCAGGCGAAGAAGGCGACAGTCGGATGCCGCTATGGCGGTTGCCGATCGGCCCTTCCCCTCCACCACGGCCATTTCCCCGAAAATATCACCCTTTTTCAGGGTAATCATCGTGCGGGTGGTCTTCTCGCCGGTCCGTTTGCGGATTTCCACGGTGCCTTCAAGGATGACGTACATGTGGCGGCCGTCTTCGCCTTCCCTGAAGATAATCTCATGGTTGCCCAGAGATTGCACATTTCGGCTATAGGTGGTCTTATCTATCTTCACGAACCCCAGTTTAATACATACCGGCTCGATCTCAAAGATACGGTATTCGACTATGATGGAAACCATGTCCGATCAGAACGATATTATTCCCAAAATCGACAGACGCGGTGCGAACGCCGCCGCCGCACTCCTTGAAGAGGGCGCAACGGTCCACTTCATCGCCCGATACCGCAAGGAAGTCACCGGCGGCATGGATGAAGTGGCTCTGTTCAGCCTCCGGGACGCCCTCTCAACAGAGCGGGAGCTGGAGAAGCGCCGCAGGGCCATCCTGGAATCCTTGGATGAACGAAATCTCCTCACACCCGAACTGAACCGACGTATCCTTGGGGCCGAAACCAAAACCGCCCTGGAAGACGAATATCTGCCCTTTCGTCCGAAACGCCGGACTCGGGCCATGGCCGCCCGTGAAGCCGGGCTCGAGCCCCTGGCCGAGGCTCTCTTCCGCAGACAGGATGCCAAACCGGATATCGATTCTTTCGTCCGTCCCGAAAAAGGTATATCAAACAGCGACGAAGCTCTGGCCGGCGCCAGGGACATCCTGGCCGAGGGTTTTAACGAGGATGTGGATTTACGTACATCTCTCAGAGCCATGAGCGCCGAAGAAGGCCTCTTTTCCGCCAAAGTCTCGACAAAAAAGGCCGGCTATGACGATGCGGCGGTGTATCGGGACTATTTCGACTATGTGGAGAAGATATCCCGGGTCCCGTCCCACCGAATCCTCGCCGTTCTTCGCGGCGGCAGGGAAGGATTCCTCAAAGTGAAAGCCCGATTGGAGGACAAACGGGCCCTGGATTGGCTGGAGAGGCGACTGGTGAAAGCCCGGGGATTCGGAGGTCAACAAGTTCTCGAAGCCCTGACCGACTCATGGAAGCGGCTCATGGCCCCGTCTCTGGAAACCGATCTTCTCGGGAGTCTCAAAGAGAGGGCCGACGCCGAAGCCATCCGGGTATTCGCCGGCAATCTGGAAAAAATGCTGCTCGCACCGCCGTTAGGGGAGAAACCCCTCATCGCCGTGGATCCGGGCTACAGAACAGGCGGGAAAGTGGCGGTTCTTGATGCTCAAGGATCGTTGAAAGCCCATGCCGTCATTCATCCCGAGGGTTCCGAAACCGCCAGGAAGGCCGCTCAAGACACTCTAGCCAAATTGGCGGCCGCCCACGGCATCACGATATTCGCGGTCGGCAACGGTACCGCGGGCAGGGAAACCGAGGACTTCCTGAAGGAATCTTTTCCCGATGCATCGGTGATATCCGTCGACGAAAGAGGAGCGTCGGTGTACTCGGCCTCCGCCGAAGCACGACGGGAATTCGGCAGCCTGGACCTCACAATACGGGGCGCCGTATCCATCGGAAGACGCCTTCAGGATCCACTGGCAGAACTGGTAAAAATCGATCCGGAGTCCATCGGTGTCGGCCAATACCAGCACGATGTGGATGCCAAAGAACTGAAATCCGCCCTGGACGACACCGTTCGATCCGCCGTCAATGCCGTGGGGGTGGAACTCAACACCGCCAGCGCTCCGTTGCTGGCCCGGGTGTCGGGACTCGGCGTGAAGCTGGCCGAAGCCATCGTCGACTACCGTCAGGAGAAGGGAGCCATTCAAAGCCGGAAAGACCTGATGTCCATTAAAGGACTCGGAGCGAAGGCCTTTGAACAGGCGGCGGGGTTCCTGCGAATCAGAGGAGCTCGGAACCCTCTGGACTCCAGCGCCGTGCATCCCGAACGCTATGCTCTGGTAGAGAGGATGGCGAGAGACCTAGGCTGCAGTCTGGAAGAACTCATGTCCTCCGGAGATCTGCAAAGCCGGGTTGAACTGGGAACATACGTCTCGATGCCCGAAGATACCAAGGACGGCGTCCCGGTCGGCCTTCCCACACTGAAAGACATCATGAACGAGCTGGCCAAACCGGGCCGGGATCCTCGGGAAACCTTCGAAGTCTTCAGTTTCGATGAGCGAATCCGAAGCATCGAAGATGTGGAGGAAGGCATGGTGGTCCCGGGTCTGATTACCAACGTCACCGCTTTTGGAGCCTTCGTCGATATCGGAGCCCACCGGGACGGCCTTGTCCACATCAGTCAGATCGCCGACCGCTATGTCACCGACCCGTCCCGGGAGGTTTCGGTGGGCGACAAAGTCCGCGTCAAGGTGATGGACGTCGATTTGAAACGCG
>JARGFR010000101.1 GCA_029210985.1 Spirochaetaceae bacterium | reverse complement strand
CCGAAGCTTATGATGGTCCTTCGTTGATCATTGCATACGCGCACTGCATTGCGCATGGCATCAACATGACCACAGCAACCGACTTGCACAAGGATGCTGAAGATAGTGGATTCTGGCCGCTCTTCCGTTTCGATCCGCGAAACGAGTACGGCAAGCGGTTCCAGTGGGAAACCAAGGAGCCGACCGAAAGCTATCAGGACTTCATCCGGGGCGAGCGGCGCTATACCGCTCTCCAGAAAACCAATCCCGCCGAAGCCGAGAACCTTTTTGCCGCGGCCGAAGTCGATGCTAAACGCCGGATGGATTTCTTCCGGAAGATTGGAGAACTGATGTAGGGCTAACGCCTATGAATCATTGAAATCGAGGGGCTGTTGCATAAGTGAAAAGCAACGGCCCCTTTTTTTCATCGTCTGATTCGGGATGGAATACCGCCCGAGTCCGGGTTGAACAGGAGGATTCTATATGAACGGCAAGACAATGATTATTACAGGGGCGAGTAAGGGTATCGGCCGCGGGCTGGCCGTCTATTTTGCGGGTCTTGGAACAAGGATCGCCGCGGTTGCCCGGAGCCGTGATGCACTCACCAGTCTTAAGGAAGAAATCACGTCTCAAGGCGGCGAATGCCGCATTTATCCCACGGATCTGAGGGATATTTCGAATATCCGTCCTGTCTTCGACACGATAGTCGATGATTTCGGCAGCCTGGACATCCTCGTAAACAACGCCGGTATGGGAAAACCGATCCAGGCTATGGAAATCCGGGAATCCGACTGGGACGAAATGATGTCATTGAATTTGAAGGCCGCCTTTTTCTGCGCCCAAGCGGCGGCTCGACACATGCTGTCGGCCGGTTCCGGACGCATCGTGAACATCAGCTCCCAGGCGGCGGTTGTGGCCATCGATGGAGAAACCATTTATTGTGCGTCCAAGGGCGGAATGAACCAGATGACGAAAGTTCTGGCCTTGGAGTGGTCCAAACACGGCGTGACGGTGAACGCCGTCGGTCCGACTTTCACCCACACCCCCGGAACCGCGGAACGTCTGAACGATCCAGAGTTCCGTTCGGGTGTCCTGGCCAACATTCCCAGAGGACGGATCGGTACCATTGACGATATCGCCAACGCTGTTGGGTTCCTGGCCGCCGATTCGTCGGATATGGTAAACGGTGCCTTCCTTCCGATAGACGGCGGCTGGACCATCATCTGAATTTCCACTTGCCAACTCGTGCTGATTGAACGAAAATTCACTGATATTAATCAGCGGAGGCGGCATCATGAAAAGGTGCATCATTCTTCCGTTGCTTGTCGGCATCATCATTGTTTTATTCAGCTGTGAAAGCATGGAAGGCGTGCTGGAACAAACAACCGAGAGTGTCGTGAAAGACGCGGTATCAACAGAAGCCAAATCGGTGGCGGGCAGCGGAGCCGGACCTGTCAATTTCAAAGAGGGAGAACTGCTCGTCGCCTTTGAAGGATCGAGTCGGGACGACGCCAACTACCTTGTGGCCAAAGTCCTGACCGAACCGAGTGAAGGAACCAAGGGTGAAGGCGAGTTCCTCTTTGTCAATCGGGGTTCGTCACGCTGGACACCCTGGTATTTCGAATCCTATAAACCCGACCCATCGGAACTGGAGCTGGGGCAGAAGGTGTTCTTCTGCGGAAACGGCAAAGCCTCCTCGAATGAGATGACAATGGACAGCTATTGGGACGCGTGGTAGCACATCGGCCGAATCACCGAGTTGGACGAACTTTTCAAGAATGTCGTTGGAATCGACGGCAAACCCTATCAATTTGAGGCGATCAGACTGCCCACCGAGCCGTTCGACTGATATCAGGCTCATTAAATCGCCGGCGACACCGATTCGGGCTATAATCCGGTTCTATGGACATCAACAGCATAGCTATCGTAGGAGCGGGGGCCGTCGGCGCTTCTCTAGCCCACCAGCTATTGGAAGAAAACCCGTCTCAATACATCACGGTCATCGCCGAAGGGCCGCGATCCGAACGCTACAAACAGGATGGTTTGACGGTCAACGGTGATGTGATTCGTCCCGACGTCGCTGATGGGAAACTAAGTGATTTGGTCTTCCTGGCCACCAAATCGTACCATCTCCACCAGGCTCTGCCCCTTCTGGATCGATGTGTCGGTCCGAAGACCCTCATCATGAGTCTCCTGAACGGCATCGCCAGTGAAACTCAGCTAGGAAACCGGTACGGCGACGAACATGTCGTTCCAGCCATGATTCTGGGAATCGACGCAGTTCGCGAGAAGGGTGTGGTTCGCTACATGAATAAAGGCGTCATCCATTTCGGCGAGAATCCCCGAGCTTCCGGACAAAAATCCGTCCTAGCCGATCTGGCCGAATGGTTTGAAGCCTCGGGACTGGGATACGAAGTGAGCGGTAACATTGCCCGCACACTGTGGCGCAAATTCATGATCAACGTCGGTGCGAATCAAGTTTCAGCGGCCCTGGGAGCTCCATATGCCCGCTTGAGGGAAGATCCCCTGGCGCTAAAACTCATGCGGGGTGCGATGGAAGAGGTTGTCGCTCTCTCACGTCTCGAGGGAACCGGTTTGACCGATAAGGATATCGATGACTGGAATCATATTTTGGAGACACTCGATCCCGCCGGGAAAACATCAATGCTCCAGGATGCCGAAGCGGGTCGACGGATGGAGGTGGATCTGTTTGCCGATACCGTCATCGCCTTGGCCGAAAAACACGGCCTCGAGACGCCGGTCAACAGGGAGCTGAAGCGGAAACTTGAACAAATATCACCAGAGATATCGGCGAAATCCTAATTCTTTTCGTGTATTGGGACACCGCTGATGAATCGCCTTTCGCAGCTTGGTAAAGGCATTCATCGTAAGTACGAGGAAAGAGCACCTTGGGGCTTCAGTACAAGATTGAGAAACTCGGGAAAATCTTCCATGGGCCGGAGGGGAAGATCGTCCGAAGGAATAAAACCTTGAGAGAAGAACTCGTCGGGCAGCGGATGGAGGGTCGCGGCCGTCTTGCTGAGAAAATGAACCGGAACGCCGGAAGTGGCCGAACCTTCACTGATGGGCGTTCTGGGCTGATGGTCTCCCACAATCACCACCAATGAATCCTCATCCGCATACCTCTCCATGTATCCGGCGATGGTTTCCAGGACGTAACCGATGCTGTACACATACCCCTCGGGATATTCCGAACCACCAAGCCAGTTGTTGTTAAAACGCCTGATACCCTCATCGGCATACAGAGAACCGTCTCCCAGTCTGTCCCAATCGGATATGTATTCGGGTATCCTGACAAAAGGAACGTGACTGCTGACCAGCAGCGCAGCCAGAAAAACAGGCTCATCGCTCTCGAAATACCGCCGGCCCACCGTGTTGAGCAGGAACTGATCGCTCATATTACCAAAAGAAATGAAGGGACCCTCCCAACCGAAATCACCCTCGATGATGAAATCGTCATAACCATAGTAGTCCTTCCAATCCTCGGGAGTCCGCCTCGTGCCCGGAGCGGCGTACACCGTGCGATATCCAGCCGCCGACATCTGGCCTGACAGGTTGGCATCTCCGGTGTAGATGTGGCCGTCAAAAATTCTCTGGTTCGTCATGCGCCGTCCGGTGATGAGCGTGGCATCGGCCAGCCAGGACCGTCCGCCAAAGGCCGGAGAATCCAGAAAACCCGAACGGACCAACCAGCCTTCATCCTCCAGTTTCGCCGAGATTTCCCCAAGTACGGGGCGGATATTGTCTCTATGCACCGGATTGGTGAACAGGGTATGCCCATAGGACTCCACCACCAGGAGGTGAATGTCACCGTCGCCGATTCCCGGATATGCGTAATTTGACCGGTTTTCCATTTGTTCGAATGTCCGCTGAGCCGCTTCAATTTGCTCCGGGGTGAACACCATGCGGCTCGGTGAGGATTCCCTTTCCAAGATGTCTTCCACCGGCCTCGCGGCAATGCTATTCAACAGTAGAATAGTCGGTGTTTCCTGAGAGAAGATCAGTACCTGGAAGAATGCGGCGATGATAATAGCGATGCCCAAGACAACGGCCCGCATCGAAGGTTTGAACACCATCGCGGCCGCCCTGATCAGTCGGAGAAGCATACCGCCGATCAAAATCATCAGTATGATGATAACCAAATAGACCGCCGCCGAACCCAAGGGGCCGCGGAACCATCCCAATCGGGTCAGCATGGTCAGAAGACTGGGGAAAAGGCTCAAATCATCCACCAGAACGAAATGATCTCTGTAATTCCAGCGGTACACCACTTCACCGACATTCCACACAACCAACAGACCGAGGAATAGCCAGACCGGTATCCAGTATCCTCGCCGAGTCTCCGCCGATCCGATCAGGAGCAGTAAGCCGAACAGAAGAAGCGCTTCGGGAATCGGCATGATACCGAGAATCCATGTCTGCCAGGTCGGTCTGGGCCATGCAACTAAGCGGAATCCGCCAACCGCGACAAGGAGTACAACCCAGACGGTGATGAGAGTGAAGGCGGCCGTCGGCAATGTCCGACGGCGGTTAACTGTATTCGATACGCTGGGCATAGATATCTCCGCTGCGGCCTCCCTCATCCATACCGAGAATAAACTCAGTCATCCGATGATGATCCACCGGCCTATCAAACATCATGTGGAAACTCTCGCCGATGGAAAGGTTCCATGTCCAGTCGGCTTGTTCGGTCAGGTCAGTCATGCAGGCGAGAGCGTTTTGCCGATCCACGGGCAGTAGTTCAAAACTGAGAGCCCGAGGAAGAGACCCGAGCCCCCGAATCACTTCGAGCTCATGCCCTTCCACATCGATCTTGATAAAAACCGGACGACCCAGGGCCGCCTCTTCATCAGCGAGTCTCACCATCGGAACGCTTTCGCTGCGATTCCAGGCTATGCCGTCAAAAAGTGGATGATGAGACATTCGTGTCACCCAATCACCGGAGACCGTGGCCAGTGTGGGGTGCTCCTCTGATATCTGCAGCTCGACGGTACCGGTTTCCGAACCCACGGCACAACGTCTTAAGGTAAAGAAAGGCGATGTGCCGAACCAGTTCTCCAGAACCGCGGCGCAGTCCGGCTGGGGTTCATACGCGACAACTCGGGCCCCGAGGGACAGCCAAACCCGGCAGCGGTTGCCTAGATGAGCGCCCACATCCCAGGCCGATTGCCCCGGAAGGACAAAGCCGCGATAGAATCGCCGCATACGGCCGAATCTGCACGGTATGCGGTAATAGATGAGAAATGTCCGAAATAATCCCTTTCTGGCTCCCGGAGAAACCAAATCGGCCAACGTTCTCATCCGCCGCCATGCCTCCTCAGTATGAGCCAGAAGCCGGAAAACCACGGCAGCGATCAATAGGCCCGGATATGCCGCTTGGCCGACCGCCAGTACCACGGCCGGCAGCCAGGACGCTAATCGCCAATACCGTCTCCGGGAGCTTAAGGGAACCCGAACCGGAATAAATCGGAAAATCAGGCCGGTCAGCAGACGGAGAAGAACACAAAGAAGCAGAACATTTCGAATTGAAGCTTCAGGTGACCAGAATCCGAGAACCAGAATGGCACCGTTCATCCATTCTGAACTGTACTCTCCGGTTTCCGGCGGCAACATCGGCATTTCGACGATAGAAGAGGTGACAACCAAGACGATTCCGGCCAGAGGCAGCAGCACAGACCAGGGAGCGGTTCCCCGGAAAAGAGCTCCGTGAATCATGATGAAACCGGATACTTGAAGGACTGGAGGCACACCGAAGCCGTGTTTCAGCAGTATCGAACCGGAGATTAAAAGAAGCAGAAGCAGGAATGAAACACCCAGACCAAGTATGCAAATATCGATTGGATTCCAAAAACTCAGTCCTCTCGTCATAACGAAAAGCAGGGTCGAGGAGGAATAAAGAATGAACCATCGCGTATGAAAAATATCAAATGTTTGCATCGTCAGTGGTCACCGAAAACAAGCATAATACAACTGCGTCAATTCAAACTTGTATTCGTGATGATTTTATCTATCATTTAATGTCATGAAAGAGCAGCATGTTGAACTCAGAGTAAAAACACGAATCCCGACAAGTCACGGTGAGTTTACTCTGCATTTATATCATGAACCAGATACGGAAAAAGAGCATTTGGCGTTCTCGTTTGGGAAATGGACTGACGAACCGGTTCTTGTCCGAATCCATTCCGAGTGTTTCACCGGCGATGTATTAGGATCCAGGCGTTGTGACTGCGGCGAGCAGCTCCAGCGAGCCATTGCTGAAATTGCGGCCTCAGGCAGCGGCGTCCTGGTCTATCTCAGACAGGAGGGACGGGGCATCGGTCTGGAAGAAAAGTTGAAAGCGTACAATTTGCAAGATAAGGGTATGGACACGGTCGAAGCGAACATCGCTTTGGGGCATTCTCCCGACATCCGAGACTACAGTGCCGGGGCGGCGATTCTCAGAGATCTGGGTATTCAGCGAATTAAGCTGTTGACGAACAATCCGGCCAAGATGGACGGCTTGGGCGAGTACGGGATCGACGTTGTTGAACGCGTGCCTCTGGAGATGGCCATCCACGACCAGAACAGGGATTATATGCTCACCAAAGTGCTACGCATGAACCACCTCATCGACATCCCCAACATGACGGCGTGAATCATCATCTTCCGGAGTGGCTAGAGAGGACCGGCAATCTCCCGGGACAAATGATCGACGGGCCCTTGGTGACTCTCTCATATGCCCAATCCCTGGACGGATGTATCACCGCGAAACGGGGACGACCGACACCGTTGAGCGGACCGGAATCTTCAGAGGCGACACATCTCATCAGATCTCACCATGAAGGTGTTTTGATCGGCGTCAAGACGCTAATTTCCGATGATCCGCGCCTGAATGTCCGTCTGGTTCAAGGTCCGCATCCCAGACCCGTCATTCTGGATTCAAACCTCAACTCGCCTTTGGATTGCCGTCTCTGGGCGGAGAACAATCATCCCCTCATCCTTTGCGGAAAATCGGCGCCTGATGAAAAAAGCAAGGAATTCCAGGGGAAAGGTGTGGAAATCCGGCGACTTGAAACGGATACCCACGGAAGACCGCTTCTTTCTGAAATTCTGCGTGAGGTGAAAGATTCGGGAATCGATTCCGTGATGGTGGAAGGCGGCGGGGAAGTAATCTCTTCGTTCATCACTGAAGGTCTTTGGGACCGGGCGGCCATTACCGTCACCCCCTGCTGGATGAGCGGATACAAGCCTGAACCGATAATTCCCAGACCGATTCAGCTGTGTCATGTGACTTGGATTCCACTCGGAGGGGATGTGATGTGTGTCGGAGAGAGGATGTCATGACCGCCAGAGAGCTGTGGTTCACCGGCCCTGAAGAAGTGGAAATTCGAAACATCGAAATAGCCGAGCCCAAAGATGGTGAAACCGAAATCAAGACACTGCTCTGCGGAATCAGCTCCGGGACCGAATCACTTCTCTGGCATGGGGAATTTCCCAAGGACATTGATTTGGACGAGAGCATACCGTCACTCAGACGTCCGGCCGAATATCCCTGTCCCTACGGATACAACCTGATCGGGACGATATCCGATGGTGAGGAACTGGTTCTGGCCTTTCACCCCCATGCCGATCGGGCGGTTGTCGGCAATGATGCCTGGCTGGCCCTGCCCCGGCATTGGGAGCCGGAACGCGCCGTCCTGCTGCCGAACACGGAAACCGCTTTGGGTATCGTTCATGATGCATCTCCCCGACTCGGTGAACGGATCATCGTCATCGGTTTGGGAGTCGTCGGCCTGCTATGTCTTTCGATGCTGGCCGAATACTCTTTGGAGAGGCTGATCGGGGTGGACGTCAGGGAATCCAGAAGAAACCGAGCCCGGAAGATCAAAAACACCGTCATCATGGATCCGGATGAGTTGGCCGGTGATCCGATATTCGGAGATGCGGATCGGGTGATTGAAGTTTCCGGGAATCCGAAAGGCCTGCAGACCGCAGTCGATGCCGCCGGATACGACGGCCGCATCGTCATCGGATCCTGGTACGGGGGCAAGGATGTCCATCTCGATCTGGGTCCGGCTTTTCATCGAAGACGCCAGCACATCATCAGCAGCCAGGTCTCCACCCTCGCACCGGAGCTCCGGGGACGATGGACTCACGAACGGCGATTTCGTTCGGCGGTTGATTGGCTGGAACGGAATGGTGATCCGGAATGGGTGACCCATTCTTTTCGATTGGAAGATGCCAACGAGGCTTACCGCCTGATCGACAGTAGGGAAGACAGCCTTCAAATTGTCCTCAAACCATAAAAGGAGACTCGTAGTGTATACTCTATGCCTGAAAAAAGATTTTTCCGCACGTCACTATCTCATCGGCGGCGATTGGGGTGATGAGAATCATCCTCACGCACATGACTATAAACTGGAGCTGAGGCTTTCCGCCGCTAAACTGGATCGGCATGAGTATCTTGTGGACCTCGTTGATGTGGAGACACACATCGAGAATGCCGTTGCCGGATTCCGTGATTCGATGCTCAATGACGCAAAATCCTTCGCCGGACGAAATCCCTCACTCGAACTGTTCGCCCGCATATTGTGGGACGATCTTCACTCCCGTCTGGAAAAATATCAATTATCTGGAATGGTTGTGCGATTATGGGAGCATGATTCGGCGTGGGCTCAATGGAGCGGCCCGATTTGAATGTTGTGTTCATTGTTTATGGAGAATTGGATCGGCGTTCCGGAGGGTTCCTCTATGATGATCACCTGAGACGACGTTTGGAGGATCGCGGACACACCGTGACCATGGTGTCTCAGAAGCAGGGTCGCCTGTTCAGTTTGCTGCGACAGAATGGACGTCGATTCAGGTGCAGAATCACCGAAGAATCTCCCGATCTGATCCTGGCCGACGAACTCAATCATCCTTCCCTGTTCATGGCATTTCGACGTCTCAACCGATCCGGTTTTGTCACGGCGGCTGTCGTCCACCATCTGCGATATCTTGAAAGCCTACCGTTTCTCGAGAAAAAGCTGGTTTCATGGATGGAGAGAAGTTTTCTGAAATCAGTCCACGGATACATCGCCAACAGCCGGAATACACAGATCAGTGTCCGTCACCTCATCGGCACCTCGGCGATTCCCTCTCGTGTTGTCACACCTGGAGCCGACAACACGTTTGGAGAACCGAGAGAACCCATGGAGGGTTTGAAAGTTCTTTTTGTCGGAAACCTGATTCCCCGAAAAGGCCTGGATCGGTTGATGAGAGCCCTTGAAACCATCAATGAAGCAAGCTGGGAACTGGATATCGTCGGCGACAACAGTGTGGATATCCGCTATGCCGAACACTGTAGGACCTCTTTTTCACATCTCGTTGAAAACGGAATGGTCAGATTCCATGGACGGATCGATGATGAAGAATTGGATTATATCCGGTCTCGATGCGACGTACTCGCCGTACCCTCGGACATGGAAGGCTTTGGCATCGTCTACCTTGAGGCAATGAGAGCCGGATTGATTCCCATCGGTTCACAGAACGGCGGCGCTGAAGAACTGATTCGCCACGGTGTGGATGGATTCCTGATTTCCCCGGAGAAAACAGATTATCTGGCTGAAATACTTCACAGATTGGCAACCGATTCGAAGCTTCGTGTCCGTCTGTCAAAAGCGGCTCTTGAGCGCTCCGGGGAATTCCCCAACTGGGAAAAAACCATGGATACGGCCGTAGACTTCCTGGAAGGGATGGTGAGATGAGGATGAAACGATGGATCTCATGGATCATCATCCCGCCGGCCCTTCTGCTCTGCCTGCCGCTGATCCGGGACATACCCGGGGGCGCGCTGGCTGACTGGGCGTCGGGATTCGGAGCCGGGTCTCTCGTCGCTCTCCTTCTATTTGAAACCGCCGCGTGGATTATGATGGGAGAACGCTGGCGGTTTTTCTGCCGGGAGCATGGCGCCCGTGTCGGTTTGAATAGGTCCACCGCCGCCCGTCTCTCGGGATTTGCATGGAGCTATATCACACCCGGGCCGCACTTCGGCGGCGAGCCGGTTCAAATACTATATCTGGCCCGGCGCGGACATCCCGTCCAATCCACACTGCCAGCGTTGATGCGGGACCGAGGATATGAGTTCTTCGCCGGCCTGTTAACCGTCACACTCGTCGTTCTGCTGCCCGGAAATGTATTTGATAAGAAATATTATTCCTTGATACCTGCAGCGGCCCTGCTCGTGGGTGCGCTGCTGCCGGCATCGAATCGGAAGGCGTACCGCGCCTTTGTGGGACTCATCATGAAACTGTCGGGTCAGAATCCTTCCCGGCGTCGGCAAGTTCACCGGTACTTTGCCATGCTTTTCCGGAATTCAGCCAGGAAAGAACGGAGCATGCCGGTTCGTATACTTCTTCTTCTTTCTCTTCTGCAAACACCGCTGCTGGTGATAATGGAAATCAAACTGTTCTTCATCCTTTCGGGAACACCGCTGGCCTGGTATGAAGCCATGGCGCTGGCCGGTGTGTCCCGTGCAACCCATTATGCCCCTGTGCCGGGGGCGGTGGGTGTCTATGATGCCGGAATGTTGGGCTCCGGCGCCTGGATGGGCCTTGATCCGGGTACCTCGGCGGCTTATGTGATGGTGACGCGATTGCGCGATCTGGTTCAGGTGGTCATCGGCCTGATGCTGGCATCTCTTCCTGCAGGAGTCGCAAATGAATATTGAAGAGGATGTCAAACGCTATTACGACCGCAATACACGACGATTTATCACCTTCGGCGAAGGAGCCGGAGATGCGGCTATTCATCGGGCGGTACACCATCCCGATGCGGTGAACCCGTTCGTCTTTCAGGAAGGACGGATTCTGGAAATAATCAGGGATGTGAAGGCGGAAACCGTGATTGATCTTGGCTGCGGTATCGGTTCAAGCCTGATATGGCTTGCAGATCGTTATGCCGGCCGCTACTACGGTATTACACTCAGTCCCCGACAAGCGGAAATGGCCAAGGTCCGATCGGCCGGGCGGCATGTGGAAGTTGTCTGCGGGAGCTATCTGGATCAATCTTCCTACAATTTAATTCATTATGCTGCCGGAAGGCGATTGTTCTTCGGAATCGAAAGTTGGCTGCACTGTGCCGATCCGAGGATGCTGTTTCGAAGGATTGCGGAAAATACCCGTGCCGATGACGTGCTGGTATTCTGGGATGATTTTCGAACCCCGGAGTCATCAGCACCATCAGCTCAACGACCTCTCAAGGATTTCAGAGAGGGATGGCATGCCGTCAACTCACTTCTCACCCGGGAATCCGATAAAATAGCCGAAGAATTCGGATTCGTGAACATTCTCGATCAAGACCATACACAATGGCTCGGTATCGATCGGATACGGGATCGGATCATCGCCGGAGCAGTTCCGTTATTACGCCCGTTGAGGCTCAATACTCCGTGGTGGCAAAACCTGCTCGGGGGAAACGCCTTGAGAATCCTGCTTAAAAACGCCTGGATCAATTATCGGCTGCGTGCTTGGAAAAAGACGGCAACGTAGATATATGTCTCCCACAGAAAAGAGACTGCCAACAGTACCGTGACAATCCCGACTGCCGTCAATGAAGCGGAGGGCAGATACCAAACGGAGCCCAGACAGAAAACAGCTGCGACACAGATGGTTTTGCTGAACCAGGAAAGCATTTTGGGAAACTTGCTACCGACAGGTTTCAGAAAAAGAAAAGGAAAAAAGAACACATAGCGGAGCAGACCTGGAATCAGAACCCACAATGGTGCTCCCGTGAAGTGAACCGCCGCATAAGAGAGCAGCATAATGATGAAGGCATCGCCCTCCATATCAAATAAAGAACCGAACTCTGTCGGTCCGTACTTTCTGGCCAACCAACCATCAAAACCATCCGCGGCTTCCAGAAGAACGATCAGGGCCAGCGCCGATGCCAGTGTCAGAATGCCTGATGCGGCAAAGCCAAAAAAAAGCAGCGCAACGGCAATTCTTCCGCCGGTTACCAGATCCGCGACGGGAAGCGGGCGGTGCTTCTGCTCCATAACATAGAAGAACACGAAGAACACAAGGCCCCATGCCGGCAGAACGTAGGAAGAAATATCTGCGAAGATATGGGTAAAGGTCGACAGGAATGTTATACAGAGAACGGCGAGTCCGTGGTAAGACAGGTTCCGATCAATTTTTCTTTGGGTCACAGACATAAATCAGCTTCTCACGGCTCGATTAAAGAATCTAGAGTGCCCAAAACCTTGCCGGTTTCTCAACACCCCTTCCCCGACCTCCAAATTCAAGCTGTCAGGTGCTTCCA
>JARGFR010000100.1 GCA_029210985.1 Spirochaetaceae bacterium | reverse complement strand
AGTTCCTTGTCTCAAATTATCGGACTGGACGTCATCAGCCACTCTGAGACCCCGGGCCTCGGAGGGCGTATCGAAGAAGACTGGTTCAAAGACCAGTTCCGTGAAGAACAAATCGGACCGGATGGAATCACGGTCCGGAAAGGCGAGGGCGGTGTGGATGACGATAAGGAAAACAGTACCGTCGACGGCATCACCGGCGCTTCTCTGACCAGTGCCGCCATGGAGGTGATCATCAATAATGAAATTGAATATCTGCGTCAGGAGGCGGCCAAATGAGCAGTGAAACACCCGTCGCCGTCCTGAAGAAAAACCTTTGGACCGATAATCCGATTTTCGTTCAGATATTGGGAATCTGTTCCACCCTGGCCGTGACGAACGATCTCACCAACACGTTGATTATGACTGTGGCGGTGATATTCGTTACGGGCCTTTCAAACACCACGGTCTCCCTGCTTAAGACACTCATCCCGAGAAAGGTGAGGATGATTGTCCAGACTCTCATTATCGCTTTTTATGTCATTATCGTGGACATTGCTTTAAGGGCTTACATGCCCGAAATCTCCAAGGCTTTGGGCCCCTATGTCGGACTCATTATCACCAACTGTATCATCATGGGACGTGCCGAAGCCTTCGCCCAGTCCAACCCGCCGATGCTGGCCTTGTGGGACGGTCTCACCAGCGGAGTCGGATACATGGGCGTGCTGGTTCTCATCGCCATCATCCGGGAACTCCTCGGGGCTGGGTCCCTGATGGGATACCAGATATTCGGCGAAGGCTTTACCACCTGGACCATCATGGTGATGCCACCCAGTGCGTTCTTTCTGTTGGGGAGTATCATTTGGGCCGCAAAGACCATCATGTTTAAGAAGGAGGAAGCCTGATGACACCCCAGATTAATCCTCTCGTCATCCTTTTCGCCTCGGTATTCACCAGTAATATTCTCCTAACCAACTTCCTGGGAATGTGTTCGTTCATTTCCATCAGCAAGGACATGAAGTCGTCCAACGGTCTGGGATTGGCCGTGACGGTGGTACTCACCATCACCACGGCGATTAACTGGGCCGTTATGAATTATGTGCTGATTCCCCTGGATCTGATGGTGTACCGGTACATCGTATTCATCATCGTCATCGCCGCTACGGTCCAGATGCTGGAGATGATCATCGACAGAGTGTCCCCGGCTCTCTACATGAGCTTGGGGATTTTCCTTCCCCTCATCACAGTGAACTGTGCCATCCTTGGTGTGGCTCTGTTCATGCAGATCCGAAACTATAATTTCCTTCAGTCCGTGTTCTTCGGCTTAGGCAGCGGATTGGGATGGTGGCTGGCCATCATGGCGCTGTCGGCCATCAACAAAAAAGTCGCCAGAGCACCCGTACCCGGGGGACTTCAGGGGCCCGGAATCACACTTATCACCATCGGTTTTATGGCATTGGCATTCGTCGGCTTCAGCGGAATGCTCAACGTTCAATAAGGAGGGCAAGGAATGGCATATCTGATCGCACCCCTGGCCATCGCCGGAATCGCCGGCATCCTGGCCGCCTTTATATCGGTTGTGGACATGGTGGCCAACAACTACGGCGAGGTGACCATCGATGTCAATGACGGCAAGAAAGAAATGCTGGTCAGGGGCGGTTCTCCGCTGTTGATGACTCTCTCGTCCGAGGGACTCTATCTCCCGTCGGCCTGCGGCGGACGGGGCAGCTGCGGCGCCTGCAAATGCAAGGTGACCAGCGATGTGGGCCCCCACCTGCCCACCGAAACCCCCTATCTCACCCCCGAGGAACTTAAGGACAATATCCGATTGGCCTGCCAGGTGAAGGTGAAGACAGATATCGGCATCGAGATTCCCGAGGATCTGTTCAACGTCAAGCAGTACAATGCGAAGGTGGAATCCATTAAGGATGTCACCTATGACATCAAAGAGGTACTTTTCGATCTGGGCGATGAAACCGTCGATTTTGAGGCCGGCAAGTACGTTCAGCTGGTGATCCCGCCATATGATAAGATCAAGGGAGAGACACAGAGAGCCTACTCCATGTCGTCCAAACCCTCGGACAGGAATCACATCGAAGTTCTCGTACGTCTGGTTCCCGGTGGAATCGCCACGACTTATGTTCATGAACACCTGAAGATTGGACAGAAGATGGGGCTTGTCGGTCCCTTTGGAGACTTCAAACGAACCGACAGTGACTCCATCATGCTGTGTGTGGCCGGCGGATCGGGAATGGCTCCCTTTAAATCCATGCTGAACGACATGGTGGAGAAGGGAGAAAAGGATCGGGAGGTGTGGTATTTCTTCGGTGCACGGAGTACCAAGGATATGTTTTATCTCGACCAGATGAGAGAACTCGAGGAAAAAATGCCCAATTTCCATTTCGTTCCCGCTCTCTCCGAACCTCAGGAAGGTGACGGTTGGGACGGACCGACCGGGCTGATTACCGATGTTCTGGACTCCTATCTGAAGGAGAAAATCAAGACCGAAGGCAGGCTGATGGAGGGCTATCTGTGCGGCTCGCCGGGTATGATCGATGCGTGTAATCGCGTGATGAACGACAACGGAATGACTCAGGATCATATTTACTATGATTCCTTCGCGTAAGGGAGGCCCACGATGAAAATGACACCCGAACTGAAAAGAGCTCAGGAAAACATGGCCCCGGGCATCATCACAGCTGAGGGTTTCCTGGGATCCGACAGACGTAATCTGTCCACCATCATCGATGAAGACGGACAGGTGATGCGCCATCTGGGGCTCGACTCCGCGGAAGTGGCGGAACGGCTGCAGTTTTTTATGAATGAAGGGCGCAAAGGCCTCGGAGAACCGGTAACCGTCGAAGAGGAGTGGCTGGTGCAGACAGATGAAGCCCGCGGTCATCTGGCGTGTCCCTGGGAAGACGGCATCCGTCGAAAAATCAATGTGACGGTCGAGAGAAAGGAATCCGGTGAGAAGCTGTTCTACACTGATCTCTCCATTCATCTTCTGGAGGCCCATGGCTTTCTGGAAGGACGGGGATCGTTTTTCCGGCTTAATCTGGAGTCGGTTAAACATGTGCTGAAATTGTAGAAGGAGGATTTCTATGTCCGCTGATCCGGACATCAAAGTCACCATTGAAGAGGTCGGTCCCCAAAAGCGGTCGGCAAGGTATTTTGCGCCGTTAATGATTGCCAAGGGAGCCGTGGGCCTGATCGCCGGAATCTTACTGCTCTTCTGGCCCACCGCCGGTCTGGCGGTAGCGGCCGTCGCCTTGGGTGCGTTCCTCGTCGTCGACGGCGTCGAACGTCTGGTTTCGGTTCTTCGGCATCGAGGCTCCTCGGACCGATCCGATGCATGGTCCGTTGCCGGGGCTTTACTGCGCCTGATTTTAGGCGCCGCGGTGCTTCTCAATCCATCGGCGACGGGTCAGTTCTGGGCGTCGTTCCTTTTCATTATCGCCGGGCTGAACCTGGTCGGAGCATCCTTATTGCTTTTCTGGAAAGAACCGTCGCTGAAGGACGATCTCCTGGCGACCGGTACCGCTATTTTGATGCTGCTGCTGGGGCTTTTCATGATACTTCTTCCGCTGGTTTCGGCACTGGTATTGCTGAGAATCCTCGGCGCCCTGCTTGTTTTGGCTTCCGTACCCTCCATTGCCGTGGGTTTGCGATCCCGCTGAACTGTAATAGGTCGCCGCCCGAGGTACCCCACAGGCGGCGACTGCGATTCTTACATTGTCTCTCATCGGTTCAGTTGGGTATTGATACGGGCGTCGGCTTCGGCCAAAACTGTTGCCGGATCGGCTCCGAGAAGCCAAGTCTTTTCATTTTCTTCTTTCAGAATGTCTTCGACGGCTTGCCAGTTCACGATGGCGGGTACAAGTTTGGAAATATCGGCTGTTCCGGCGTAGTTTTCCCGTTGAGGGACTTGGGTATCTGCAAGGGCTTTGAGTGCGGATTTCCTAGGGGCCAAATGACCGGTACCGGCAGACCAGTCATAAACATGATCGTTTAAGAATGCCAGAAATCTCATGGCGGCATCGTACTTGTCGTCGTTTTTTTGCTTGGGAATTACCCAGGTATGGGAATTGGCCCAGACGGCAGGTACTTCATACAGAGTCGGAAATCCATGGCACGGTATTCGAATGGTGCTTCTCTATCGTACTGATCGACGGCCCAAGTGCCGTCATGGAGGATTGCGGCTCGGCCGTTGAGAAAAGCGTCTTGGGATGCCGTATAATCCAGGCTCGAATCCGAGTAGTCGCCATCAAACAATTCCAACATAAAATCAATCGCTTCCGCGGCTTCTGGTGTATCGACGGTTGCGATTTTCCCATCAGCCGAGATTAAATCACTGCCCTGCTGCCAGACGAGTGTGAAGAGGATTCGAACACCTATCGGGAATTGAACCGCATCGGTCACCAGATAATAGGCTCCTGTCTTTTCTTTCATTATTCGCGCCTGTTCGAAAAATTCCTCACGGCTGGTAGGCATAATCGGTTTACCTGAGGAGTCAACAAGCCCGGCTTTCCGGAATAGATCGACATTGACATGAAACAGGTTGGCGTGAAGATCGAATGGTACTCCGTATGAGGAATCCTCGTAGCTTACAGCGCCTGCGGCGGGAGCAGTCCAATCCCGGGGGTCAATTCCAAAATCAACATAACGATTATCCAGAGGCAGGATCAGATTCCGGCTGGTATAATCCGGAAGGTTCGATCCGTGCATGACGGCCACATCCGGAGGATCGCCGGCGGAAATCGCCACATTCAGGGCGTCGTAGTAGGAGCCCCATTCGCTGCCTCCTAACCCGGAAATCTCACCAGCATAAAAAAATAAGGGCCCTTCTTATGTTATTGTATTACTGACCAAAGAAATACAAACCATAAGGAAGGAGTCCCTTATGACGACAGAGTGTAATGACCGACAACTAACCCTGCAAGGACTTGATAACCGAAAAATCGTCGTAAGTATTGATTCAAAAGTAAACTCCAGCGATGGAGGGTTTCTTCTGCTGGGCAAACTGGAACAACGATATCAAGTTATCAAAAGGCTCTCCTCTTGCTTCACAGATTTGCGGGAGAATTATCGCATCAAACATAGCCTGAAAAGCCTGCTCACTCAGCGTATCTTTGCCCTGGTTCACGGATATGAGGATCTCAATGATCATGAGCAACTGCGTTACGATCCGCTTCTTCAATAATATGCCTGCACATCCGAAGAGCGGCAGATTGCGGGAAAAAGCACTCTGAATCGGCTGGAGCTTGGTCAACAAGACGATCTTGAATACGGAAATCGATATACCAAGATCCGTTGGGACAACCAACAAATCGAAGATCTGTTCTGCCAGATTTTTCTCGAAAGTTTTGAGCGTCCTCCCGAGTCAATCATTCCGGATTTTGATGCCACCGATGTTCCCCTCTATGGAGATCAGGAAATGAAGTTCTTCCATGGCTACTACGATCATTACTGCTACATGCCCCTGTATGTATTCAGCGGCGAGCATCTTCTGGCTGCCCGACTACGTCCGGCTAATATTGATGGGTGCCTGGGAACTGAAGAAATTCTGGAGAATCTGGTGGGCAAGATTCGACAACAATTTCCGGAGGTGAGAATCACCTTTCGTGGTGACTCGGGATTCTGCCGGGACAACATACTCTCCCGGTGTGAAACACTTAAGATCAAGTATAGGGTTCCAATCCACGATTTATTGTTACCAACATCAACGATGATGGGAAAACTCTCTATGAAGATCTTTACTGCGGCCGAGGTGATATGGAGAATCGGATTAAAGAGCAAAAACTGGATCTCTTTGCTTCTCGCACTTCAAGCGCGTGGATGAGTTCGAACCAGTTGCGACTTTGGTTTTCCGCGTTTGCATATGTGTTCTTTCTTCTCCTCAAGAGGTCTATTCCCACTGAAGATTCCCATCACAGAAGCCTTCCCTCAACACTCCGGTTGAAATTGTTGAAAGTCTCAGCGACGGTAAGAATCTCCATCAGACGGGTATGGGTCAGTCTTCCCGAAAGCTTCCCGTATTGGGATATCTGGCGTCGGATCGCCTCGACGCTATAACCTCCAATGCAACTTCAACACCTCTATATCCAAACAACGGAGAGGTACGCATTCAAGGCCTATAAAATGGCGGAAAATCGATCAAAATAATGATTGGTTATTAAAAAGTTTCCGGTGTAATTCCATACTGACTTCTCTAATGAGACAGAATCATCAAATAATCTCAATTATTGATCGCCTGACGTTTCTGGTGAGAAAAGCGGGTTAGCCGTCATTGGAACTGTGGAGCCCGGAGCTCTTTCTCCAACAGCTGACAAAGATACATTAGAAAGAAAATACAGATTGAGGTCCTCAACTTGCCCATGGCCTTATCGCCCTGGTACTTCTTTGGCGGGAGGATCAATTTCGAATGAACATCTCCAGGCGGTATGTTAGTTTATTGTTTTATAGGACATGACCAGAACAAAATTCGACGACTTCACCGAGATCCACCCCGATACAGCGGTGATGTTCACCGGGGTGTCTCCGCGAATCTATATCATCCTTCGAGAGTTCTACCGCCAGAGATTTTGTGATAATCGGGGTCATACCGATCCCGAGAATGCTGTGGTACAGCCCGCCCTTCCACGTCATCGTTTTCAGTGGTCGGGATCTTCCGGTATCGGGTGGAATCATTTTCCATGAGTGGACAAGCGGAGGTCTGAGGGCTGGAACGCCTCTCCCTTAACCGTAATCGGTACGGAACAAATCGGAAACTTAGGAAAGCACACCCCATCGTTTCATACATTCTTCATTTCCACCGCCCGAATCTTTGGTCGTCCAAGATTGAGAGCCGATAATTCGGACTTCAATACCCTTTTCGGATAGCTTTCTGAGATCCCTTTTTAGACGTTTCACCACCCGGGTCAGGCAAAATGACTTCATTCGAGGTCCATCTCCTTCGAGGTATCCTCCATAGTTTTTCTCAAAAGGGCTTACAGTCGTGCCGTCATCAGAGTCTCTGTAAGAGGCACTGAATTTATAAACGATATATCCTTCCACAAAAGTGTCACGACATGTTAATTCCAGTGCAACCCTCATGGATCTGTTCGACTGCCGACTCTGTTCCAGTAGGTCTATCCAGCCATTGAGATTTCGGGACTTTCGGCTTGAAAAAATGTTGAGCAGCATGTTCACCTTCATCTCACTCATTGAGTGGAATGAGGTCTTTCAGAGAAGTGTTTTCAAGCCGATTTGCGATAAAAATCCGGATATCGGAAAATACCTCCATCAATTCGTGACTTTGTTCGATGATTGATGATTCGTAAAAATATTCACTGACCGCCAGAACCGGGGCCAATGCACCGTCAAGGAGTCTGATCACCTCTGCGAGACTGATATCCTCCGGCTTCATACCGAGCTTATAACCGCCGTCCGGACCCATGCGGCTTTTCACATAACCGCTTCCCTTGAGGATCAGCATGATCTGCTCGAGGTATTTCCGGGGAATACTGCGCTTCTCTGTGATTTCCGCGATTTTCATGTATCCCTGACTGTAATTCGCGGCCAAATCAATCAAAGCCAAGAACGCATATTCGCTCTTCATAGATAGTTTCATCAGACCTCCCTGATGTCCTTTCGCCTCTCAAACGATCCTTCCTCGATCCCGCTCATTGCCGAAATCATCGGACGAAAACCTTGACAAGAGTGTAAAGCGCCAACACACAGGAATACGCCGGTACAAACCATTTCCAGAACCGCTCCGGTACAATCTTCACGGCATACGGAGCCATGACAGCGGCAAACACGCTCCCGATCATCATGGAGGGCAACAAGACGAAATCCACCGTCGTTCCGGATCTGGCGAGTACCCCCCAGACCATGACCGATACAACGCAGACGGTTCCTTCGGACAAAGCGGTAATCGCCATCATTGATTTCACGGGAATGCCGGAGAGGATTCCCCCGATCGTGATGACGGGTCCATATCCACCACCGCCTATACCCTTGTTGAAGCCGGCCAAGGCACCGAAAAACACCATGCGATTTGGTGCGTACTCCTTTTTCTTCCTGGAATGAAACAGTGAAACAAATCCCATAAGAGTTAGGAGGATCGCGACATAGAGATGGATCCATTTCTCAGCAAGTTTGAATATTCCATAAACCGAGGTGACAGAGACAATCACTGCGAGACACCCCGAACCGGCGATAATCAGCCAGAGGCGTAATGTTTCGGACATGGGCCGAAATGTCCAACGAACATTGCCGAATCGGCCATGCAGCCAGGCCCCGGTTAATCCGGCGACGGACTGCTGTACCATCACCACGGGGACGATCTGAATCGGAGAGAAACCCAGGATCAGGAGCATTGGCGTTATGGCCGTACCGAAGCCCATACCCGCCGAGGCGTCGAGGAATTCGAAAATCACCGTAAGAACAACAACCGTCCAGTTAATCGACAGTCCTATTCCACCGGAGAGTGCCGGATTTCGTACCACTAACCCGGCGATCACGAACACGACGAAGAAAACCGCTATCGATGCGGCGATGGCACCCCATTCCCCACGACTAGGCAAGATCGTTGATCCGCTGGAGGACCCGACCTGTGTTCCTGTCGATACGAAGCCCCTTTGGTCTATTCCGGGAGTCATTCCATCGTCTTCCAAGTTCGTCCTCGCCAATTTATTGATATTGTCTATCAATATTATAGACAATGAACGTTTATCACTGTATTCCGGTGATGTCAAGGATAAAACCTTGACTGGAATCGCTGTCACACTTTCCCTGCCGGACATCGGGAGCGCGACTACGGCCGTACAGGTTTCGACCAGCACCCCGAGTACACCTCACACAATCTGTCTTCATCACAGTAACTCATAGCGTGTCTCTGCATCCTTTCGATTCTGTTCCGGTTCGTTTTCTCCGCCACCCGACGACATGACCTAAACTCGTTTTGACTAAACACCTCAAGGCCGGACAAGCTTCTCGAGCAGACCGGCCAACGTCTCTTGCACCAATTGTCGTCTTTGTCTATCATATTGGTATACAAAGTGGAGGACGAGTGTGAAGCTGTCGAGGAAGAGCGAGTATGCGCTATTGGCTCTCATCGATGTTGCGACGTTCGGCGTCGAGACACCGGTTAAGATCAGCGACATATGCGAACGGAAGACGATCCCGAGGAAGTTCCTGGAGCAGATCGTTCTCATCCTGAAAGGGGCGGGATACGTCAGGACCCGCCGCGGTTCGGATGGCGGGATCTGGTTGTCTAAGGATCCGTCGGACATCTCCCTGGCTGAAATTGTCAGATTGTTCGACGGGGCGCTCGCGCCGGTGGAGTCGGTGAGCACTTACTTCTTTGAACACACACCTGTTGAAAAGAGCCCGGCGCTCCTGGCCGTTTTCCGGCAGGTACGGGACACCATATCTGGAATTATGGAAGACACCACACTTGCCGACATCATCAAGCGGGAGGCTTCTCGCGCCGCGAAATGAGTTTGGCTGTGACTCATATCCGACTCAGTCGGTAGAAAAACTCGAATTAAGAAGAAGGAGTAAATAGATGATTTCTACAAAGCAGCGGTTCCGGGTCCCAATGTCCGGTCTTATCGTGGTGTTCTTAATCGCGGCAGGGCTTACGTCGGTCGAGGCCGGCGGAAACAACGAGGCGGAGAACGACAAAACGGGTTTAACCGGCACCGTCAGCGTAAGCGGGGCGTTCGCACTCTATCCGATGGTTGTCCTCTGGGTGGACGAATACACTTCAATCAACCCGGGTGTACGGATCGATGTTTCAGGCGGCGGCGCTGGCAAGGGTATGGCGGACGCGCTTGGCGGCGCGGTGGATTTTGGGATGGTTTCCCGACCGGTCCACTCAGAAGAGCTCCAACAAGGTGCGACGGCGTTCCCCGTGACCCGGGATGCGGTGGTCGGCACGCTCAATTCGGCGCACCCGGCGGCTGCAGAGATCCTACGGAAAGGGATAGACCGGGAAAGTCTGGCTGCCCTGTTCCTGGGAACCGCCGGAGGTCGTTACTCACCCGATGAGTTTTCTGTCTATACCCGCAGTGACTCGTCCGGGGCCGCCGCCATGTGGGCACGGTATCTCGGAGCCGCCGGTCAGGAGGATCTGGCCGGGACGGCAGTCTCCGGAGATCCCGGACTTCTGGAAGCGGTACGCCAGGACGCCAGAGGCATCGGCTACAACAACATCAACTACGCTTACTCGCAGGAGACCGGCAAACCGTACGACGGTATTGAAATTATCCCGCTGGACCTCAACGGGAACGGAGCCATTGAGAAGGATGAACGGTTCTACGACAACCTTGACGCGGTGACATCCGCGATTGCCGCGGGCGACTATCCCTCGCCGCCGGCGAGAGACCTCTTTCTGGTCAGCAAGGGCGTACCAACCAACCCGGCGGCTCTCGAGTTCCTGCGGTGGGTTCTGACCGACGGACAGGCATACGTGGAGGAGGCCGGGTATATTCGTGTCCGGCAGGAGCAGCTGGACGAAGCGGCCAGGATGCTGGCGCGATGAGCGGCGCGGCCGACGGTCGGTCAGTGCAGATCTCAAATGGACCCCTCGCCGTCACGCGGGTGGCGACCCGCACAACGAGACGTTTGTTTCCGGGCCTTTCCGGTGTTCTGCGCGGTGCCGGAGTGATCGCCATTGCGTTGATGGCGCTGCTCTCAGTGACGCTCGTTGGCTCCTTCCTGTTCAAAGCGATTTCTTCGCTCTCCGGCGTCGGTTTTTTCAATGTGATATTCGGGACAGACTGGCGGCCGACTCACGGCGAGTTCGGGCTGTGGGCCTTCGCCGTCGGGACGGTCACGGTGAGCCTCCTTTCTATAGTGATCGCAATACCGATCGGCACGTTGGCGGCGGTTGGGCTGGTCGAATACCTGCCCGAGCGTCTCAGACATCTGATGAGAACCATAGTTGATCTTCTTGCAGGAATCCCGTCTGTCGTCTACGGCCTGTGGGGTGTCACCGTGATTGTCCCGTTTCTCCGGGTGAGAGTTATGGCGCCGCTGGGAATTGTCGGTACGGGATACAGCGCACTTGCTGCAGGCCTGGTGCTGGCACTGATGGTGCTTCCCGTTCAGATTCAGCTCTCGTGCCAGGCGATCATGGCCGTGCCCCGCGGCCTGCGGGAGGCGGCGCTTTCACTGGGCGCACCGGTCGGGACGATGGTCCGCACGGTCGTGCTCCGGAAAGCTGTTCCGGGTATCACCGCCGCGTCGACCCTGGCGTTCACCAGAGCAGCCGGGGAAACGATGGCGGTTGTTATGGTAGTGGGCAACGTCGCCCGGATTCCGCGTGGGTTGTTCGATCCGGTCTACCCGCTTTCCGCGCTGATAGTGAATACCTACGGCGAACTCCTCTCGATACCGCGGTATGAAGGAGCCATCATGGCCGCCGCGCTTCTGCTGATTGTCGTGGAGGCACTTTTCGTCCTGGCAAGCGGCGGTCTGATGAAGAAGGTCCAGGAGGCGCTATGCGTACGGTGAGCTGTATTGCCCTCGGGCTTGTAGCAGCGGCGCTCGGATCGCTCCTGTGGAGTGTGCTCTCGCTCGGGATTCCCCTGCTGGACTGGCAGATGCTGACGGATACCCCTTCAGGAGGGTTCTACCTGGGAGGCGAGGGAGGGATTGCCAATGCCATTGTCGGGTCGATTTACCTGGCGGCCGGTGCGACGGTCATCGCATTTGTGATATCCTTACTGAGCACCTTATGGATTCACACCACACTCAAGCCGACGTCACGACTACTGAAACTCGTCCGGCTCTGGATGAATGCGATGACCGGTGTGCCGACCATCGTGTTCGGAGCGCTGGCGTTCGTGGTGATGCAATTCGCCGGTGCGCGTGCTTCGCTCGGCGCCGGGATGATTGCAGTTGGAGCGTTCGTTGTCCCCATCATGACCCGCACGTTCGACGAGGCATTCGTTGCCATACCCCAGGGGCTTAACGAAAGCGCGCTCAGCCTGGGCGCAACTAAATCCATCTGCTTTGTCACAGTCGGGTTACGCCAGACCGTGCCCGGGATCATCACAGGGGCAATCCTCGGATTCACCCGAGCAATCGGCAACTCGGCAACTGTCCTCTTTGCGGCCGGGTTCACCGACTACATACCGGATTCCCTTTCCCGGCCGGCGGCCACACTCCCGTTGTCGGTCTTTTTCCAGCTATCGTCGCCAATAGCCGTGGTGAAAGAGCGGGCATACGCCGCGGCTGCGGTGCTGACAATCATCGTCCTGCTGACCAGTCTTTCGGCTCGACTCCTCGAGCATCGGCTCGGACGTTTCAATGTGAGGTAAGGATGCAAAAAAAAGCAGTAACGGCACGAGTTCGGGAAGGTTCGGC